>JABHTG010000067.1 GCA_018697205.1 Nitrospina sp. | reverse complement strand
TGAAAAGTTGCTTGCAATTAAAGAAAATAGAACTCCAAGAACATTAAGAATTTTTCTTGACTGGGCCTTGGTAGCGGGTGTGCTAATCTTAAGCCCTCAATTTGCAATATTGGGTCTTTATGGTATTTTTTCTTCCTTTTTAATTATGTGCTTCCTCATTATATTGATAAAAGTTCAAAAAATACTTGAGTATCCGTTCGGGAAAAATATGGACCACATTGATTTGCGGATGAGAAACAAGGCATACAAAAGAATAACATGAGCCTATGGAGTGGAACTCTTGCTTTGGGAGTAGGGGGTCGGAGGTTCAAACCCTCTCGCCCCGACCATTTAAAATAAGGGTTAACGGCGATTTTCTGTAAGCCCTTTTTACAGAACGCTGCCCTTTGGCAGCTATTTTTTTATTCTTAATCTCCTGTATTAGATTATTAATCTTTTTTTTGAGTTACCATTGTTTGCCTCCTATGTTTTATCTGGAGTCAGTTGTAATAAAATAGCTTCATCCTTCAAAACTAAGGGAATTTATGTTTAGTAAATTAATTTTCAGATGGTGACGCTCCAGACCTTAGCTATATCAAACTTATATTGTGAAAATTTTATTTATTAAGGTGACTATTGTTACGCAATTAATATTATTGGTTGTTATGTTGTTGGCTAGTTGTGTTGGATTGCAAAAAAAATGTCAGGCACCCCTTTCCCCAGAATGCTCTCATTATATAGACCTGTGGCAAAATATAATTGACTCCATTATCTCAGCTAATTTCCCCTCAGAGATTGGTTATTTCCGTTCGGTCGTCTGGGAAGATGATTTTGATAACGCTTGGGTGAATAAAGGAAATGAGGTAAATATTACTCGGCAATTTATTCAAAAACTAAACCATTCTCAAAAAATATTTGTTGCTGCCCATGAGTTAGCACATCTTAAGTTAGGGCATTATTATTCCAAGGTGGGAATTATTATACCGACACAAATCCCATCTGTGAATAATTCCTATCAAAATCAATCTTTTGGTCATTACGACTCTACTCTTAAAATGGGAAAAACAATTATGGCGAAAGGGTTTGACTTCAATAAAGAAGAGGAAGCGGATAAACTAGCCTTAGAATTTGTCAAGAACGTTGGCGTAGACCCTGAAGGTTACCTTAAGTTACTTTTAATAATTCAACATTCAACTAATAATCCAGATATGAAAAAGCGCGTTCGTAGTATGAAAAATATTTTATCGAGATAACAGTTAATTTAAATCATGGGTTACGGTTTAGGCCGAAGCCAATTTTTTGTTTGAGGTGCCTAAAGTCAGGTTATGGAAGCCCTATTAGTTTATGCATTTGTAAATTTAATTTCCATTTAGGATTTTTTAAGCAATATTCTGCGCTCAGTTGGGTGTTTTTTTGTTTGTCTTTGCCGTCCATAGGAACAAGGTAAAATAAATCAAACTCAAAGTTTTCAAATTGTTCTGGTTGGATAATTTCTTGGGGGTAAACAAACTTTAGTTCGTCCCCTGATGTTAATAATAAATCTGAGACCTTTGTTTTCGGGCTAACACATATCCAGTCGATATTTGACGGTGCTGGTTGTGTACCATTAGTTTCAACCGCGACTTCAAAACTAAGTTCGTGAAATGCTTGAATTAAGTTGGTGTCGAGTTGTAGCAGTGGTTCCCCTCCGGTACAAACTATAAATTTATTTGTTGAGTTTGTAACATGAGTATTCCAGATTTTATCTACAGTTTCTGCAAGTTCAGTTGCTTTGTTAAACTTTCCGCCATTGGCTCCATCGACTCCAACAAAATCGGTGTCACAAAAATTGCAAATTGCGTCAGCGCGATCAGCTTCATAACCTGACCATAAATTACACCCAGTGAATCGACAAAAAACGGCTGACCTCCCTGCATTTGCACCTTCCCCTTGCAATGTATAAAAAATTTCTTTAATAGAATAAGTCATTATAGCTTTTGTATTGATAATATTGGTCCTCGAAGACCTCAGGTAAAAATAGTCCCTACTCTTTATATTTTTTAATTAAAGGATCATCCATCCCTATTTCTGAAAAACCCTTTATTCTTAACAGGCATGAGTCACATTGTAAACAAGGCATTCCATCAGAGGAAGGGTCATAGCAACTACTAGTAATGGAGTAATCAACATCAAACTGAATACCTTTTTGTATGATTTCAGCTTTTGTAAGATTAATGAGTGGTGTATGAATTGATAATTTTTCTTCTTCTTCTACAGATGCTTTAGTAGCTAAGTTGGCCATTTTTTCAAAAGCGCCAATATATTCAGGGCGGCAATCAGGATAGCCGCTATAATCAAGAACGTTTACACCTAAGTGGATGTGTTTACAATCTAAAACTTCGGCCCAAGCTAAAGCATAAGATAAAAAGATAGTATTGCGGGCGGGCACATATGTTATGGGTATTTCTGTTCCCATTTGATTTTCAGAACGATCTTTTGGGACATCTATATTGTCAGTTAGCGCAGAACCACCAAACTGCCTTAAATCTATATCAACGATTATATGCTCTTTAGTATTGAAACTCTTTGCAATCTGTTTTGCCGCGTCAAGTTCAACTTTGTGGCGCTGGCCATAACGAAACGAGAGGGCATAAGGTTCATATCCTTCATTTACTGCAATTGCTAAAGCGGTCGAAGAATCCAACCCTCCACTAAGCAAAACAATGGTTTTCATAGGTATATAAGGTAACTATGGGTATTAATATTAAATAAAATTATCATTAAACAGAAATTCGAATGCTGTGATTGCAGGTAATTTCAAGGGAAGTTTACTAAATATTATATGCGTAAGAAACTTTAAAAAGTTATAAATCAGTAAATACCTTTTTTCACTAAACTTTTAAAAGACAATATAGAGTATGTTTTATAAATCTGTGGTATTAAATTTAGTGAGAATAAACTTCAGAGTAGGTTTAGCTTGTATAAAAAATATTCACGGGAGGATCTTTAGCGTATTAAACTGTGATGAACACCTTGTCTCTCAAAATGTGGGTAGTTATATAATAAGCAGCGATGTATATTCCAAAAACTTATAAATTTGTACTTCACTTGAAAGTTAGTCAGACAAGAATGTGTATTGAGAGAAAAAAAACTCTTACTTTATAACCCCAAAAAAATACGTTAATATTCCATAAAATAGACAATCATGGATAAGCAGACTGCCTGAAATAAAAGGATAAAACTATGGAAGAGAAGTCAATTTTGATTACAGGATGTTCTTCGGGTATAGGTCTTTGCGTGGCTGAAGGTTTATTAAAACGTGGCTATAGGGTATTTGCAACTGCACGAAAGAATGAGGATGTCGAAGCTCTTTTAAATAAAGGAATGGAAAGCTTTCAATTGGATCTTGATGATTCTGCTTCTATTAGAGGAGCTGTGCATGAGGTTTTAAATAAAACAGAGGGTAAACTTTTTGCATTATTTAACAACGGTGGGTTTGGTCAACCGGGAGCTGTAGAGGATTTGAGACGTGACGTTTTACGTGAACAGTTTGAAACAAACGTATTCGGTTATCTGGAATTAACAAACCAAATTCTGCCAACAATGCGTAAACAAGGTTATGGGAGAATAATTCAAAATAGTTCTATTCTTGGGTTTATTTCTCTTCCCTTTCGAGGAGCATATACTGCCAGTAAACATGCTTTAGAGGGTCTCTCAGATACACTGCGAATGGAATTGGAGGGAACGAATATTTTTGTTTCAATCATCGAGCCAGGGCCTATAGAAGCAAAGTTTCGTAAAAATGCCTACGAAAAATATAAAGAAAACATTAATGCTAAACCTAGTCATTTTTGTAAACGATATGAGGCTATGGAAGAAAGGTTAACCAAGGAAACAGCCCCTTTACCATTTACTTTACCCGCTACTGCAGTATTGGAGAAGGTGTTGCGGGCTCTGGAAAGCTCCAAGCCTAAAGCTCGGTATTATGTTACTACACCCACTTATATTTTTGCCTGTCTCAAACGGTTATTACCTGGGTTTCTGCTTGAAAAAATTCTTATAACTGCAGGAACCCGAGGTTAGAGTCCTAATAAGTGTTTAAGAAAAATATAAACTTAGTAGCATTATTTTTATAATTATAATGTTTTTGTTGAAGGGGAAATAATATGGCAGGAAAAAAGATACCAGTGGAATTTGAGATTCAAGAAGATTTGGTAAAAATGTTAGAGTACGCAGCAAACAAATACAAATTAGGGGATAAGTCTAAAGCCTTGCGATGCCTTCTCGACTTTGCTGCCATTGATGGTGACTGGGATGTGCTTTTCAAACAAATCCGTTGCGTTCGTTGCGCACCTGATGGAGGTTGGAATCAGGAAAAGCACGAATCTGAAAAAGATTAATGATATGATTTGTTTATCCTGTTAAACAATCACTAGATTTTCATTTAATGAAAGAACAGCCTCGCTACCGTTAGATGGTTACAAAGCCCACTGCGCTTCATCCATTTGTTGCTCCCTCAAGCGAATTTCATCTGACCTATCATATTTTTTGTTACAGTTAACGCAGTACCTAGAATCATTATGCATAGATAGAAATGTATCGGTTGATTTGCAATGAGGACAGTTTGTATTTCTTGGTTTTGATTCTAATGTAAAAAACATTATTAACTCCCTAATAGTTTATATCTTTATGTTTTACTGGTAGCCTAAATTGCGTTCCAGATATCTTCTTATCGACATAATTTTACAATCTCTAAAGGGAGGGTTTAGTTACTCCTTTATAAAAGAGCTTAAGGTGTTTGGTCAATTAGAGCTATCGAGGGTAGAAGTGCTAAAAAATATGGGGTTTTGATACAGGAGTTGCAACTTTTAAATTACTCTCGCTATCTATGCAAAACTTAACACTTCTACAAAATTGAGAAAAAAATAAAACTAAATAATATTATTATAATACATCCAATCCATATTACTTTTATATTGTATGGCATAAAAACCACTAGAAAATTTAAAGATAAATTGATTATGGGATTATTCGCAAGGCATCTAGTACTAGAATTATTAAGGCTCTTGACCCTAAAGTTAGCAAGCACATGATGTGACTCATCCAGTTTTTGCCATCGGTATTATAGTTCTAAAGACAGTAATGTTATTTCTTAACTCCAACTAGAAAATTTGCTGCTATTATTCTTAGTTCCTTCGTCTAAATCTAAATCCGTTTCCGATTTAAGATTTTTGTCGCATTCAGAAAATAGTTGGCCAGTTTCTTGCTGCATCTCACTTAGTTTTTGATCTTCGTAAATAATAGCCAGGTTTTTTCTCTTAATTTTTTCTTTTTTTTTCGCTTTTGCTTCAGATCTTCTTTTATGAATGGAGTCTTCCAATTCTTTTTCAAACTCATCTTTATGAGCTTTGTCAACTCTATTTGTTTTTGTCGTCCACTGATTTAACCCTTTGATTCCGTGGACATTTCGATAATCAGGAATTCTCATAAGAATACCTCCCTCTAGCATCTATATGCACCAAGGTCTATTACCTGTATATAAAATTTATCGGCAATTGAGAGATAATCTAAATACCTATAGATCATTAATGAACTAAAATTAATCCGTTGAGTAAATTTATTACCTTCTCTTTAGCAGGGAAATTTGTGCTACAAGCACCTTCTGATGAATTTATTTTCACACCAAAAACAGCAGTATCATCATCTAATAGTAATGTGGGCGATGAAAAATTCTTACCGAAAGAGTCTTCTTGAGCAAATTCTTGATTAGTTTCTATGAATGACAAACCAATTTCTACAAGCATTTTTTTGATTGGTTTGTAGTTTGGGCAAGAACTAGAATATATAATGAAAGACGTTTTATACCATTCTTGATTTTGTGAAATACAAGTGACTTAATATTTAGTCGGTAAAGAAAAAACCGCAATGCTATTTCCCTAGGATGCAGCACTCCAAAAGGAAGAGTGCTAGCAATTAATGACGTTGCATAACCCTAAGGTAGTGTATATCATTTTGTTTAGAAATATAACTTTGACTTTAAGGGGGCTGATTACTAAAGATAATTTCATCGTATGCTAAAAACTTATTTTGCTTTCTAACTTGAATTTTTTAAGGAGGTTCATGTTATGCTTGAAAAGTTTACCCACCTAGACAATGGCAGTATTGAATCGACAGAATCTTTTTTTTCAAATCGGTTTTTAAAGGCTCGTATAGAAAGTGGACATCCCTCGAATGAAGGGCTTGACTTACTTTTTGAAGAAAACCGGAATTCTCAGTGGCGGGAAAAAAATTGGAAAAAAGCAAAAGATAATCAGCTAAAATACGATGAGGATGTTAATCAATACATAACACTAATGCTCTCTGATCTAGTCAAAGGCAGGTCGCAAACTCTAGTAAATAAATATATCGTTAGTATGGATGCGGATGTAGGACAAACCGTTATGGAGACAAATGAGCGATCAAGGAAGTTTATTGCTTATCGAATTAATGCAGATTATTTCTTGCTTAATCTAGGGTTGTTGCGATCAGACACAAATATTCTTGGGGATACCTATGTTGATAAAGGGGAATTTTATTACTCCTCGGCGGCTTCAAGTTTGAAAGAGGTTTTAGGAGGTAGGTCCACTTTATCTGATACTATGGAAAAGTTGTCACATCAATTTGTAAAGTATGTGAAAATATTGAGGCATATGAAAAACTCTGATAGTAATTTTCTTAGTTTTAACTTTAAGTTTTCAAAGTTAGAAATTAAAAAATTGGAGAAAACTATAACAAGAGAATTAGCTTTTAAGAAAAAATCTAGGTAGAAAATAAAGGGATAGGTATCTTTTTATAAGAGTTTATATGCTTGTTTAAACACTAACAGGAGCAACTGAGTCATTACTTCTTTTTGCTCTTGTTTAACCCCTTTATTGTGTTTTGTTAAATAGAGAGGTGAATCTAGTTTTTAGTTAAGAAGATACTTAGTAAAATTTTTTAAGGAGGAGCGGTATTACGATAGCTAATGCTACAATCAATAATATGAATGTTTCCCAGTTTTGAAACATAATAAATTCTATTCGCAGAGATCTTCGTCCCAGGTTTGAGTCAGTGAAATCAACTCCTCAGAGAGTTCTTTCTTTTTAGGCTTTTTTTTTTCTTCAAAGCCTCGTTCTTTTGTTTTAAATTTTTTTGAATTTTTAATTTTAACATTGGTTAGGCTTGGCTTTTTAGTCATTATTTTTTTTATTATAAATCAATTAAAAAGATAAATATTAGTATTGCCCACTCTCATATTCTAAATCATTCACACAAAGAATTGTAATGTATATTTATTAGGTAGGATTTTAGATGACATAGATAGGTGTTTTAAATTCTTCCAAAAAACGAATAAAAAGAATTTTGCTATAAATATCAAAAAAATTAGTTAATTTTACTCTAAAAGCTTAGTAAGTAGTTGTTAATTAAGATAAGTAAAGTTTCCGTCTAACGAGTTTTTTGCTTAACTAGAATAAATCATGAAACATTTATTTTTAATGCTTTTATGGGGGGGGATATTTTTAATATATTCTACAAACCATGTGCTAGCATTTGGCAATTATGAGAATGGAATTGCCGCTTTTGAAGAGGGGGATTATAAAACCGCTTTAAGAGAATTTAAATTATTAATCAAGAAAAAAGACGCGCGCGGAGAGTATGGATTGGGATTAATGTATGACTTAGGTCTTGGAGTTCAAATGGACTTCAAAGAAGCGGTGAAGTGGTATCGGCTTTCGGCTAACCAGGGAAATGCTGATGCTCAAAATAATCTTGCTACGATGTATGCAGAAGGCGAAGGTGTAGAAAGAAATGCTAATAAGGCGGCAAAACTTTATGAAAAGGCTGCGCAGCAGGGAAACTTTGATGCTTTCAATAATCTTGGAACAATGTATTTACGAGGAATAGGGGTTGCTCGGGACTATATTAAGGCCTATATGTGGTTTCACCTAGGTGAAATGAAAGGGGATAGAGCTGCAAAAAGTAATAAAATTTTTGTGGAAAAAAAAATGGGTCCCGAAGAGGTTATTAAAGCAAATAAAATGGTGGGAGAATGGATGAAGAGATATGTGGGATTATAAGTAATTAGTAAAAACTAATCACAACGAGGCAGTTAGAAACAGCTTAAGTCATTCTTACTTTAATAAAAGCGATTGATAAGACATCACATTTGTTAATAGCCAAGGATTATATGAAATATAGACCCAACCCCAACGCATAAATAAATGAATACGCCTAGTAGGTTCCATGATGTTTTTTTGAGCGCTTCTAAAGTCATTTAATCACTTCCTTAACTATAAAGAAAAAAAATGCTACTAATGTGACCACCGTGCTCAACACACTCGACCAAATCATTATTTTGTATGTTAGCTTTTCCATTATTTCAGTCAATTATTATATAGTTACTATTATTTTTATATAGTTATTATTATTTGATTAATAAATTTGCTGCCTTTTAGAATCGGGTTTGGTTAGAAAAATTATTATAGGGGATTAATGCTATGTCAAAATTCAAAAACTTTCAGAGCAACCTTATTTAGGTAGAGCAATAGAAACAATTAAGATAAAAATTCACTATAGGCATTACTTATAATTTAGATTCTTTTTAGATAAAAATTGAATGAGGGATGATATTCTATTAGAATGACATTAACCTAGATTATTTTTTTGACTTTTTATTTTATATTTCCCTTGGGGTTATTAAAGCATACTGTGAACAAAAAAACAGGTACTTATTATATTCTTAGTAAAAGACAGCCTCTTGATTTGTAGGCTTATGCTTTCCACAGTTATCATACTAAGTTGAAAAGTGGTATAGTTTTAAAATGAAAAAACATTCCGATATATATAAAAAACCATTCTGCGCTTGTATCTTATGCTTTATTTATGCTGCTGCTACTTTGGGAATGGCTTTATTTGATTTTTAATGCCTCCGCTTTAAATTAAATTTTAAAAAAATAAGTAATTCACTTTATCCTTCGCTATCTTGAAGTTATTTCCAATTATAATGAAAAATAAACTCTAGTTTTTAAATTTTTTTAGTTGCTCGATTACAATAACATTCTTATCAGGTAGACATGTGCCACGGGTTTCAATAATCACATCCGTATATAACGGTGAATTATATTTAGAAGAATGTATTGAAAGCATTTTGAATCAGACTTTTGATGATTTTGAATACATTGTTCTTAACAATGGATCGACTGATCGTACTGCTAAAATTCTCAATCTATATAATGATCCTCGCCTTCGAGTCATTCATCAAGAAAACTTAGGAATCCCCCGGTCTCTCAACAAAGGTATTGAACTGTCTTGCGGTGACCTGATTGCGCGGCAAGACGCGGATGATTATTCTTTTAACTCACGACTAGAGCATCAGGTGAAATTTATGGATCAACATCAAGATATAGTCTTTTGTGGATCTAGATGGTTTGAAGCAATCAATGGGAAACTATTAAAGCAACGAGTTCCCTTTATTGAAACAGACGAATCAATAAGAAAATCGATGTGTTTGTTTAATCCTTTTTCCCATAGTGTAATGATTTTTAGAAAACAAACGTTTCTCGAAAGTGGGGGCTATAACTGCCAGTACAAATATAGCCAAGATTATGATTTGTGGGTACGTATGTTAAACCTTGGGAAAGCTCATATTTTGAAAGAGGAACTTGGAGTGGCGCGTATTTTTGAAAAATCAGAATCACACAAAAACACGAGAAAACAAAAATTTGAAGGACTTCGGATTCGATGGAAAGCTTTCCAAAAATTTGGAGGAAACCCAAGAAATGTGTTGTATTACTTATTAAAAACCCTAGTAGGATTAATATTTCCTTCAAAAAACTACTTCAATTAATAAAGTTTAATGGGAATGCTGCTTAAAAGAACTGTAATAAGACATTTGGATTAAGAATTTTCTGATCTGGAGAATTCGTTTAAAAGATTTTAATTCTAGTTCTTTGTTTTTAAATTTTCTCTGGAGTTCTATTGTTTTTAACAATTTTTATGATTCACAATACTCGTTTTAATTTATTTAAAATACATGGTAGTGTTCCATTAAGCCAAAGGTTTAGATAATTAATATTACCATTATCCCTTTTTTGATTAATTGCAAGTCGGGGTAATCGCTCCAGTAAGTTCTTGTGCTCTGAGAAAATATTAGCTGCGCAGGTAGTGGTTGAGGTTTTAAAGCCATATTTTTTTGCGATTTCAAACTCTCTTTCACCAACTTCGTTACTTGTCCCAAACGGATAACAAAAATGTTCAACCTTTTGGTCTATCTTCGACTCAATCTTATTTCGTGAACCTTCTATTTCTTTATGTACGGCAGAATCGGTAAGTTTACTCAAGGCATGGTGATTTATTGTGTGAGCTCCTATTTCTACTAAAGGATCTTTGCTCATCTCCCTTATTTGTTCCCATGTTAAGGCGACCTCGAATGTTTTTTTGAGAAGACTAATATTATAATTTTTAAAAACTTGTAGAATCCGCTGGTTGAGTTCACTTGAAGGTCCATTCAAAATCAACTTATGAATCTCTTGGTAGGCCCATTCTTTTTGTAAGTGGCTAGTGCAAGAATATTGGTGATTCCGGCCATTCAATTGAAACTCGATTTGATTTTTACGCAATACCAAATCCTCAAGAAGGTACCACCACAAAATTGCTTCTCCATCAGGCAAGTTTGTTGTTATATAAATAGTAAAAGGAACTTCGTGTTCTTTTAAAATTGGATAAGCATGAATATAATTATCAGCATAGCCATCATCAAAGGTGAACACTGCGAACTTCTTAGCTATATTATTGCTATTAATTAATTTGTCGATACGAGAAAGAGAAACAATTTCATAATTATTCTGTCTTAAAAAAGCGATAGTCTTTTTAAGATACTCAGGTGTCACTTCTAGACCAGCATTTCCCCTTATCCGTGGGGTTGAACTTTCGGGACAAACTCGGTGAAACATCAAAATACTTCCTAACCCAGAATAAAAAGGTCTTGTTAGGTAATAGCTTCTTGTATAAAACAAAAAAGGAAACAGTATATTGGAAACGGCTCGTTTGATAAATTTTGAATACACGTAAGTAACCTTGTATATTTTTAAATAGAAAGCTTGGAATAGATTTAATGGTTTTTATTTTGCACTAGCGATTATGTTTTGTAAACCAACAACATTACAATTGAAATTTATTAAAGCAATTGGGTGAATTTTTGACGATAATTTTGAAGAGCACAACGTCTTTAAAAATAACTGAAGTTTACTTTCTCTAGATATAATTTTATGAAAATAATCTGGTTTCCTGACTATTTGTAAAAAGCTTGTGTCAGGTTTGACTATCTTGAAAGCGATAGCCTTTAGAGGCTTCTTGAATATATATGTTTTTCCCTGTTCGAAAAGTTAGCATTGCCATTGCATAGTTTAGTCCGTCATTAGTTAAAAATTTTTTAATTTCTCAAACTAATTCTCAGGCTTTCTAAGAAAAATATGCGGATAATAAGAAGGTTTTCTCTTAACAAAGTAACAACTAATTTGATGGGTCTTGCAATATGCCTCGTGACAAGATACTTTCTACAAACTCACTAAAAAAACTATTAAAAACATATGCAGGTTCGTAAAGCTACAATAAGTGACTACCATATTGTTATGTCAATATGTAACAGAAATGGTTTGAATTTACTTATGAATCAAGAAAAATGGATCAAATTTTGGAAGCTAAACCCATACATTATTAAAAACCCAGATTTTCCAATTGGGTGGATATTGAATAATGATAATGGTGATTCAGTTGGTGTGAAAATAAATATCCCATTAGTATATGAACTAAATGGACATAGACTGCTAGGAGTTGCTGGGAGCTCCTGGGCTGTTGATGATCAATATCGTAAGGCATCTTTTTTACTAGTCATGAAATACTTTCAACAAAAAAACGTTGATTTTTTTATGAATACGACAGCAAATAAAGCATCAGGAGCTATTTTTCAAGCATTCAAGGCAAAAAAGATACCTTGCTTATCTTACGATCAAGTCCTTTTATGGATAATTGATTATGTTTCATTTGCAAAAAGCGCTCTCTTAAAAAAAAGAATACCACTAGTGCGTATTTTGCAATACCCAGCGGGTTTCATTTTGTGGTTTATCAATCAAGTGCTTAGTTATAATTATTGGAACAAAATATCTACTAAGGTAGTTCATTTGAAAAGTTTCGACCAAAGATTTGATGTTTTTTGGGAAAAACTAAGAAAAAAAAGTGATCGACTTTTGGCGATGCGGGATCAAGTAACATTAAATTGGCATTTTCATATAGCAAGATCGAAGGAGGAAACAGTAATATTAAGTTACTTAGAAGGCGACGCAATCGTCGGTTATTTAATTCTGGCAAGTGATTACAATAAAGAAATTAATCTCAAGAGATTCCAAATTATTGATTTTCAGCTATTGGAGGAAAATTTTGATATAGCGAAAGATCTACTATATGAAGCTTTACAACATTCAAAAAAAAGTGGTGCAAGTATAGTAGAGTGTGTTGGGTTTTCAGGTATGAAAAGAGATTATTTAGAAAGACTTAGTCTTCATAGACGTAAACTGGTTCCCTATCCATTTTACTTTAAGCCAGCATTGAAGGGTGAATCGGTTCTGGGTAATTCAGCTATATGGGACCCTTGTTCCTACGATGGGGATACCTCATTATTTAGTATAGTACAAAGCCTAAATGAAAAGACTTGATTTGTATTGATTAGTTCTGCAAATTAAAATTATTGGATATTTGGAAGTACGTGGAGTCATAGTTAATATAAAGTTTTTTAATTCTTTAATTTTATTTTCCGTAAAAGCTGCTACAAATAATTTACTTTGGACATAAAAAATTAACAAATTTAATATCTTTTTAAAGTTGTATAAAAACTACACTAAATACACCTATACAATAATATTCTAGAAGTTTCTAAAAAAAAAATTACTCTACATTCACATAATTTCTAACTTATCCTAAATAATACAAGGTGAAATTAAAAATACTATGTGCGGAATTGCTGGATATTTAACTCTTAATGGTAGGGCAAGCGCTGGTACTTTGCACCAAATGTTGTCTACAATTGAACACCGTGGTCCGGATGGTTTGTCAGGGTTTGTGGATAAACAGGTTGCTCTGGGTACTGCTCGCTTAAGTATTGTCGATTTAGAAGGAGGCTCTCAGCCTGCATTAAGTGAAAACAGAGATGTGTGTGTAGTTTTTAATGGAGAAATCTATAACTATCTTGAAGAACGAGATTTATTGATCCAAAAGGGGCATTTATTTTCTACAAATTCGGAAGTTGAAACATTGCTGGGACTTTATACTGAATTCGGGCCAAAATTTGTTGAACGCTTGAATGGACAGTTTGCAATAGCAATTTGGGATGGCCGTAATGAAGCATTACATTTGTACCGCGATAGACTTGGTATAAGGCCTTTATTCTGGCATCGTAGTAATAAAGGCTTCATTTTTGCGTCAGAGATTAAGTCTATTTTTCAACACCATGAAGTAGCACCCAGATTAAACCGACAGTCAATAGCAGAAACCTTTCGCTTCTGGACAAATATTGCAGATACTTCATCGTTTGAAAATATTCAGCAGTTACCTCCGGGCCATCATGCAATTTATAAGCGTAGAGAATTAATAATAGATAGGTACTGGAATTGGCCATTTCCTTGTGAACAAAAATTACTTAAGTTGGGTTCTGATGAAGAATACTTTGAAGCCTTTTCCGAAGAACTATCAGCATCTATTTCTCGACGTAAAATGGCTGATGTTCCTATAGGTGTTTACCTCTCAGGAGGTATAGATTCTTCTGTTTTAGCATTGAATCTATCAGAACATATGGATGGAGAAATACTAAAAACTTATTCTGTGACATTTGCTAACTCGGATTTCGATGAGTCATCAGCCCAAAAGATTGTAGCAAGACATTTGGGAGTTGGGAATACAGAGGTACTAATTACTGAAAAATCAATAGGTGAAGTATTTCCTCAGGTTGTTTGGCAAGCAGAAACCCCCTTATTTAGAACAGCACCTGCTCCACTGTTTCTTCTTTCAAGACAGGTGCATGAAGACAATATTAAGGTAGTAATGACGGGTGAGGGAGCGGATGAAGTTTTGCTTGGATATGACCTTTTTCGTGAAACTGCCATTAGGCGTTTTTGGTCTCGCGCGCCAAATTCTGATTGGCGAGGGTCTTTACTTCGTAGGCTATATTCGTATCTACCACAGTATCAAAACCCTAGATATTTTAGAATGTTGCTAGATTTTTATAAGCCACATCTTTCTGATAAAGATGACTCTCATTATGCAATGGCTGTGCGTTGGGCTAATGGGGCAGCGCTTGAATCATTTTTTTCAGAAGACATGAAATCATTTATTGTTGCTAATGATCCAGTGCAAAATTTGAATGCCATTTTGCCGCCAAGTTACATTAAATCCGATGATATAGACAGGGCACAGTGGATAGAGTCGCAGTCTCTTCTTTCAAATTATCTGCTATCAAGTCAAGGGGATAGAATGTCTATGGCTCATGGTGTAGAGAGTCGCGTGCCATTTCTGGACCATAGATTTATCGAATTTTGCTCAAGGTTACCTCGCAAGCTTAAACTGCGTGGATTGAAGGATAAATTTATTCTCCGAAAAACTTTTGCTAAAAAGTTACCAAATGAAATAATTAATCGACCTAAAGTAGCTTATCAAGCGCCAGATTTGAAATCTTTTTTTGTTGACGGCAAAGCACCTGAATATGTTTATGATATGTTGAGCCCGAAACGAATTCGTGAGAATGGATTTTTTAGTGAAACCCGAGTTGAACAGCTATTAAAAAAAGCAGAATCTTTTAAATTGGACCGTGTTAGTACTCGAGACAACATGGCTTTTATGCTAATTCTTTCAACAATGTTGCTCGATGAAATTTTTGTGAGAAAAACAGGTGAATATAAGTCTGACCTAAAATGCACGTCAAAATTTAAGCTTGTTTAAGGTTTTTTGCCCCTTAATAAGCTGGAAAAAACTTTACAACACGAAAGATTTTCTATTCAAAATTATTCCCATAATGACTCAGCACTTAAAATTTAGTAACAATGTTAAGCTTAAAAAAATATCAATGAACAAAAAAATTAAAAATGAATTATACTTTTAAATTTGACCAGTAATAAAATCTTATAGTTGTAAAATTTCAGTCGTAATGTAATTTTTTAGACCAAATAGAAAAAAATGTTTGGAACTAAGATTACTAAAAAAATATTTTAATAACTAGGGGTTAATGGGAGAATATGAGCAACGAGAAAAAAATTCTGCCTCAGTCTATTCAGGAAACAATTGTCTCCTATATTTTGGAAAATCATATCAGTAAATATACTGCAGAAACATTACCGCTGGATCAATCTTTGTTTGAGTTGGACATCCTTGATAGCATGGGAATTGTAGAGTTGATAGCATTTATAGAGACTAATTGGTCTATTGCTATCGAGGATAAGGAAATTACTACAGAAGAATTGGGTTCCATTCATAAAATTGTTATCTTAATAAATAAAAAAATTTCCTAAAATCGTTAATTGCCGAGTGGAGTGCGCTTAATTGATAATTTTAATATGGATAAATTAGAAGCAGTACAAAGAGTTTTGAGGTTTAGTGAATCTGTTAGAAATTGGTGTGAAAAAGATGAAAAAGTATTTTTTGATGATTTTGATAATGAAAATATAATGAATTATAATGCGGGCGGTTATGGAGAGCTAGCAGACAGAATTTTAGAAAAGGGCATTGAAGAAGGCTTTATAGACTTAGAAGATCTGGACTAAAGCTTATATTTTTTAAAAAAAACTACTAGTTTAAAAAATCCTCAAATATTTTCTTCCCGTTACTTAGAATACATTCACCGTCACCCAGCATTAAATTATCAAAATCAAATTTTTTGAGGACCTGAAGGCTTTTTTTAGCTTCGCCAATATCTAAAAATCTATCGGATGGAAGCATATTTAATTTTCCTGGAATTTTTCCTATCAACGCATCTCCGATGAATATGTTTTTATATTCTTTGAGGTAAAAAGCAGATTCCCCTGGAGATTTTTGATTTTTTAAGTGGATTACTGTGAGACCGCAAAATAATTTATCGTTATTAACAAACGTTTGATCTGCTTGAAACTCTAACGCATTTGAATCATTTTCATGAATATAAACAGGAATGTTAAAATCTTCTTTAATTTTTTGGCTTATACGATAATGATGAACATTAGTAAGTAAAATTGCTTTTAAGGGGCTATTAGAATTTTTATTTACCAAAGCCTTTAAATTTTGCAAGTCACTATTTAATAAACTTGGAGGATCAATAATAACGGATTCTCCATTATTAATAAGATAATATCCGTTAAAGTTGAGTTGCTTTTCAATTGAAAATTCAGACCATTGATAAAGGCCTGAAAATATTTCTTTAATTGTAGACATACTAGGTCCCTGAAATTATGAGTAAGTTATTCATTGGCTTAAATTTTTTTATCCACCGAATGTTTTTTATTAGTTTAGATTACCCATGCATTTAGCTATATAGATACGATTAATATTAGCATAGGGTTGAATTTCCAGTGCTGATTTAAAGCTTTCAATAGCCTCAGGGTAACGACCTAGTTTAAAGAGGCATAGTCCCATGCCATGCCAAGCTCCAAAATGGTGCGGGTTCATATTTATCGTAATTTTACATTCATTGATTGAACTTCCGTAGTCTCCTGCGAGAAAAAATAAGGTGGCTAATTTATTATGAGCTTCTGCAAATTGTGGATAAGATTTAATGATTTTTTCAAAGAGCGCTTGAGCTGCCTCAAACTTTTTTAGGCCCATCAATTTTTCTCCTTTTCTTATATCTTGTTCCGCAACTGTTCCAGCCTCAAAATACCAATAGTTCCATAGAGCCATAGTTGCTGAATTCCTTAAATCAGCGGTTTTACTGTGCAAATCTGACAATAACTTTTTGATATTTCCCATTGAGTTTATTGTGGTTTCTGTTGGGTTTTTCTCACAGAAAAATAATTTTTTGTTTGTATTCTTGGTTAAGAGAAAATATTCTAACTCAATACAGCAAATAATTGTACTATCTCTATTATTAAGTTACTTGTAAAATTTTCACAATTAATATTTTAAAATTTGCAATCAGCAAGCTTAGGGTTTAATGCCACCAACTGATCCTTTAAAAACCATTGGTTGTTGGGTACTTCCCCCGATAAATATTTTTTATATTTATGTTTAATGATTAGTTCAAATAGTTGCTGTTAGAAAGGAAAAAAAATGGCAAATGCAGAGCAGTTGAATCTCATCAAACAAGGAGTCAAAACCTGGAACCAATGGAGAGAACAAAATTCTAATATAAAACCAGATTTGTCGGAGTCAGACCTTAGACAAGTTGATCTACAGAAAGCTAATTTAAGTTATGCTAATCTTAATAAAGGCAAACTGCAGTTTTCAAATCTTGTCGGAGCAAACCTTAAAGAATCTAGCTTAAAAAAAACTAAATTCCAAGAGGCTAACCTTCAAAATGCAAACTTGAAAAGCGCCAATATTTCAGGAGCTAATATGTTTGAAGCAAATCTTGAAAATGCGGATTTAGAACATGCTAATCTTGAAGGCGTGCAATTTAGCGAAGATGTTTTGCTATATAAGACTAACCTAAAAGGTGCAAATCTTAAAGGGGCGACCGGTTTAAGTTCTAGCCAAATAGAGTTAGCTATCACAGACAATAAAACAAAACTTCCTGAATATCTTGAAGAAGAAAAGGATGACGATTTTCTTTTACAAATTTAAAAATAGCCATTCTAGTGTAAATGTTTTAGGTCACTCGGTTGAGTATTTATTTTAGATCGGTAAATACTTCTAAATAAATATTGTTAGAATGAATTTAATATAGCTTAGTCTAATGGATGAAATTGAAAAATTTTTTAATTGTCCTTATTGTGGCGAGCTAATATCAATGCTTATTGATTTAAGCTTTAATAACCAGTTTTATGAGGAAGACTGTGAGGTTTGTTGCCGTCCTATAGAAATAAGTTTTACAGTAGTTGATGAGGAAATCGCATCATGGGAAGCACTTAGAAATGATTAAAATTTCTCCTTTTGACTTGCTGGTTAAAACACATAATATAATAATATGAGTGATATCAAAAAAAGCCCTCTCACCGTTGACCGGTTACTTTCCACCTCGGGCTCATTTGATTTTATATAACTACCGTAATGAAGATGTTTGGTTGAAAATAGGTCCTAGTTGATTAAAAGGTTTTATTAAAAATAGAATAGTACTTAGTATTACCAAATATAAAATCAAATTTGTTATTAAATGGCCTGAATGTATCCAAGTTAATATTAATGGAAACATTGAAGCGAGTAAGCAATATAAAAAACATCGGCCTATAACTGGGAAGATTGGAGCTATTGGCATCTCAGAGGAAATTATTTTTAACTGCCGCAAAACCATATAAACCATCGTTATCCCTGTTGCTGTTATTGCCCCTAGCATTCCGAGAGCTGGGATCAGAACAACGTTTAAACCAATATTTAAAATACTTCCTTCAATGGTAGTTCGAATAGCTTTACCTCGTTTATTAATTACATACAAAATCGATATAGAAAAATTGTTTCCTAACGCAGCTTGAATGCCAGAAAAAGCTGCGAAGATAATTAGAGCTAAGGAGGCGTCTTTAAACGAAGATCCATAAATAAAACTGATTAAAATATCTGCATTAAAAATACAAAATACATATATTGGAATAGTTAAGTAGGAGGAGAATCCTGCAATTTTGCAATAAAGACTTGCAAGCCCCTTAAAACCTTCCTTCTCGAAAATTTCTGAAAAAAGAGATAACGCCATTGGGGCCACACCTGCAAGAAGGAAGACCATTGTTCCGGTTAGCCCTGTGGAAAGATAATATAATCCTATATCTTCGCCATTTACTTCAAAGAAATTCATCATCACGATATCACTTTGTGCCATTAGACCAAAACTTAAAAAAGTTATTCCATAAGATACCCAAGCTAATTGCTTCATGTCATTGCAATTTGGGACTTCAGTTAACCCTAGGTATTGATTACGGGATAGAATTAAGTATAGAAAACTCGTTACAAAGAGAGAAAAGGTATATGCATAGAGGATTCCATCAATACCATAATCTAAGTTAATAAAAACTATTAAGAGTGCTAAGTTAAGTACTGCTCCTAAAACTTCTATTTTTACGAGCTCCTTATAACGAAGTAGTGTCATAAAAAGAGTACTTAAAATAGAGTCAAAGGTTATAGCAACGAAGTAAAATATCAAAGCCCAACGAAACTGAATAAATTCAGGGCGATTAATAAGATGAAGGTAGTAAGGCAAGCAGTAATAAATTAGGAAGCAGAATAGTACAGTTGTTATAAACCTAAAAGCTAGTAATCGGCCAATCAAATACCGGCCTTCAGCTCCAGAAGAATTCCTTACATTGAGGGCAGGAAGCTTCGCGTTAATTAACGTTTCAAGTCCAAACGAATTTAAGAGGCGTATGAAGACCGGAATAACCAAAAGGGTTGCATAGTCTCCTAAACTTTTTTTTCCTAAATAGCGAGTTAACAAAATCGAGATAGCGAATAAAAGAACCTGAACCACTATTTTACCGATTACAGTCCAGCTAATATTTGCAATAAATTTTTGAAATGGAGACAAGGTACGGGTTCCTTCCAACTAGTCGTTGTTAGTTTTTTGGTACTAGCTTGCAATTTTTATCAGAGGATATTTTGCAATGTAAATGAATTGTGGCTAGTTTTTTGCCAAGTGGTTAGCGGACTAGTAGTTTTAATTATTTTACTATACACTGGCCTGATTTAAAAATGATTGAGGGTTCCATAAATTGAATTAGATAACTTAAGTGAGGCATATTAGGTTAAATGACTTTAGAGCACGTATTTATTATTAATAACAATAAGATGGAGGCGAGTTTGTTTTGGGTGTTGCCCACTATATAATTTTAATGCTCATGGTTTGCTCTTTATACTGGGCATTCATTTCGTTGATGGATATGTTAGAAAGTAAGAAAAGGTTAAGGGAGAAAAATGAAGCTTGGGGAAAACTAAATGAAGTTTCAGAAAAGCTTAAAGTCGAAAATGGCTTTAAAGCTTGGGAGAGCTTGGGTAATTCAAATAAAAAAAAAGAAGAAATTGAATAAAATTAATCGCTATATAGACAGACTTTTTACTAAAAGCTTTCTGCTTCTTTCCTCAGGAATTCCTCGTACTTGTCCTCGATTGGATTGGATCTCATCATCCAAGGTTCACGAATGTATGGTTCAGCCTTAGCGCTACTTTTTTCTAATTCCTTTAAGATATATTCGTTTTCTTTTAAAAATTTTTTAAGGATCATTTTTGGCCTTCTTTTTCTCTGAGTCATTTGATTTTAAATCCCCTATGGTTGAGATGTAACTATAGTGTAATTCATATTTTCTTCATTATAGATAGTATAGTTCAATTGTTCCAAACTTTTATGTTCAAAGTCAGAAAAATCAATGCAAATTAAGGTATTATTGTTTCCAAACTTTAAGGCTTCCTAAAATTATTCATGTTATTAAAAGGGGTTTATTTTTTATAAAATTTAATCATGTAGTTACGAAAAATATCACTTACATAATGAAATGACTGACTCTCATAGCACCAAGGTAAAAATCTACTGGAAGAAAAACATCCGTACTGTAATGTCACTTTTGGCAGTATGGTTTTTTGTTTCATTCGGGATGGGAATCTTATTGGTCGACTTTTTAGATAGTTTTCGGTTTTTTGGTTTTAAGTTTGGTTTTTGGATGGCTCAACAAGGTTCGATCTTTTGTTTTGTTATTCTTATTTTTGTCTATGTTTATAGGATGAATAAACTCGACCATCAATACGATATGGATGAAGATGAAGATAACTTTGTGCCGGATGATATTTGTCCTCCAGGAAAAGAACCTCAAGAGTAAACGGGAATGGATATTCAGACCTTAACTTTTATTTTTGTTGGTGCGACATTTGCTCTTTATATAGCAATTGCCATATGGTCCCGTGCTGGAAATACTGATGATTTTTATGTGGCTGGAGGAGGAGTTTCTCCTCTTGCCAATGGGATGGCAACAGCCGCAGATTGGATGTCTGCTGCTTCATTTATTTCTATGGCAGGTATCATATCTTTTGTCGGGCGTGATGGTTCGGTTTACCTGATGGGGTGGACGGGAGGTTATGTGCTTTTAGCATTGCTCTTGGCTCCTTATTTACGTAAGTTTGGGAAATATACCGTTCCTGATTTTGTTGGAGATCGTTACTATTCAAACGTTGCTCGAATAGTTGCTGTCGTATGTGTTTTGTTTGTTTCATTT
>JABHTG010000014.1 GCA_018697205.1 Nitrospina sp. | reverse complement strand
TGGATGGCATATTCTTCACAACTGGCTTGAACCTGTTTTTCATTTTGACTTAGCATCTGCCCTTGAACATTCAGCACATATGCTTCACGAGCAAGGAAAACACGCGCCACCTTGGGGCCATCTATTAGTGCCTGAAGAAGGACATAACGTATGGATAGAGATAGCATTAATGATTCTATCTTTGAGCATAGCAGGTGCTGGAATTTTTGGTGCATACGTTTGCTATATTAAGAAACCAGAACTCCCTGACGAATTAACTGAAGGCCAATGGGGATACGATATAGTAAAAAACAAATATGAAGTAGATGAACTTTACGACGATTATATTGTTAACCCTACAGTAGAAGGCTCCCATCTGCTTTGGAAAGAATGTGATGCAAAAGGAATAGACGGCGCGGTTAATGGGACAGCTAAAATACTGGGGTGGCTTAGCAACCAGGCTCGAAATTTTCAATCTGGATTTGTCCGAAGTTATGCTTTATTTATGGTTGTTGGTTTTATCGGACTGTTGATTATCTCTTTATAAAATAAAAATATGTTTCTAACGTTTTTGACATTTTTGCCTCTGATAGGAGCTATGCTGTTAATGCTCATTCCTCGAGATGAGGAAGGAGCTATCAAGCAGACCGCCCTCGCCTTTGCAGTTGCTGACTTCATATTATCTATTTTATTATGGACAAGCTTTGACTCGACAACCCACGAAATGCAGTTTGAATACAGTGTACCTTGGATCTCATCTTGGGGAGTAAGTTACCATATAGGACTAGACGGCATATCACTCCTCCTCTACGTAATGACAACCTTTTTGACCATGATTTCAATCATAGCCTCTTGGGGAGTAACAAAAAACATACGCGAATATATGATGGCATTTCTGGCTTTATCTACTGGAATGCTAGGAGTATTTATCTCGCTAGATATGTTTCTTTTCTATTTTTTCTGGGAATTTCAATTGGTCCCTATGTACATCATTATAGGTGTCTGGGGCGGCCCTCGCAGAGTATATGCCGCCGTTAAGTTTTTTCTCTATACAGCGATAGGATCTCTTCTAATGCTGGTAGCGATAATATGGATTTATAAAACTATTGAAGAGCAAACAGGCGTCGCTACAACAGATTTAATGTTTATAACTGAAAACTTGGAATTACCATTAGCTCCTCAAAAATGGCTTTTTATGGCATTTTTCCTCGCTTTCGCAATCAAAGTGCCAATGTTTCCATTCCACACATGGTTACCAGACGCACATGTTGAAGCTCCTACCGCTGGATCGGTAATTTTAGCAGGAGTCCTTCTTAAAATGGGAACTTATGGGTTTCTCCGGTTTAACCTACCCCTATTTCCTCATGCCAGCTATGAATTCATGCCATTAATTGCATGGTTGTCTATAATTGGTATCGTTTATGGGGCACTAGTATCATTAGTTCAAGAAGACCTAAAAAAACTTGTCGCATACTCTTCAGTAAGTCATTTAGGATTTGTTATGATTGGTATTTTTGCCCTTAACCATTATGGTATCCAAGGCGCTTTGATACAAAATATAAACCATGGAATTAGCACAGGAGCCCTCTTCCTTCTTGTTGGAATGATTTATGACCGCAGACATACCCGAGAAATAAAAGAATTCGGTGGGTTAGCAAAAGTAATGCCCAAGTACACCATCTGTTTTATGATAATTGCACTTTCATCTATAGGCCTACCGGGAATGAACGGCTTTGTTGGTGAATTTCTTATTCTACTAGGAGTTTTTCAAAATAGTGGTATGTGGGCAGCTTGTGCCACTAGCGGCGTAATATTTGCGGCATGCTATATTCTGTGGATGTTCCAGCGTGTCATGTTTCAGAAGCTAGACAACCCTAAAAATGAAAATTTACCTGACATGAGTATTAGGGAAATGATAACTATTGTCCCTTTAATTATTCTTGTGTTTTGGATCGGCCTCTATCCAAAACCGTTTTTAAAAACATTCGACGCTTCAGTAGAGCATTTATTAATCAAGGTAAGCCCTGATAATTTTAGACCGGGTAGACCAGGCTCAAGTCATTCTAATCACGCAAAATTAATTAAGATGGAAGACATTGCACGATTCAACCAGCAAAATGAAATAAAATAGCCCTTTAAGGAAAAAATAAATTGGAACCAATTCCCGCACCACCCATTGATTTAATTAGCCTCGCGCCTGTACTGGTTTTGACTGTATTTGGAATGATGGCGCTAGTCACAGACTTATTTATTGGGAAAAATAAATCAATTCTAGTTTTTATAAGTTTAATCGGTCTGTTAATGGCAGCCATCAGCTCTTTTGCTAAGTTCAACCTACCTGTTTTTTCATTCAATGGTGCTTACATTGTAGATCACCTATCGGTTTTTTTTACTTTAATATTTTGTATCAGTTCGGCATTGGCAATCTTAATTTCCGTGGATTTTAATAAACGAGAAGGCATTACAGTGGGTGAATACTATAGCCTCATCCTTTTCTGTACCGCAGGAATGGTACTTCTCGCATCGTCAACCGACATGATTATGATATTTTTAGGTATCGAAATCATATCCATTTCTCTTTATATTTTGGCTGGAATTCAACGAAAAAATAAGAATTCCAATGAAGCTGCACTTAAATATTTTTTATTAGGAGCATTTGCAACTGGTTTTTTACTTTATGGAATGACCCTGATATATGGCTCCACTGGTTCTACAAAACTAGCCCTTATTGCAAAAGTAATTAGTGATGGAGAAATTATTTCTGAGCAACTATTGTTAATGGGTGTGGTTCTTTTAATCATTGGATTTGGATTTAAAGTTGCAGCTGTCCCCTTTCATATGTGGGCACCCGATGTCTACCAAGGTGCTCCAACACCGGTTACCGCATTCATGGCAGTTGGTCCTAAAGCTGCCAGTCTCGCTGCTTTCTACAGAATTATGTCTGAGACCATGCCAGAAATTTCTTATTCATGGGAAATATTGCTATGCGTGATATCTGTCTTAAGTATGTTTATCGGTAATTTAGGTGCGATTATGCAAACAAATATTAAGCGCCTCTTAGCCTTTTCTAGCGTAGCGCATGTCGGTTACCTAATGATTGCGATTATTGCCAAGAATTCACTTAGCTCGTCAAGCCTAATGTTTTACATGTTGACTTATGCGTTTATGGTATTTGGCGCCTTTGGGATTGTGATCTTACTTGGACGTAAAGGTGAGGAAAATCTTGAATTAGAGAATTATTCGGGTCTAGCTTACAAGCACCCGATAATCGCTATAACTATGACCATTTTTCTCCTATCTCTAGGTGGGCTACCACCCTTAGCTGGTTTTGTAGCAAAATTTTATATTTTTAGCGCTGCTCTCAAAGAGGGTTTCCTTTTTCTTGTTATAATAGCTGTGCTCAATAGTGCTATATCTTTTTACTATTACTTAAAAGTAATTGTATTTATGTATATGAAAGAACCTATAAAAGAATTTCATATAACCCTAACACCTATGACTATAATAGTTATAGCTATAGCAGCATTCGGTACCATCCAGCTAGGAATTTACCCTGACCCAATCATTACCTTAGCAGAAAATAACTAAGCTTCTACTACCAACCAATTAAGCTATCTCTTAATCACAGGTGTTGTTAAGTGGCAATTTAAACAGGTATAATCTCACAATATTATTTATTTTAGACGGTTACTCATATTATGAAAATGCACCATCTGGATGAAGGACAAGTCAAAGATATAATGGAAAAAGTTCAGGCTGCGGTTAAAGATGAAGAACTAGCCCCTGATAAAATTGAGGAGATATTCAAGTTATCTAAAGTTCAAGCAGAAAGTTTTTTGAATTGTAAGTCGAATGAAATGCAAGCAAACCAAGTGAATTTTGAAATTGATGAATCAAAAGGTATCCGATTTTTCGACCCTTTTAACTTTTATACCCAAGGAATATATAAGGATATGGATGGGTGGTCTGTTTGGACCACAGACAATCTAAAGGAACCCTGGTCTGAGTGATATAAAATTGCTACATTGACACAATTTTTCACATTACATACGAAAAAAAATTATATTAAATAAAATGCACCACTCAGGCTTTGTTTTCTTCGTCCTTACTGTAGTCGTATGACCCTTTTCTAGGCAGTGAGGATGTAAACATTTCTGCATCCTCTTTCATTTTTTTGTCTTTTGCTTCTCCTTCTTCTTCAGCCTTTTTTCTTAAATAGGCTTCTTTTTCTTGTTCTGTCATATTCTCTAAGTCAGGGTTTCCTTCGGCAAGTTCTCCAGTCTTATTATCCTCACCTTCGATTGGATCTCCCTCTTGGGCTTCTTTCATCGATGACTTAAAGTTTTTTATGCTGCGTCCAAATGCACTTCCAATTTCAGGTAATTTACCTGCCCCGAAAATGATCATTATAATTACAAGTATGATCATTAGCTCCGGAAAACCAATTCCCATCATAAGAAAAATCCCTCCAGTAAAATGCTAATTTAAAATAAGATCTAGTTAATTGAAAGTGTATAGAAAATAAAAACTATTGAATTTAATGATTTTATATCTTTTTTAACCTAAAATACAAGCTAAAAAGCATGAAATTTAGCCGATATCTATTAAGATTTTTTTTTTGTTCATTTTTTTTTACTCAACAAAACCAAAGGTACATAGAAAAAAAACTACCTAACAACTTAAATCTTTTAGAAACAAAACGTTTTTGGGAAAAGTTATCTAGAAATAAAGGTAATATTTTTGTATTATTTTAATATGGTAATTTTGTCAAAATTTTTCATTTTAAGGGTATTTTACGGATCCTTGGTAACCCTCTCGACTATTTTTGTTCCAGGAATTGTCTCAGCTTCATCAGCAGACGGGAAAGCTATGGAAGGAGTGGCCCTATACCAAAAGGGGGAATTTAATAAGGCAAGTGAAAAATTTTTTGAAGCACAACAAGAAAAACCTAACGACCCTAAAATTACCTACAACCTTGGAAATAGCCTTTATAAAAAAGGAAGCTATTATGAAGCATTGCAACACTATTCTAGGTCAGCAGATCAAAAATCTAGCTTATCTGTTAATCAGAGAGCTAAGTACAACACGGGCAATGCTCTTTATAGAATGAACAAGTACGAAGAATCAATCGAGGCTTACAAACAGGCCCTAGAACTTGATCATAGCGATATGGATTCAAAGTTTAATTTAGAGTTTGTTCGCGAACAAATAAAGAAAAAAAAAGAACAGAACAAGTCAGAAGAAAACAAAGAAAACTCAAAATTAGATAGGAAAAAAAAACCAAAAGAAAAAAAACCTTCGTCTAAGGAATCGTCTAAGCTTAAAAACAACCCAAATCAAAATGACCTCAAAAAAAAGACCTCAGAAAAGACAGAAACTGCTTACGAGGGAATGACCAAAGAGGAAGCTGAACTAAGACTGAGTGTTCTTACCGAAGACTTAAAATCCTTTCAAAGAAAACAAGCCCTTGAAATGAAATCCCTTTTTACCTATCAAGGAAATGACTGGTAAAACGATTTATGCAAAATCATTCCCAAAAAAAAATAGAGTATTGGCTGGCAATTCAAGTTTTTATAATTATTATTTTCTCCCCGATAAATGCCTTTTCGTCTAACATACAATTATCTACTTCTGTCGACAAAAACAAATTGACAATAGAGGATTCAATTGAGTTATCAGTTATAATTAGTGGAGTACGTAATCCACCAAGTCCAAATTTACCCCAACTATCAAACTTTATAGTTAGGCCAACTGGGTCACATTCATCTACTCAGATTATTAATTCTCAAATACTAGCGTCAGTCACTCACAAGTATTTACTTATTCCAAAAAAAGAAGGCGAATTTAAAATTGGACCAGTCGTAATGAACTTATCTGGTTCTATTTACCAATCACTCCCGATTTCTATATCTATAAAAAAACCTAACATTAACTCAAATACAAATAGAACCGTCTACACTGAAACTAGTGTTTCTAAAGCTACCCCCTACATGTATGAACAAATTGTCTACACTTTTAAGTTATTTCGCAAAACTAAAGCTATAAATTTAAACCTTAGCATGCCCTACGACGAATTTTTCTTCCGAAAAGAAGACCTAGGAAAATCTAAACGTTACTCGAAAATCATTAATGGCATAGCCTATGATGTAGATGAAATATCTATCGCTTTATTTCCAACTAAAATAGGAAAGTCAATCATTCCACCTTCAATAATGGAACTTGACTTAGTAAATAGAACTCAACGAAATCTGCGGAGAGACCCATTTGCAAGATTTTTCAATGACCCATTTTTTGATCGTACGACCCAAAGTAAACATAAAATTTTATCGACAAAACCAATCAAATTAAAAACAAAACCTCTACCTACAAAAGGTAAACCAAAACATTTTCAAAATTTAGTTGGGCAATTTGCCATAACTGCCTCAATTGGAAAAGAAAACCTTGATGCAGGAGATACTACGACATTAACAATCACGGTTTCGGGAATAGGAAATGTAATGGATGTCCGCATCACCAGCCTCAATCTAGGTGATCAGTTTAAAGTTTATCCAGATCAGCCATTATTTAAAAAAACTATTCATGGGAACCAAGTTGGAGGGGAAAAAGTATTTAAGTTCGCTATAGTACCTTTTTCGACAGGCAGGCAATTAATTCCATCGATTTCATTGGACTATTTCGATCCCGATACTAATAAATACAACGCAATATCTAGTAATTCAATAAATCTATCAATAAAACCAAGCGTCAACACTGAAAAACTAAATCTTATTCAGCCAAAAACAGCACTTCACCAGAAAAACAATTCAACCGTGTCTATATTAGCTCGAGATATTCTACCAATACACACACGCCTGGAGGATTTTGAAAGTGATACTCTTGTAAAGAATCAACAAATTATATATATATTTGGAGTTCTTCTCCCTGTTTTAATATATTTAATTGCAGCGGGATACATCCGTTATAACCATCAAATGAACGAGGATATATCCTATTCAAGGCGGCAAGTAGCGCATCGCAAAGCCATGCAAAAACTTGACCAATTATCTACCTCAACTCTAAGGTCAAAAGATTTTGTACGTGAACTATCGCAGATAGTTCGAGAGTATATAGGGGACAAATTAAACTTACAAGGAACAGCTTTTACAGCAAAGGAAGTAGAGGAAAAATTAAATAAAAATACTTTCGCGCGCGACAAAATATCATCAGTCAAAAATCTTTTAGAAAAATGCGAGTCTCTACAATACTCACCATTCGTAACACTCAATGAAAACAGTTTAATAGAAGAAACGACTAAACTTCTGGTAAAGCTTGAAAAATAATTATGACGACTAATAAACTATATATTTTGTCGACGGTTCTGTTGTTAGTGCTAATCTCAACTAATCAAGTTGAGGCACAAAAAAAAGATACCTCTTCTCAAGTTACCCTTGCTAACGAATTTTATCACGAAAAAAACTACCAAGCCGCTGCCAATATTTTTGAAGAACTTATCAGCCAAGGTGAAAAAAATGGATACCTCCATTACAATCTTGGGAATACATATATGAGGCTTGGAAGTTCGGGTAATGCCATTCGGAATTACCTGCAAGCTCAATCTCTTATTCCAAGAAATGAAAGCCTTAACGCAAATCTAAGGTATGCAATAAATCAAACTCAAGATCAACTATCCCCTCCTCTTGGAGGATTTATCACAAGTGTTTTTTTCTGGGTTGGTTCAACAACTCTTTTGGAGCATTTTCAAGTATTAATCTTATTTAATCTTACTTTTTGGTGCATTTGCGTTGCTTCTCTTTACTACAGAAAATCCTTATGGAAATCCCTAAAAAAAATTTCTCTAACGGTTCTTTTAATTATATTTTTTTCAACTGGAATAAAGTATCACCAATTAACCAATCAAAAACTAGGTGTCATCATAGATAAAAAAGTAGCGGTTAAATCTGATCGTAGCGCTAAAAATATAACCTTATTTGAGTTGCATGAAGGTGCTATCATTTTAGTCCGTCAAGAGGATGATGAGTGGGTTCATATTTCATTAGAAACTGACAAGTCAGGATGGATTCCAAAAGATTCAATCAGCTTTTAATTTTTTTTTCATGGAAAGAAGATCCAGTTTTTTAAAAAATTCCATACAATCATTAGGCATCCATTCCAAGTGACTCAATAAACCATGATCAGAGTCGAGCTCTTTTAAAGAACACCATGGCCGACTAGCAATAAATTTTTTCGACACATCAATTGGCACAACTTCATCATAGATTCCGTGAATAATTCGAGAAGGAATTTCTCTATTAAAGCTTGTGGAACCCCAGTTTTTAGCATCTTTAAAAATATCTGAACAAATATATTTAGTTTCAAAATATCGATAATGAAAAACCGGGATCTTAGATTTCCATGAAGTCTCATCATTAAAATCTAATTTCACGTTATTCATCCATCGATCAAGAAAATTAAAACCAGGTGCAATAAGATAAGCCGCTTTGACCTCATCCCTCAGCTCTGCCACCAAGCTAGCAAGATACCCGCCCATACTACTACCAATAAGACAAACTTCTTTAGAGTTAAGTTGATTTAACAAATTAAAAATAATGTTTAGTTGGCTAGATAAAGTCATATTTTCAAAGTTACCTCCCTCAAGATCAGGGATATAAATAGATATACCTATTTCCTTAAATTTTTTTTTAAATGCAGAGGCTTTTTGAGATGAAGGTCCGGATGCAAATCCGTGCAAGTAGACAAACTCGGTCATGAGCTTGAACTCTTATCATCCGCACTCTGCATAAACTCTAGCGAAAGTATATTCTGACGCATCATGTATAGTAAAAAAAGCCCTGGTAAGGCAGCAAGGAAAGTCATAAAGAAAAAAACAACCCAACCTACTTCATGGGATAAATAACCAGAGGGAGGTCCAACAAAAATTCTTCCCAATGATGCCAGAGCTGATAATAGTGCAAATTGAGTTGCAGTATATCGACGATTGCATAAAGCCATAAGAAAGGCTACAAATGCAGCTGTTCCCATTCCTCCAGCTAAATTTTCAAAAGCAACAGCGGCCACCATGAGAGAATAGACTTTCCCTGCATAAGCTAAAACCATAAAAGAAAGGTTTGAAATGGCTTGTAAAATACCAAAAATCATAAGAGATCGATATAAACCCAAACGCGCTAGCATTACACCGCCGTAAAGGGCACCAAGTATTGTTGCAATAAGACCCAAACCTTTATTTATGGTTCCTACTTCTCCTATAGAAAAGCCAGGCCCTCTAATAAGAAACGCTGTAGTCAGACTACCGGCAAATGCGTCACCAATTTTATATAAAACTATAAGGGCCAGAAATGACCAAGCAGCCGGCCGTTCAAAAAACTCAGCTAGGGGTCCCGATATAGCCTCTTTTAATGATTGTGGAGGTCGCACTAACTCTTCTGGTTCTGGCCCAAAAATTGATGCCATGGTTCCGGCGATCATCAAACCTGCCATTAATAAATAAGTTAAACGCCAACCCAGTGGTCCGGCTAAAATAAGTGCCAATGCTCCCGAGGTAAGCATTGCAATTCTGTAACCCATAACAGATACAGCTACACCTAAGCCACGTTCTTTTTCTCTAAGTACATCAGTTCGATATGCATCAATCACAATATCCTGTGAAGCTGATGTGAATGTAAGTAGTAAAGCAAGTAAAGCTACTAGCAATGGTGTTTCTTTTGGGGAAGTAAGGCCTAACAGGGTTATTAAAATCATCATGGCAATTTGAATACCCAGGATCCATCCACGCCGCCTCCCTAAAAATGGAAGTGCATATCGGTCCAGCAGCGGTGCCCAAAAAAACTTAAGAGCATAAGGAAGTCCAACAAGGCTAAAAATCCCTATGGTTTTTAAATCTACTCCTTCTATAGTCATCCAGGCTTGAAGAGTGCCCCCTGTTAAGGCCAAAGGTAAACCAGAAGAAAAACCAAGAAAAGCAACCGTGGCAATTCTACGGTTAGCTAAAGATCTTAAGGTACCTATATATTTTTCAGATGAAAAAGGACCCATATATCATTAATTTTAAAATTATAAGGGAATATCCTGCAAAAAAAACTAAAGAAAGGGGGAAAAGAAATGGAAAATATTGATCTATCATGAAAGATTGCAAATTGTGTGGAAGTCAAATAAAATTCATTTAAATAAAAATACATAATAAGGATTTTTTTTCTAGAAGTCATTGATTTTTATTAACATTTATTCCCAAATAATCCGTTAAAGACCAATAAACCATTATATTTTTATGAAAAACTCCGAATCATTACAATTAGTAAAAGAACAGCTCAAAATTAAGTCAATAGAGTTGCGTAAGGTTGAGGAGAGTAATAATACAGTTAATAAAAAGATCAAAAGTCTGATCACAGTAAATCAAGAAGAAGTAAAAAAATTAAAATCAGCAATCATCAAAAAAGATACTGAAATTCAACAACGAGAAAAAGCAATTAGAGTTTCATCAGAACGCCTAAAAGAAGTTGAGGAGTTAGCTAAAAAACAGGCTCCCGCTAAAGCAATCGACCCAAAAATAATTGAAAAAATAAAAGAACTAAAAATACACACAGAAAAATTAAAAAAGAAACTTGATAGCGAACAAAATTTTAATAAAAAATTTGAAAAAGAAAAAAATGTTCTATTAAAAGAAGTAAAAAGATTAAAAAAAGAAGAAGGAAAAACTGATGAACTATATAAAAGAATAGAGCAGTATAAAAAAGAAATAGCTGAGGCAGAAAACTCTTCAAATAAAGTAGATGAATCACTACAGAACCTGATCAAAGAAAAAGATTCATTAATCAAGAAACTCAAAATTTCAATAAAGAAGAGCGTAGAGACAACAGATATGCCAGAAAAAATAAAAAAGAATGCACGATTTGAAGGTTTAAAACCTGTAGAGATACTTGTGCTTCTTGATGAAGACATCGGGAGTTTGGAAAAGGCACGTAGAAAGGCAAAAAAAAGATTCGAAATGCTTAAGGAAACTAATGAAGAATTAGAAAGTAAAATTAATTTACTAACAGAAGAAAAAAATTCTAGCCATGGCCAAAGTGAAGGTAAGACGGAAGCTAGATCAGCTAGTGTAGAGGAATTTGGAGGTGGGCTCGAAGCATTCCTTTTAACCTATGCAGATATGATCACTCTACTCTTAGTTATATTTGTAATGATGTACACTGCATCTAATATCGATCAAGAAAAATTTGCTGAGGCAATGTCCTCATTCCAGGAAAAAGTAATGAAAATAGAAAGTGTAAATGTACGATTATCTCAAGATGAATTAAAAATGCTTGATAAGTTACGAGAACTTGTAAAAGATAATATAGACCCCAACGCACTTATTGCAGGTGACACCAAAACTATTACTTTCAAAATACCAAGTTCTGATTTATTTGGCCCAGGTAGTGCATCTTTAGTAGAAGATGCAGGAAAACTTATACTCGAGACTATTGAGGAAGAAATGAGAGATGGGGTTAAGCAAATAATTGTAGATGGTCATACTGATAATGTCCCGACAAAAACAGCCAAGTTTCCTTCAAATTGGGACCTATCAGCTGCAAGAGCCTCTAGTGTTGCTAGATTTATTATAAAGAAAATGCGATTTAACCCTAAGTTTCTAATGGTTTCCGGTTACGGAGAACACCGGCCCATAAAACCTAATACGAGTGATGACAACCGAGCATCTAATAGGCGAGTTGAAGTTAAAATTGTAAAAGATAAAAATGTAGCCGCCGCTCAAGCTTCAAAAAAGAAAGCTCAAGAATTGAAAGCTGCAAATGAAGCCGCAGGATATTAAAAAAGAAAAAATTAAATTATGCTTAAAAAACAAGAGGCATACAAGAAAAAAACAATAATACAATTAAATTTAAATAAATACTTGCACTTGATAAGTGTGAACATATAAATCGAACTAAACACAGATAATTTTTCTATAATCAAAATGACAATAGACCTAACAAAAGAAAAAAAAAATGATGCTGAAGACTTATTTTATAACAGACAAGCATTTAAAAGGTTCAATCAATTTAAAATTGATAGAACACTTAGCACATTATCAGAAATTGATCGTCTGATTTTTACAACTGTACCTCGCCTTCTACATGTCAATCAAAAAGGACTACCTGGTTATGTAGACGAAAAGAATGTCCCCTGCGGAATTATGAATTTTACAATGGACCATGAGTCACTGGTTGCCGCAGAAAAACTTTTCCCGGATATTATTATAAGGAGACAAGAGAATCTGAGCCCTGTCATTCACACAGCCTTACTAATGGGTTCTCTTGGATCAATTGCACAAAGCAAAAAATCCGACCTCGATTATACATTGCTTGTTGATAACACTACTTTTACCCCTGAAGGGCTTAAATTATTTCAAAAAAAATTAAACCTAATCGAAACATGGACTTGGGATAACTATCACCTCGAAACCCATTTTTTTATAAATGACCACAATGAAGTCCGAAATAATATATTCGGAGAAAGTGATAGTGAGAGTACTGGGTCTGCGCTTGCAAAGCTTCTTAAGGAGGAAATGTACCGTACAATGATTATAGTTACGGGTAAAGTTCCATTCTGGCTAATTGCTCCTGTTGATTGCGATGATACTCGTTATGCAGAGTTAATGGAGATGATTCAAAATAATGAAACTCTTCTTAAAAGAGAAGAGTACATAGATATGGGTAATGTTGATGATATTTCAAATGGCGAGTTTTTTGGTGCCTCTATTTGGGCACTCATTAAATCTTTCAAATCTCCCTTCAAAACCTTGATGAAAATGGGAATTCTCGAAGACTATATGT
>JABHTG010000110.1 GCA_018697205.1 Nitrospina sp. | reverse complement strand
CTTAAAGTCCCTTCAACGCGAGCACCAATCGTGACGCTAGTCTCCCATGCTTGATAAAACCCAAATAAACCAGCAAGTGTAGCAGAAGCTATAAGAACCAATACTAACTGATCTCGAAGCCTGTTTTCCCTGACATAGTTTATTACCCAGAAAAAAATAAGAAACTCTAAGAGTTTTTTAAGAGACGGGTAGCTATAGGAAATATCATATGCGTCTATGACTGCTATAAGGCAGGCAAGTACAAACAATAAAAAAGGAAGTCCCAATGGGAAACGTTGGCTTTTCCAGGTCCTCGTTAGGTGGGTTCGTAGCAACCAGAGAAAACCTCCAATTCCACAAGCGATTTGAGTAACGCTGATGGAAAATATAGAAAATATTACAAATAAAAATAATGTGGCGATTAACGCTCTATCAATAATAGGTACGTTTTTTTCCATGCAAAATGTTTTGTGAAAGTGTGATACTTATATCCTGAAAAGAGTAAGTTCTCAGGGAAATTTATAGTATCAGTAGTAGTACTTAAAACTTTTAAGGAACCTTCACTTTATCCTTGTTTATGTAATCATGCAAGCTGAGTAGTCACTCTTTCCGGTTAACCGTTTCGATAATTGGTATATATGTTCGGAGCCTCCTCCGGGTAAAGTAGTTCCACTGATGTGGCAGATTTTCTTCATTTATTTTTAACTTTTAGAAAAATAAAGGATTATAACCCTTGGCAAGTTTGCCTAAACTGGCATTTTATACATGTTTTCATACTGGAAGATGATTTTTGAATCTAACCTGGTTTCCTCAAGGAAGAATTGCTATCTATTGAAGTAGTTTATGGACGGAAATATTAATCCAATAAGACTTTTTATCAAGTAGTAAAAGGCCTCCGCGGGATTTCCCCCAAATTTTTTAAAAGCATTCCAACGTATAAAAAGGCTCTCCAATTTTTGTCTTCTTTTGTTCTGGTAAGAGACTGATTGTTTGGTGAAGCGGACATCACATAGTTCATCATTAAGAATATGCGCTTCTCCAAGATCAAGCATGCGTAGCCATAACTCGTAATCCAAACTATTTCTATATTGGTCGCTATAACCTCCCGCTTGAATAAAATTTTGTTTCCTGAATATTACCGTGCTATGGGCGAACGGGTTAAATAGACTCATTGACTTTCTTATAAACGGGTCAGTTCCAATAAAGGCAACTTTTTGAGGTAGAGATTGTCCTCCAATCAATTCTCGAAATTTTGACCCACAAAGTACCACTTTTGGATTTTTAATCATGAATTCTACCTGTCTTTCAAGCCGATATTTGGACGCGGCATCATCAGCATCCAAGCGTGCAATCAAGCTACTATTTGAAAGATGGACTCCCTTGTTAAGGGATCTTGAAACTCCAATATTTTCTTGTCGAATAATTTTTAAGCGTGAGTCGGTATATTGTTCTAAGATTTCTTGGGTTCGGTCAGTAGAGCCATTATTTAGAGCAATACATTCAAAGTCTGCAAATGTTTGGCTTAGGACGCTATCAATGCATTTCTTTAGATGAGTTTCGCCGTTATGAATAGTTATTACGAAGGAAACTTTTGGCATATTTTTTTTAGGTTTGCGTTGTTGCTTGGGTTTTATTTGGTTAAATCCCACTGAAATGGTATTTCCCCCGAATCTAATGGTAGCAATAGGGACTCCGAAGGATCGTGAGGTAGATCGGTACAATTAACAATTAGAGACTTCCGATTTTCGAGAGACTGAAAGCCGTACCACAACATGGGAGGAATATGAATAAGATAATAGTTGCTGTAACGCCCAATTTGATATTCTGCTATATTTCCATGAGTGCTAGATGTGGGTCGGTTATCGTAGATGACTAACCGGATTTTCCCGATAGGGACTGCGATATTCTGGGTTATTTTTTTGTGTAATTTCCATGCCTTGATGGTTTTTGGATTGGTTTCACTGAAATAGATTTCGCCAAACTTATTAAACAAAGGTGAGTCGTTACGTAACATGTGTAATACTGAGCCTAGGCTATCTGTAATTTCCTTTAAAGGCTGAGTGGCGACGCCCTCTATTTTGTTCGCTTCTTTTAGTGAGCCCATGGAAGGTTTAACTGGGCGGCTTTTTCAAAGTATTCTTGAATTTGCCCGCTAGTTATTTTTGAGGTTGAAGAGGGTCCTTGGTTATAAAAAGACTGGTACCACTTTCTTGTCATGCTGGCTGTTTCCTCAAAATTTAGTATGGCTTTCCACTGAAGTATTTGAAGAGCTTTGTCGCAGTTGAGTTTTAGGAGAATAGATTCTGGTTTTTCAGAATTCGTTTGTTGCTGAAGTTCTGATTTTGCATCTGGCCACAAACGAGCTATTTCGGTTATAAGGTCGGCAACTGATTGATTGACTTGTATTTGGGGCCCAAAGTTGAAAGATTGATTTTTGGCAGTAAGGTTACCTTCAAAAAGTTCTTGGCCCAAAGCAAGGTAGCCACTAAGGG
>JABHTG010000012.1 GCA_018697205.1 Nitrospina sp. | reverse complement strand
CCTTTACCACCCACCAAAATAACAACATGATACTTCCCATCAATCCCTGCTTGTTTGTTCCAGTCCACCACCATTCCATCAGGTTTGTATTTTTTACGATTCATGCTTAAAGCTTCCTGCCCAGACTTTGATAAAACAACAACACGAACCCCCGCCTGCTTCAGTGCGTACGTAATACCATAAAGCTCCTCCTCGCAAAATTGACTTTTTGGAATAATGATTAGCGCATTCCGGCCAGGAAGTTTACTCATTTTATGTCTCAGGTCGATCAACCTATTATTTTTCAAGTAAGAATACCATGCTTTTACCAGAGTTTTTTCTTTTGCTAAAATACAATAAGGTTTCTTTATTATTTTTTTACATTTAATATCTATGTTTGAATTGGTTCTACCTTAGATAGCAGAAAAAATTCTTACTAAACTAAACATCGTCTGTAAATATTATGTTTACAACATTAAAAAAATATCAAACAATATGCCTTATAATCTTTCAATAGTTTTGGTTGCTCCTGAAATCCCAACAAACACAGGTGCTATTGGCCGTATTTGCCTAGCCACAAATAGTATTTTACACCTAGTTGACCCACTAGGATTTGAAATCAACGATTCAAGGGTCAAAAGAGCGGGGCTGGATTATTGGAAACACTTACAAATAGTAAGACACAAAAATATTGAGTCGTTTTTTGAATCACTTCCCCCTAAAGCCCCCACTGTATTTTTTTCTACCAAGGCAAAATCTTCTGTCTTTGATCAAAGATTTCAAAGCGGGTCTTACTTGATTTTTGGAAGTGAAACAAAAGGACTGGGGAAGGAGTTACTGAGTAAATTTTCAGCATGTGCTTTTCGTATTCCACAATACGATGACCGAGTACGTTCTCTCAACCTAGCTAATGCTGCTAGTATCGCAATTTATGAAGCAATTCGCCAGTTAGGCCCATGATTTATGAAACCAAAAAACCTACTTGGTCTCCCCTTAAAAACCATATATATTTGCGACCTCCCAAGTGGAACACCACCTTTTTTGACCCCTATTCGTAACGTTCTATGAAAAAAATTTGTTTTATCAATGGCACAACTGTCGTGGGGGGGGGGCCCCTGAATCTGCTCCAGCTTTTAGAAAACCTGGATAAAAAAGAATGGGAGCCCGTCATTTGTTCCTATGATGATGGGCCTTATTGGAATAAATTTAAAAACCTCACCACAAAAGCTTACTCTATTCCCCTGAGAAAACTTTCACTTTCCTCCTGGCTGAAACTCCGATCCATTCTTAATAAGGAAAAACCCGATTTAATCCATACACACGGAAAAGGACCTGGGCTTTACGGAAGAATTGCTGGTTGGCTATTTAGGATTCCAGTAATTCATTCATTTCATGGATTCCATTACTATGATCTCCCTCCCTTTCAACGAAGGTTTCACTTGCTAGTGGAAAATATTCTGGCTTTACTAACACCCCATCATATCCTCAGTTGCCGGGGAGAAAGAAATAAGGCCCGAGTTATCCACCTTCTTAAGGATCGGAAGATAAACATAATTCACAATGGTTTAAGATTAACCAAGTTCAAGGAATTAAAACCTGATAAAAGAAAAACCCTCGCTTCACTAGGGTTAGAAAGTTGGGAAAACACAATGCTAGTAGGAGCCATGTCTAGAATTTCTCCTGAAAAAGGAATTCTTAACCTGATTCATGGATTTGCTCATGCACTAGAAACATGTTCCCATCTCCGATTAGCAATTATCGGGAGTTGCCAGGAAGAACACGCTCAGTATTTAAAATCTGTCCAGACTTTGGTCAGAGAACTTAATTTGAGCAGCAAAATAGCCATTTTGGGTTATAGGGAAAATGCCTTTGATATTCTTAAGATTATGGATGCCTATATAACCACGTCTCTTAGCGAAGGGCTTCCTTATAATATTCTAGAGGCTATAGCGCTTGAGCAGCCGATCATCGCCACAGACATTCCAGGAAATAATGATATCATTCGCGATTCTATCGAAGGAATCTTGATTCCCCCCGACTCTATCGATGGTATTAGACAAGGGATTCTCAAAATGTTTCATATGGAGAAAAATCATAGGAAGTCACTTGTTCGTAAAGCGAGTGAAAGACTTAAAAAAGACTTTTCTCTTGAAAAAATGACTTCTAGTGTCTTTTCTCTGTATAAAAAAGCTCTGAATAGCCACTCTCGCTGAACTTTGATTCGATAGAAAAATATCAGAACTAAGAGCAGTAAAGGGATTTTTTTTTATTTACTTTTGAATGCCCAGAAGTAGCTTGGGAGGGTAGGTAGTGTGCCAGAAAATCATACCATCCATCGTTAAAAAAATAGCCCTTGGAAAGTAATCTGCCTAAGGCGGTTTGGAGTTTAAAAATTAAACTCATCCGTCCTATATTTTTTTAGGGTCTCCGGATGAGAATACCAATCGATAGTTTCTTTCAAACCCCGTTTCAACCCTTCCTTACCAGCATATTTAGGCACCCAATTGATAATTTGATTAGCCTTTGAGTTGTCGGCCAGGAGGCGTTCTACCTCACTTTTACCTGGCCGCAAGCGGATTTCCTCAGTGTTAAATTTAATCTTAGATCCCATCAAATCTCCAATAGTTTCACCTAACTCTTTAATGGAAATTTCGAAACCACTTCCGACATTTATAGCTTCACCTATGGATGCATCTGACTCGGCTATAGCGATAAAACCGTTCACAATATCTTTAACAAATGAAAAATCTCTCGTTGGATGTAGCGACCCGAGCTTGATTGTTGTCTTACTCTTAGCCAACTGAGTGATTATCGTGGGAATCACGGCTCTCAAAGATTGACGCGGACCGTAAGTATTAAAAGGTCTGATGAGAGCAACTGGAGATCCAAACGAACAATAAAAAGACATCGCTATTTGATCAGCTGCTATTTTGGTTGCCGAGTAAGGCGATTGCCCCTGAAGAGGATGCCCTTCATCAATAGGCACATACCTAGCTGTTCCATAAACTTCACTAGTAGATGTGCAAACAATTTTTTCTAGCTCCAACTTTCGTGCAGCCTGAAGTATATTTAACGTTCCTTTAATATTAGTGTCAACGTATGAGTCAGGGGAATGATAAGAATAAGGAATTCCTATCAATGACGCCAAGTGCATCACCACATTACAACCCTGCATTGCCTGCTCGACTCCATGAGGATCTCGAATATCGCCTGAAAAAATATCGATCTTTGTTTTAAGCTCTTCAGGGGATTCATCCAACCAACCCCACGAGTTAAAAGAATTGTAAAAAACAAATGCCCGCACCTCAATTCCCTGCCGAACAAGCTCTTCAACCAAATGTGACCCTATAAAGCCATCCGCCCCGGTAACTAAAATTTTTTTATTTTTTAGGTTCATTGCATCATTTTAAACAATAATGGTAAAGATTACATGAAGACTGGTATTTCTATTCCAATTCCCATGTAATTTCTATCTCTGATCACGAAAAACCTCAGCTCCACTTAAGCAAAAACTCGATAAAGACCTTATGATAAGTTTTGCAAATGATTTAAAATTCGTTTTAAAGATTTCTCCAAGTTTAAACTCACCCGATAACCCAACAATTGTTCCATTTTCCAAGTGCATCCATAGTGAGCATCTATCTCGATGTCTTTCATCCGTTTTGAATCTTGGGAGACCTCTATGGGTTCACCCGACCACTCTATCAATTTCTCTAGAATCTGGCGAATCAGAATCCCCTCTCCCGTGCAGACATTTACAACTTCTCCCATCGCGGTAGGCATACGAATAAGATCCCAAAAAATTTTCACCAAATCACTTACGTCGATGAAATCTCGGGAACTTTCCAAGTTCCCCGTGTGTATAACTGGTATATCCTGCTTGTTGGAAATCCTAACTATTTGAGTCGCAAAACTCTGTACGACAAGATGGGGAGGCATCCCAGGTCCAATAATATTAAAGGGTCTCGTAATCACGACAGGAATATTTTTGTGAGAAGCTGCCAATCCTTGAAGGGTCTGAGAAAGTTTACTGATACCATAATGGCTATAAGGTTTTGGAACAGTTTCCTCCTTTATTGGAAGTTGACCGGAAGTGACTTTGCCATATTCCGCTGAAGTGCCTGCCAAAAGAATCGGAGAATCAGTAATTCCGCTAGACTCAATAGCAGAAAGAAGGGCCACAGCATACTGAGTATTTACATGATAATACTCTATAGGATCAGTGGTCTGTGATATCCCAGCCAGATGGAAGATGTAACCTGGCTTCAGTTTCCTAACAATTTCTGATAATTCCCCAATACTGGTAATATCAGAAATCCGATGATGGTTAGGATTCTCCCTTTTACGGGTTCCTATGGTATGAACCTCGACTCCTTGGCCGATTAAAAAATCGGATAAGTGTCGTCCGCAAAATCCCCCTCCACCCGTAATGAGAGCTTTCATGGTAAAGGAGAAATAAATTTGTCCATGTTGGATTCAAAAAGGTCGACAGCTTCCTTATAATCATCAATTCTCCCGATATCAAGCCAGAGGCATTTTTCACGATAACTTGAAACCTTGAGACCTTGATGGTGCAAATTCATCATAAGCTCTGGAATATCAAGGTGTTTTCCTGGTCGAAGAAAAGGGGTCACCATTTTTTTGTTGAACACGTTGACCCCCATGCTGACATCAAAAGTATAAACCGGTTTTTCTATATATTGGGTTACTTGACCCTTATCATCGCTTTCAATAACCCCAAAATCAACTTTGACCTCCCTTTGGTAAAGTGCGATAGTTGCAGCGCTGTTGTTACTTTTATGATATTCAAGTAGTTTGGCGTAATTTAATGTTGTCAGTAGATCTCCATTCATAACCAAAAAGTCACCCTCCAACTGATCAATAACCAAAGAAATTGGCCCAGCTGTCCCCAGTTCTTTTTCTTCAATAGAGTACTGAATCTTCAATCCAAATTGTTCTCCAGTTTTTAGCAGTGCCTGAAACAAGTGTTCCATGTAACCCACTGCTAAAATAATTTCTTCGATCCCTAATTTTTTCAACTGCCGCAAAATGATTTCAAGTATTGGATAGCCCCCGACTGGCATGAGGGGTTTCGGGAGAACCGTGGTATAGGGTTGAAGGCGAGTTCCTTTCCCGCCAGCTAAAATGAGCGCTTGCATAAGTAAATAACTTTGAAAGGCAAATTGTAGATTAAGGAACCTTAATCCCATATCGAGGCTAAATATTTGACCTAGCTAAGGATAACTGATTCCAGAGAATTAAGGTTTTCTGATAACGAAGAAAACGCAGAAAGAATCCTTTTTGATAAATACTATGCAATTCAATTCTTGATAGCAAGGGAGAACTTAGACTTATGGAATGAAAGTTCCATCTAATTACTTTAATAATTTGTAGGTCGAAAAATATTCCCCAGAATCTTTTAATTATTCAGGTCATGCTAAGGATCCAAAAAACACAACTTCATTAAGAAAACCATACTTACCATAAAATTACAGGAGATATATTTTGTTCTATATTTCTATTTTTCACCCAAGGAAAAACTTCCATACTGAAGAAAAATGCTAGAGAGGTGCTTCTTGAATCTTATGCGGTTGGAATAATTTTAGAGACACATCTTCTCTGAAAATATTTTTTGCCCTCGACAACAAGGCAAGTGATTGCTCTCACCTAATCAAGCAAACTTCGCAGGCACCTGAACTCATTAAAGTAGTTCGCTTAACTTAGAAGCGCGAAGAAGGAACCTACTGACATTCTTAAAACAGTTCTCTTTTACAAAGAAAAATCTACCAACCCATCTTCATCAAACATTTCTTGGAGTATTTTTTGGTCGTGACTTTGAGAAAACTCCTCTTCTTTTCTATTAATAAAACTATTAATCCGTTGAAGAAGTTCATCTGAAATATTTCTCATGCTCACATGAGTCATCGTCATCTCTCTTCCAAACTGCTCCAAAAGATTACCAAAGCAAGTATTTAAAAATGGAGTCAAAACCAACTTCACACCCTCAAAGTCTAACTCTACGGTAAAACCTTTTATCAGCTCAGGTCTTATCAAATTCAGAATCCTTTCTCCATCGTCAATCGAAGAACAGTTTTCCCCAACCGCCTTCTCTAATAACAGTCGTAAAGCCATAATGTCCTTAAGTATGAATTTTTATCAATTTAAATTTTATCATAGTAAAATAGGTATCATTTAAAGTTTAATTAAAATACTCGAGATATATATTTCAATTTATTTCTGTCGATGAACGCAAAACTTCGTTAAACCTTTTTCAAACAACATTAATTCCAAAAATGTAATGTTTAAGTGGACTATGAATAGAGAAACACAAAATAACAAAAAAGTTTCAAAAAATAAAAAAGATATTCGGGAAAAGGCTATTTTAATTGGCGTTGATTTTTTCAACAATGGTTCTTCGCCCTTAGATAACAACTTAAAAGAACTAAATGGGCTAGCAGAAACTGCTCATTACAACGTAATTTCAATAGTTTCTCAAAAATTAACAAGGATTAATCCCAAGTCATTTATTGGGAAAGGAAAGGTAGAAGAAGTCGCTCAGCTTATTCAACAGTTTTCCGCAGGTATTGTTATTTTTGATGAAAATCTCTCTCCTGCTCAAAATAGAAACCTGGAAAACATATTCAAATGCAGAGTTATTGATCGATCATGGCTTATATTAGAAATATTTGGCAACCACGCACGTACTCGTGAAGCCAAAGCACAAGTTGAATTGGCTAGCCTAAAGTACGCTCTTCCCAGATTAACCAAAATGTGGGGACATCTTTCTAGACAGCGAGGTGGTATCGGAATGAAAGATGTTGGAGAAACTCAAATCCAATTAGACAGACGCCTGATCCGAGATAGGATCACAAAACTAGATCGCAAACTAAAACAAATTGACCTTGAAAAGAAAATTCAAAGAAAAAATCGACGTGATATTTATAAAGTAGCCCTCGTTGGTTATACAAACGCTGGAAAATCTACCCTTATGAATCAGTTAACCGGGGCTGATACTCTAGTAGAAAATAAATTAT
>JABHTG010000077.1 GCA_018697205.1 Nitrospina sp. | reverse complement strand
TTTCTAATTGGTCATACGTATCTAACTCCAGTTGCCATAAAAGGTCATCTTCAATCTGTGTATGATCGTAAGCATAATTTTCTATGTCTTCATTAACAAAATTCATATCCATCCTCTAAAAAGTCTAGTTCAATAGGTAACAACTTTTTCATCTTGTACCCGCCAAGCATACCAAGTCCCTACTGTTTCAAGTGGATTCCATTTTCTTCCAAGAGCACGCATTCGTTTGACAGTGGGTAGTTGGCGCATACGATATAACTTTTTAAGTGCTAACTGTAATCCTAAATCTCCCACTGGCAAAACATTCGGCCGATTGAGTGAAAAAATTAGAAACATTTCAGCTGTCCACCTCCCAATCCCATGAACTTGGGTTAGCTGGTGAATAACTTCATCGTTATCCATATGATGCAGACGATGCGGGCGAAGTATTTTTCCGTGAAAATGCAAACTCAAATCCTTTAAATAGGCCACTTTTTGTCTTGATAAACCCGCTTTTCGTAAGTCAATATCTTGCAGTTTCATTACTCCCTGCGGAGTTGGGCAATGTCCATTAAAGAGATTTTTAAAACGAGTCGCAACCGCATCTGCTGCTGCAACTGAAATCTGCTGACCAATGATGGCATTACACAATACTATAAAATAATTTCGGTTACGTTTTAGCTTTATGGGGCCAGACTTTCGTATTAGTTGAGCCATCACTGCATCTTTTTTATCAAAATGCCGAAGAATTTCCTTTCTGTTGGGGATAACGCGATGTATGACATGCATTTTCTAATATTAGACTCAGTTAACTTGTAAAATACGTAATTTTTTTAAGCGCGGAGAGCATCTGATAACATCCACCGCCTCATCACTAATATTATTGTTATATAAATCAAGAGTATTGAGCTTGGGAAATGATTCCGTTTCAGCAAGTATTTTTGCAGACTTATCATCCAAACCATTTTGGGCTAATGATAAAGTTACAAGACTTGGCCATGGTCTACCATTACACAAATGAGTTACTCCATCATTACCTAATTGGGTTCGCCCCAAATATAATTCCTTAACATTTTGAAAAGCAGAAGAAGTTGCCAAAGCTTTTGCCCCATCGGTTCTAAGCTTATTTTGTTTAAGATAGAGGATTTCAAGAGAAGTTATCGTTCCTGATTGGGCCAATTCACCCACCCCAGTAGAACTCAGAAAGTTGTCATGAATAAATAGTCTTTTTAAGTGCGTTAAAGTCTTTGAGTTGGCCAATGAACTAAGCGCATAATCTGAAAGCTTATTCCCGGCTAAAGAAAGTACTTGAAGACTACTTAGTTCTTTTGCAGTGGATAAAAGTTCTACCCCTCTGTCACCAAACTCGTTCCTATCTAACCATAACTCTGCTACTGTCTTAATCCGCGAATATCCCATGAGGTCTTCTAATTCTTCAATATTGACATCCTTATCATCGAGCTGAAGTTTAAACTGTGGCTCTGCTTTGCCCTCAATCCTCAAGTAATTTTCCATCTCACCTCCTTCTAATGGATTTTCGTTACTCATTTCATGAGAAAGTAAAAACATACTATTATCTACGAGACTTTCAAATAAAGGACTCATTATTTCATATCCACACTTTCTTTTTAAAATACTCGATAATATTTATCGCTATTTGCTGAGGCTTTAAATAGGTGGTATCAAAAATACAATCAGCTGCAGCGCGATATTTGGGGTCACGTTCTGTTAAAACTTTTTGCTGTTCTTCTTCAAAAGTAAGTGCTTGCTCAAGTGGAGGTCGACTCAAATCTCGGTTTATACGCTGAATAATTTTTTCAAAACTTGATGTTAAAAGAACAACTTTTCCACTCTGTCTTAGATCCGTCACATTACGCTCATCTAATATCACTCCACCACCGCAGTCGATAATAGAATTGTGAGCTTCCGATGAAACCTGCACAACCACACTTCTCTCAATCTCGCGAAACCTGTCCCAACCATCTTGTTCAACTATTTCACGAATAGATTTATTCGCTTGTAAAGCAATTTCTTCGTCAAGGCTATAGCGCCGAGAATGAAGAATATCTGCCAGAACCTTTGATATTAAAGATTTTCCTGTACCTCTATAGCCTATAAAAACAATGTTCATGCAATCAGCTTACTCCATTCAATCAATAAATAAAAAATTTTACACAGTTAAATAATTCATATATCAACGAGCTTGAAGATTAAAGTACTTAACAGTTTGTTGCAAACAAAACTCTCCACTTAAGTGTTAGATACTTAAAATCAGTTGTTAATTGTCTATTATGTTACAATTGTCGTGCACTTCACGAAACATAAAAGAGTGGCCTAAGGTGTTTAACCTTTCTAGGAGGACTTTCTGCTGTGAAAAAAAATATTTTTCTTAGTTTTTTAATATTCGGATTTTGTACTACTTTTGCTTCTTTTTCTTGGGCCGGAGATGATGCCGAAACAGCTAAAATGCGATCAGCCTGTAATAACGAAAAGAACTCTGCTGCCTGTTTTAGAATGGGAGAACGATACCGTATCGTTGACCGAGATAACAAAACTGCTCTTAAGTTTTATATAAGTGCTTGTGATGCTGACTATATGACAGGATGTACCAACGGTGGTAACCTTCTTTATATGAAAGGAACACAGTACAGTGCTCATTGGAAAGAAGCTAAAAAAATGTATCACAAAGCCTGTGATTCAGGAGAGGACCCAGCTTGTTTTAACTTAGGATCGATTAATTATAGAGAAGGAAGGCAAAAAAAAGCAATAAAATTTTATAAACAAGCTTGCAAAATGGGGAACCAAGCTGGTTGCGCAAAGGAAAAAAGATTAAAGAGATGAAACGGGTTGAAAAGCTAAAAAACTGGGAAGAGCTCTGTAATGACGGGGAACAGTACGGAGATCCCACAAGCAACCTAACCCAAGATCAGAAAGCAATTTTTGAAAACATCAAAGATCAAAAAGTCCTTAAACTTCAAGATGCATACTTATTTGTTAAAAGAGATGAGGTTACAAGAGCACATGGAATTAACCTAGCTACCCTGATCTCAGACTTTGAGCCGTTAAGCTCTATCCAAACTATTATCATCACTCACAATAATTTAGGTCCGGAAGGCATAAAGATTATCGCCAAATCTAATTCTCTACCTAAAGTAGATTATCTCCATTTGGGTTCTAATAATCTAGGAGATGAAGGGATAGAAACTCTCGCGTCCTGCGATCTTTTCTCAGAAGTAAAAACCCTCAACCTTGAACAAAATGGAATTACAGAAAGAGGGGCCAAAGCTTTGGCATCATCTCCTACATTAACCCAACTAACCTCTCTAAATTTAGTTGACAATAGAATTGGTGATGAAGGTGCATTGGCAATAGCAAATTCGGACACTTTGTCTAATTTAATTTACCTGCATCTAGGAGGTAATCGAATAAAATCTGAAAAAGCAAAATTAGCCCTTCGCGAATCTAAAAAATTAACCCATCTAAAAACACTTAAGGTTTTCTAAACTAATATAAGCATAAGAGGCCTCATACTTAGAAAAACTGCGGACTAACTCTTAATGAGATAAACCGCACAGTCTTTTTTCACTTTTACCTTTCTATGCAAAGAGAATCATTTCTTCGGGTTAAATAATTCAGGGTCTTCTGGGCGCAATAACTCAGGTCGAGAATAATTAACTAAATCTGGGGTGGTCTCTACTCCCTCCTGAAGGACAAGCGTCTTTAATTGTGTCAGAACTTTGGTTTCATGAATTGCCCTCGCACCTTCCGGGCCAAAAGCGTTCCTTCCCATATAAAGATGAGTCAACCCACTTAATTGAGTAGAGATTCCAATGGCTTTAGCACCATCGTCTCCAATCATATTCTGAGAAAGGTTGAGAACTTTGAGATTTTTTAGTTTAGAAGTACTAGCAATTATGTTTACTCCCTCATCACCAAACTTGTTTGCCGCAAGATTAAGATCTTCAAGGTTTTCAGCAATTTTACCGTCAACCAGTGAACGTATTCCCTCTGCATCGACATAACTACGTTCAAGATCAAGTTTTTTTAGGCCAGGGAGAGTATCGGCCATACCTATAGCTATGGCCGTTTTGTTTCCAGCTTCCATCCAACTGATATCTAGCGATTCTAATTGCGAAAAATTTGATGATCTAACGAAATCTACCAGCGAGTCATCTGTTAATTTATTATCCGACAAAGACAGCGATTTTATATTTTTGAGACTAACATTTGAAGAGTTAGCCCATTCCTTTATCCCTTCATCTGTTATGAAATTAACTCCAAGATTTAGAACTTCAAGGTTTAATAACTGGCTCGATTCAGTAAGAATTTTTAAACCCTCATCTCCAATTTGATTATCTTCTAAATCTAAAACAAGAACCTCCTTAACTTGGGAAGACCTTGATAGCAAAGTAATTTCATCTGTAGAGTAATATTTACCCGATAACTTTAATATCTTCGGGTTGGACTCTAAGCTACTGGTGATAGCTTTTTCAATTTTTGGGGTCAGCTCTTCTAAACTTGGCCTACTGCTATCATACTCGGCGTCACCACCTCTAATAATACCCATTAAAACACTCCTAGAATAATACTCACGGTTATTTCCTACTATTTAGTTGCAATAAATAAAAAATTACCCTTGATTTCTTTGGTGTATTATACGTAATCCTTCAAGAGTTAGAAAAGGATCTATAGTATTTATTGATTTAGATTTTGAAGCTATCAAGTCAACTATTCCTCCTGTTGCGATAACCTGAGCCTTTTCCTGAAGTTCTTCCTGTATTTTTAGAACCATCCCGTCAATCATACTCATGAACCCATAAATTGTTCCCGAGTGGATGCTTTCAATCGTTGATTTTCCTATAACGTTATCAGGCTCTGCCATTTCAACACGAGGAAGTTTAGCTGCATTTTTAAAAAGAGCCTCTAAAGATAATTGGACCCCTGGGAAAATAGCTCCCCCCAGATACTCACCCTTTTTAGAAACAGCGTCAAATGTTGTCGCTGTACCAAAATCGACTATAATCAGTGGGCCTCCATATTTCTCAAAAGCTGCTACAGAATTAACAATACGATCAGCACCTACTTCAGCAGGGTTTTTATAAAGTATCGATATTCCAGTCTTAATTCCAGGACCAACAATTAGAGGGACACACGAAAAATACTTCCTGCTCATCTCCTTTAAAATAGGAATCAAAGGTGGAACCACACAAGCAATAATAATATCATCAATAATTTCAACATCTACATCGTTAAGTAGAATAAACTCTTTGATTAACACCCAATATTCATCAGACGTGCGGGTCCATTCAGTTCGAATACGCCAATGGGTTAAAAGCTTATCCCCAGAGAATAAGCCTATAACATTATTTGAATTGCCAACATCAATTGCAAGTAACACAGATATAGCTCCTTTTTAACTCAATACTTATAACATTATTGCACCATTAATGGACATACGAGCTTTTCAATTTTTATAATAGAAATCTTTTCCTTTCTAGATAATAAAAATATTAATTACGCTCCAATATTATATTTTAGTTGCACAATACTAAAAAGGAGACAATCGCATTAAAATAAAGATAAATGAAAAATATAAAAAAACAGGAACCTTTGCACCAGATCGGTTTTGAGTTATAATTTCTATCATATTTTTCTATAAAGATTCAGTAAAATTTATTTAACTCGACTCAAACATGAAGACCCCCAACATATGACAGAAGATCAATACCATATTGAAATGGAAGACATCTCGATTTACCCGCTTGAGCGGTCTGCAGACTATTCTTTTTGGGAAGAAATTAATTTTAAAGATCTCCAAAATACAGTTTTAGATAAGCTTTCTAACGAAAAACTGAAAACGTTTTTTGGTGTGGTTAGAAATGGAGGTGCATTTAAGCTAGGTGACTATTATTATAGAATTAATTCCAACTGACAAACCACAATATGTTTTCTTACCAAACTGCAGGATTTCTCTAAAAATGCAGTTTCTTAACCAAAGTCATGTATCTAATCTGATTGGAAGAAATTCAAATGTCTAATTCTGTCTCAAAAAATAAGTTTACTTTTGGTCAGCAAGTACACCACAAACTATTTAAATACTATGGGGTCATTATTGCAGTAGACCCTTGCTACAAGGGCGACGACCAATGGTATGAGGTAGTAGCTCGTTCCCGACCGCCGAAAGAAAAGCCTTGGTATCATGTAAAAAAAACAGATGGAATGGAAACTTACGTCGCAGAGCGTAATCTAGAAAGTAATCCAGCAACTAACAACTGATTAAATTAGCTTCCCCTTTTTACTCTCCTAAAACTCCAGAATAAAAGGCTATAAGGAAAATCAAAAAACCGCCCCATAAAGTTCGCGCTAAACTTTGACTATACTTAAATGTTTTGAAATCTTTTTCTGATTCCTCGTTTCGATCGAATAATAGCCAATATTCGAAAATTAACCAGATCGGCGGTAGCAATGCCCAAGCTGCGAAAATAACTTCACGAGGGCACCCATCCAGATGTGAATGGTAGGTGTAAAACAAACCGATAATCGCCAGGGTTGGGCCTAGAACTCTCCTAATTTTTGCTTTTCTCCACTTCCCTATTACTTTGCTATCACTATTCATTTAATTTATCCATTTATCAATCAAAAAAGTCAGACTCCGCCTATCATAACCAAACAAATCATCGAATCACTTTAATTTAATTTTTTTATATTAAAAAAAATTTGAGATCGTGTACGATGGTAAATCATAACTAAAATAAATTGCAAAACAAAAAAACATACTAACGGAAGCAAACAACTATCCATAGCTCCAAATAAGGACATTAGCACCAATAGAAATAAAGGTAAGTCTACTCCATTCCAACTCCACATAACCATCAAAGGACTAATTACTTTTTGATAATCTTTTCTTTCACTGAAAGATAAAGGAGCCCCCACAAAATTTTCTTCTCCACTATCCACAAATTTATCGAAACTTGTAAAATAGCCGCAAAAAATTAATCGCTGGAGTTGTAAGTAGTAAAAATATACCTTTAGTAGATATGATTTATTTTGGGATATTTTTGAATAAGTATCTGATATCTCTTTAATACTCCCGTCATATCCCTGTTGAATTGTCGTTATAATTGTAAGCTTACAGTAATCATAGGCTATACCTCGCATGATAGTAATTATACCAAAAGCAACCAATGTTATATGCTCTTTACCAAAACCGATAATTAATCCCGTAAGGACGGCTAAGTAAATAATATAACCCGCAATCCCATCCAGAAGTCGACCCCAGTCACTAGAGCAACCTTTAGCTCGCGCTAACTGGCCATCTACGCAGTCCAAAATCAAAACAATCTCTAATAAAACACCTGCAAAAATAAATGACTGTTGCGTGCCTAGGCTAAAATTATATGCTGAAACTAGCCCGACAAAAATCGAAAAATATGTTATTTGATTTGGAGTAACCCAGGTATCCTTTAAAGCTTTTACAATATTTGCTGCTACAGGATTATGAAAGTAGCGATTCACTGGTTCTATAATTTCTTTAACAGATGAAACTTGATCTATCGAAACATTCATTTTTTATAGCCAATCGTTTTCCTTATACCAATCAATAGTCTCTTTTAGCCCTTTTGCTAAATTATTTTTGGGTTTAAACTTATGGGATTGAAAAAATGCTTTAGGGGAAGCGACCCAAGATGATTGACAAATATCAATCATTCTTTGCCTATCTAAAAGAGCTGTTTTCCCACTAAACCATGCTAATGTCTCAAAAAAGAAAGAGAAAAAATGCAGTAACAACTTTGGGACAATCAGTGTTTTAGGACGAACATCAAGAATTTTAATTGCACAATCTGAAATATCACTCCAAGCATAAGATTCTCCATCAGTAACATAGTATATTTTTTCCTTTTGAGGGTAGAAGGTTATAGATTGAACCATCGCTTGGATCAGATCTGAAATATAAACTAAGGATAACTCGCGTCTACTTGTCCCTATTTTTATGTCCCAGCCTCGACTAAGTGTTTTAAGATAAACAAAGAAGTTTTGCTCTCGTGGGCCATAGACTACTGGAGGACGAATGATCACAATAGGAAGAGATGTAGAATACTTTAGGGCTATTTCTTCACCCGCAAGTTTAGATTCTCCATAATAGGTTACCGGTTTACATGTTTTTTTTTCTTTGCTTGGTTTTCCTTGAATGCTGGGTCCTGCTGCAGCAAGGCTACTTAAGTGAACAATTACCTTTAGTTTATTTCCAATTGCAATACACCTGTCATAAAGAGTCTGACAGGAATATGCATTACCAAAAAAAAATTCGTCTCTGGTTTTAGCTTTGGTCAAACCAGCACAGTGAAAAAGATAATCTGCCTCCTTAAGACAATCTATTGCCGAGGTTTGTAGAAGATCAATAACATGTATTTTCACTTGATCTGATTTATTCAACCATCTTTGATCACTAGTTTTCCGTACTAAAGCGTGAACAGTACAACCATGCTCAACCAGATAATCAACTAAATGACTCCCAATAAAGCCAGTAGCACCTGTTACAACAGCAGTGGTGTTTTCAAGTGAAGATGTTCCGCTCATAAATTCGGTGTCTTTTATAAATAGTCCCACCCAGACGGTATATAGAATTGAGCATACCTTTATTATCCTCAAGTATCCAAGACATATCGCACCACTTTATTTTTTTTTCTAAAAATTTTTTATAGGTTTCGTAATAGAGTGCTGCATCAATTCCTAAACGTCGGTATGTCGTCATAACCCCTAAAGCTACAACCCTAAATAGTTTTATTTTATTTTTATTTAAAAAAAACTTAGCCCAACCAAATGGGAAAATTCTACCATTCATTTTTTTCAAAACTTCATTAATATCTGGCAGGGTAAGGGAAAATCCAACAGGCTTTCCATCAACCTCTGCAATAAAACAATATTCTGGTTGAATAAATTTTCTCATCTCATTTGCGGAATATACAAATTCCTCTTTAGACATTGGAATAAAACCCCAATTATCGGCCCAGGACTCATTATAAATGCGCCAAATATTTTCTATTTCCTCGTTAAAATTATTTAAGCAAAAGGACCTAACTTTAAAGCGCTCTCTCTTACGAATACGCTTTATTGACGATTCGAGATATTCTGGCATCTTCAACATATCCATCCTTAAGGAAACTAGATCCTTATATTTTCTAAGCCCCCAAGTTTTAAAAAATTCTGAGTAATAACTAGGATTATATGTAATTCCTATAACAGGCGGAATATCAAAACCATCTACAAGCAAACCACATTCATGGTTAGTCGAAAGATTTACTGGACCAATAAGCTTACTAATTTTTTTTTCTCGGCACCACTGTTCTGCTTTATTGAGCAAAAAATCTGAAGCTTGTTTATTATTAACAACTTCAAACATTCCAAAAAATCCCACCCGGTCAGATAACGTTTCGTTATAAACATGGTTTTCTATCAAAGCTATTCTTCCTAAAGCTGTTTTTTTATTTGAAGTAACTAAAAATAAATCGACTTTTGAATCCTTAAAAAATGGATTTACTACAGGATCTAAGAATTTTTTACGCTCGCTTATCAAAGGAGGTATCCATAGAGGAGAGTCACCATAAATATTCCATGGCAATCTAATGAAATTTTTTATATCGGTCGAAGTTTTTACTTTTTTAACGCTAAGGAACATTACTGGGGCAAGACACCTATTTTTTTTAAATTCTTTTCAAATGAGATCAAAATTTTATCTAAGTCTTCTTTGGTGTGCGCGGAGGTATAACTGGTTCTGATCATAGCTTTCAATGGCGGGACTACTGGGGATACCGCAACGCCTGCAAACACACCATCATCAAACAATAATCTATTCATATACAAAGTAAGAGCTTCATCACCAATTTGAATCGGAACAATTGGCACAAGATTGTTATTCACCTGAATTCCCAATTCGAAAAAAGCTCTTTTTATAAAAGCTGTATTTTCATGCAATCGTTTTCTGCGTTTTGAATCAGTAGCAAGAATATCTAATCCTTCTAAAACGCCAGCAACAGAAGCAGGAGGCAAAGCCGCTGTAAAAATAAATGCAGAAGCTTTATGCCTTATATATTCTGCTATATTTTTTTTTGTAGAAACAAAACCCCCGATTGACCCCAAGCTTTTAGAAAAAGTTCCGACATAAATATCAATATCTTTTTCCACATCAAAATATTCACAGGCTCCTCGTCCATTATCGCCTAAAACTCCCATACCGTGGGCTTCGTCAACCAATAAACTCGCTCCGTGATTTTTTGCAATCTTAACAATTTCGGGAAGATTAGCAATATCACCACTCATGCTGAAAACACTATCAGTAATAATAAGCTTCCCTTTGACTTGAGAGTTCTTTTGAAGTAAATGTTCTAAGTGATCCATGTCATTATGCCGGTAACGCAATGTTTTACCTTGGGCAATAGCGCAACCTTCATAGATACTCGCGTGGTTTTCACGGTCAGAAAAAGCAACGTCCTGCCTTCCTAAGAGACAAGAAATTGTTCCCTGATTAGCCTGAAAACCAGTTGACATAACAATTGAATCTTCTCTACCAAGAAAACTTGAAATATTTCTTTCTAAAGTTCTGTGTAAACTCAATGTTCCATTCAGAAATCGACTCCCGGTACAACCAATACCAAACTTTTCGATAGCATCCCTTCCAGCCGCAATAACTCTAGAGTCTTTAGCCAAACCCAGATAATTATTACTTGATATTGTCACTATATCTCTACCATCAATAACCACATGGGAACTTCCAGTTTCTTCAATTTCACGAAAGTAAGGATATATTCCTAAATTCTTAGCTTGAGCCGGAGCTTGATAGTTAGTGCACTTGGAAAAAATTCCCTGGTCATTTTTAGAAGGCGGGCGCAAGTGACCGCTTTCAAAGTCAAATTGTTCTTTTATTTGAACTATTTTTTTAGCCGATTCAGGATCTATAGAAGTTTTTGGCATAATTTTATTGCTATCTAAAAGCCTTTTACACTGAAGAAAAAAATTAAACTAATTAATAATATCGCTAGCTAAAATTCAGTAAGATCATTGTTTTTAAAGCAATTAAAAAACATCCTAATATTAGCATTAAAACTGCCCTACAAAAAGAATAAAAAATACCAAGTTCCCAGATTCCCGCCATAAACGAGCCAAAGTAAGTAACAAGCCACTAGAACTCGTCTTAATATATAGGTCTTTTTTTGAGAAACTCTCCCTGAGTCTTCGGTGGGTTTTCCCAAGAGAATGGTATGGCATTTCCGGAATGAGGTGGTGTGTGGCATGAAACCTCAACCCAACAGGCGCCCATAAAAATCCTAAAAAACTATTTGGAATGTTAACCGAGTCGAAAAGTTGTTCGGAGACATCAAGAACTTTATCTCCAGAATACCTATAGCAATGCGCCGTCAATGTGCGCAATGAGTTGATAAAAAATACTACTCCAAAAGTAATAAACCAAAGAACAAGAATATTGTAGGGCACAACTCCTTTCAATATTAATAATATAAAAGCCCAACCATATAGACACGTAGCTATCTCCTGAGCTTGCCACATAGCAACAGTGTCTAATGAAGAACGCGTTCTTTGATAATTTAGGTCTATTGAAAATGATGAAAGTTTTTTTAACACCAAGGACCTAATGCTACTACTGCAATACGAAAGCGGTGTCAAAAAAACAAAACGCAAAAAAAAGAAAACAGGCACAAAAAAAGAAGCTAAGGGAAACAAGAGGATCTTACTTCTTTCTTCATGCACAAATGGAAAGTATTCACCGTCGTCTTTAGTGCCATACAGTTTTATACTATGATGATCATTATGAACTCCTTGATATAAAAAAGAAGGTATCATTAATGGGAAGCCACATAACAAATTCCAGACAGCTCGAAATAAATAAAAAGTATCTTTTCGCAAATGTGTTATTTCATGGATAAAAATAGCCGCTCTATAAAAAGAAAACATTGAAACAAAAAATAAAGACAGCTGAACTGGGGACAGAAAATTGGCTCTATAGCAAAAATAAAAAGAACACCAAGCCAATATTATATGGAATAAAAAATCAACCCAATATATAAAAACGTTGGGCTTCATCAGATCCTTAACAATTTCCTTAGCTTCTTTTACAGGAATTTTTTTTTCTTCATGAGCAATACGCATAAAGCCAACCTAAAGTTAAACAATATCTTTCAGCACGCTAACACCTAACCCTTAACAGAAAGTGCAAGAAACGCTAAAAAAAATCTGACAACAATTTAGCCTGAAGCATTAGTATCAGTTCTATTTTTAAACTGCGCTTTGTTTCCTTTACCAAAGTTTAATTCAAACAATGCAGGCAACATAAATAATGCACAAATAGTACAAACTATAATCCCAATCTCGACTGTAGTTGCGATAGAGTTCACCCCTTTATGATGGGCCACATTAAGACTTGCATAACCTGCCAAGCTTGTTAAGGCAGAAAGTATTATTGCGCTTCCCGTTTCTTGTACCGACTTAACCGTCGCCCCCATAGAATAATCCAAAATATGATGACTTAAATACACACAGCTTCCAATCATAATGCCTATAATTGAAGGGAGCATAACGATATTTATAAAGTTAAGCTTTACTTGAAAAAAAGCCATGATAGCACCCGTAAAAATCAACCCAGTTAGGAGTGGTAAAAAAGTTTTAAGCGCAAGGACAAAGCTCCGCAAATCAAGAACCAAAATAAAAAGAACAATAAACATGGCTACAACCATTGCTTCTGGTCCTTTTTGCTTCACCCAATCCATAATTTCAGCAGCTAAAAGATTTTCATTTAATATCGACACAGATATATTTTTTTCTTCAAGAATACTTTTAACTTCTTTTATTTCTTTAGATAGCTGATAAACGTTTTTCACATTAAAAAAGTTTTTATCAGCTGGCGAAAACATGAGCAACAAAAAATCATCTTTTGCGGTAAATTTTTCTCTTAAACTCTCTGGAATTGCTGATTCGTCAAATGGCTTAGCACTAAGCATTTTTTCAAACTTTTCAAACCGAGCACCCCCTAATGCAAGTCGTACAATATCCTTTTCTTCATAAAATAATTCGCGAATACTATCAAGAATTTTCTTTTTGGACTCAAATTCAAATCGACTAAAATTATTTAGAGAATAGTGTATTCCTATCGTTGAATCCTTGCCATTGCTTGCCTTAACCTTATCTAGAGCTTGATGAACGTAAAAGAGATCTCTTGCATTCGAAGCGAGCATAACGGTTGGCGAAAAAGCAAACCCAAAATCTTCTGTAGTTTTAGTTTCATATTCTGCTGCCGGAGAATCACCTCTTAATTTCTGAAAATCATACTCAAATTGAATACGAGGTAAAAGGAAAAGACTTATTATTAAAATAACTAGAAACCCTAATGAAAGGAAGTAAGGTGTGTTGGCATATAGATCGTAAATTTTAAAAACAAATAACCTTGGCTTTGGCTTTCCTAACCATTCTATTCGATCATAAAAAATTGTTTGGGCAGGAAAAACAAAAATATATGTAAAAAAAGCACTTACAATTCCAATAGTTGCAATCTTTCCAAACTCAGCAAACCCAAGAAAGTCAGAAAAGCTTAATATTGAAAATACGCTTATAGTTGTTAACATTGAAATAACACCTGACCGACCTACCTGAGTTGCCACAATTTCACTTGATTCAGGAATAGACCTCCCCTTAAGCAACTCCTGCTTGAAACGAATATATAAGTGAATTCCATAATCAATACCCAGTCCCATTAAAATTGCTACAAGAAATCCCGATACAATATTAAGGTGGCCAATGACAAGGCGAGTAACTGCAAACGTATATGTCATTGACAGTAACAGTGGAAAAATAATAAGGAGTATTGAAAACCAAGACCGTGTATACATCAATATTATTGAAACGACCAAAAAAGCAGCTAGTAAAATAGACTTCTCTAGATCACGCTTTATAAATGTATTTTCTTCCAAACGGACTATCAAGGAACCTGTAAGCTCTATTTTAAGGCCAGAAATTTCGTTTTCAAAGTCAGATTCATTTATGCTCCTCTTAATATTATCAACAAAATCTTGGGTAAAAGCAGTATCTGTAACTGTTCCCTCTGGCTTTATAAAAATATAATAATTTCTGTTCTTGCCCCCTTTATGAAAAGAACTAACTTCATCAAAAAACTGATAATCTTTAGAAATTTTTTGTAGTTTTTCTGGATTAAAAAGCTCGTTTCCTACTGAAATACCTGTGAACTGGTCGCGCGCGTATTGAATACCTTGGTTAATAAGAAGTTTTAACTGAATCAATTCACTTCGAGGTAATATTAGGAGTTGCCTATTATTTAAAAACTCTTTAGGTATTTGTGAGTCAACATATTGAACTCCCTTAACTTTTTTAAATCGTTGCGATAATTGGCTGATTACTAGTGAGGCTTTATCTTGAGGTAAACCTTCAAGAACCACTACCAAAGGACCTGAGCCACCTGTTTTAGAAACAATTTCATTAAACTCAGTAATCAAGGGAAGATCTTTTGGTAGTAAATTATCCATTCGCGAATCATAAGATAAGCCTGTAGAAATATATACTGAAACCCCACACAAAAGGAGGGCAAGAATCAATAGCCAGCCTGGATATTTTTGTGTAATATTTTTAAAACACCACAGTAAAATATTCTTCATAACCGAAAATCTTGATATAAATATTTTTAAAATAAATAAAAAACTATGCCTTTCCGCAGCATTTCTTATATTTCTTATTACTTTTACAAGGGCATGGGTCATTGCGACCTACTTTAGGTTGGTCCCTAACGAAGGTTTTTGCTACTGATGAAGGAGTAGGCGAAATTATTTTCGATTCATGTTCACTATAAAACCACTTTCCCTCTTCTTTTATAAACCTTGATACTTCTTGGAGTGTTTTTTTTTCTCCGTTCTCTACATAATGAGCAATAAAACTTACCTCCCCATCCTCATCAGAAACACCACCTTTTCTAACATTTAGGATATCAAGTTTTTCCCAAGAAATGTCATCATGCATAAACTTTGCCTTATGCCATGCACTTAATTCCTGTCCATCAGGATATTTCGTTTGTTCCAAATAATCCCCTAACCCTTTTGCAAAAGCGGTAAACCTAGACCTCATTAAATCTTCTGCTGTATCCGCTGGGCTTGTCCCTCGAATTAATGGTCCACAACAATCTGTATATGGGAATTCCGTCCCACAAGGACACTCTTCCATAACAACCAACCTTCTCTTTTAGCTATTTTTTTTAGGGAAATTTAGAATATCAGCAAACGGATCAAAACCATTTTTGATTTTTTTCCAATCCATTTTTTTTGATTCTTTCTCAACTTGCAAAGCATCAAAGGGGAACAACATCAACTCTTTCTTCATGTTTTTTAAAATTCTCGACTTTAAATCTACAGGGTCCTCAATCCAACGCAACTTGGTCTTTCTATCTTGTTTTTTTATAAACCGCTCCACTTTTAAAGCAGTCCCAATTGTATCGAATAACCTCCAACATTGAGCAATTTTAACGGGCTTAAAACTACGGGTGTACCTTGCGCTCTGCTTTCCATTAATATGCTGATAATAACGAATAGCGAGATTTTTTGTATAACCGGTATAAAATGAACCATTTTCGCATTCCAGGATATACAACCAAAAGTAGCTCTCAAGTCTCATAGCATAGTTTCTACTCAAGTTTACCCTTATTACTCAATAACTTCGACTCACAAACACGATACAACGTAATCTTAAAAGAGCCAACAAAATAATTTTTCAGTAAATTTAATAAAGGATATAAGGCCTATTTGGTTTTATTCTTTATAAGAATTAAGGAAGTATATTGAATTCAGGAGAAGGATAGCCTTTCCCTTTAAAAACCTAGACCTAAAACCTTCTCCATGTCAAAAAATTGAAGGAGAAGATTTTTCTAAAAATAAGAAGCGAGACCGTGTGTTTATAAGATTCGATAAAACTCTCTTTTATATCAATTTTTCTAATTTTCTAAAAACTCAAGTTGTTAACTTGCTCTCTTATTCCTAGTATTTTTTTTTCTATTTATAGGCTTCCCTGAAGAACGGTTTTGGGAAGAAGAAAAACTTTTATTTTTACCTGCCGAGTATCCATTTGATCTGCTTTTGCCTCCCCTAGCTCTACCTCTAGCAAATTTTTCAGAGTCAGGTTTCCTGCCACCATTTTTCTTATTAGCTATTGATTCGTCATGAAATGGATGCGCCTGATCGACGTTCAAGGGACGACCAATTTCTGTCTCAATCCTTCTTAGATATGATTTTTCCCCTGCATCACAAAATGATAAAGCAATCCCTTCCATTCCTGCTCGAGCGGTACGCCCTATCCTATGAACGTAATTTTCAGTTTCTTTCGGCAAATCATAGTTTATGACATGAGTAATACCATCAACATCCAAACCACGCGAAGCGATATCGGTAGCAACCAGAACTCTCACTCTTCCTGAACGAAATTTATCTAGGGCTTTTAAACGTGCCGGCTGTGACTTATTACCGTGGATTGCCTCTGTGGGGATTTTTAGTTTTATCAGTCTTTTAGCAACTCTATCAGCGCCATGTTTTGTTCGAGTAAAAATAAGTACTCGATAAATACTCTGATCTTCCTCAAGAACAGACTCTAGCAAAGCAGGTTTATTTTCTCGATCTACAAATAAAACTTTTTGTTCAATTTTTTTTACAGTACTTGATGGCGGAGTAACAGTAACTTGTATCGGATCATTTAAAAATTCCTTAGAGAGCTTGACTATTTCTGCTGGAAGAGTCGCCGAAAATAACATCGTCTGTCGTTTTGTTGGGATTACCTTGCATATTTTCTTAATATCGGGAAGAAAACCCATGTCCAACATTCGGTCGGCTTCATCTAAAACAAGGACACCAACATTATCTAAACGTAACTGTCTCTGATTTAAAAGGTCCAGAAGTCTTCCAGGCGTCGCGACTAAAACATCTACTCCACGTGATAATGCACGTATTTGCAAAGTTGGCCGCACACCACCATAAATGACCGCTTGTTTAATTTTTAAATAGCGCCCGTAAACTCGAATACTTTCGCTTATCTGTGCCGCTAATTCTCTAGTCGGAGCAAGTATCAAAGTGCGAACACTTTTAGGTCTAACAATTTCTCTGTTTTTCTCGAGCCACTGGAGTAAAGGGAGTGCAAACGCTGCTGTTTTACCAGTCCCTGTTTGGGCACACCCTAAAAGATCACGACCCTCTACAAGATATGGAATAGCTTGTTCTTGAATAGGCGTGGGCAAGACATATTTTTCTTCACGAAGAACTTTGCAAATAGAATTGATAAGATTTAAAGTTTCAAAACCCGATTGTACTGCTTGAACAGATGCGTTGGCTAACATAATTTCCTTAGTGTATTAAAAATTAAATGAGGTCTGGCGTAAGCATGCAAAGCCCTAAAATTTTAAGGTTACAGCAAGCACAGTATTAATAAATGTGATTGATTTTTGTTGAGAAAAATGGAGGGGGGGGAGAAAGTAAATTAAAACAAACACCGGATTAAGATCCGAACATTTCTCAACCAAAAAGGAAAAGCTCTCTTCTGTTCAACACCACTAATTCTCCTGACGGTTTCAACCAACAACCGTACGTACAACATACCCTAACCTAGAGTTAAATGCCAGCTTTAAGTTCAATAAAATCAAATTATCCAATAATATAAAAATTTTTTACGCTGACTGGTCTATAGTTCAGATAACTTTTTAGGTCAATTATTCAACAAAATTATTACTTCATAAGGTTAAAAAACTAGTACTATATGCAAACAAATAATAATATTGACCCATCCTTAAAGTAATAAGCTATAGTTTACATTTACACGTTTAGATCAATTACCTGCAAATCCATTTCACAATCCAAGCATCTTAAGGTTGAGTTACTATTAAATTTAAGGATTTTAATTTTGGAAATATTACGCATAGAAGAAACACCTAATCCTGCAGCACTTAAATTTGTAATGGATGGGCCAGTAGTTTCTAGCGGTTCTCTATCAATTTCTTCAGGAGAAGAAGATGAAGAGTATACTGGAGAAAACCTTTTAGCTGAAGCGTTATTCAAAGTTGGAGCGACAGAGTTATTTCTGTGTCAGGATTATGTGTCTGTGACCATGTTCTCCTCCAAAGCTTGGGAGCACTTTATGGATGATGTCAAAGCTGCTATAAAAACTATTCTTTTACCGCCAGGAGAAAAACCTCCTGAAAAAGAAAAAAAAGTTTCCTTTGTTAGCACAATTGATCGTGAAGCTTTTCCCAACCTCCCTGATAGCGAAAAAGAAGTAATCATTGGGTCTTTGATGGATGAAATAATTAGACCCGCTTTAGCAAGTGATGGCGGGGGCTTAGAAATTATTAAGGTAGAGGATAATACTGTTGTAATCAAGTATCAAGGTGCTTGTGGGAGTTGCCCTAGCTCAACGGGAGGAACGTTAGCAGCAATAACAAGAGCACTGAAAGGTTACTGCGATCCAAATTTGGAAGTTTCTATAAGTAGTTCTTAGATGACCCTGCCCTATTTAATATAATGGTTAACTAATCAATAAAGGGAATCAAAATTGATCGTCAAAAAAGATAACCAATATGCGGTTGAGTGCCAAATCAAAATATCTGCAAAATGCTCACAAGCTGGCGAGTACTGCGATACCGAGGAAGAAGCCAAAGAATGGGTAGAAGATGAGTTTTGGATCTTCTCAGGAGAAGGCTATATTTGCCTAAAATGCAACGAACAAATTTTGAGGAACTTATCGAAAATAAAACCACTGATTAATTCCTAGAAATTTTTATAACTACCTCCAATAAATTGCTCTTTTAATAGGATACTTTACATTGACCCTCATATCTGGTTAAAAGAACCAAGCAATCCAAACTTAAAAGAATCTGGCAAAAATCACCAGATCCCTTTAATTTTTCAATAAATAAATACCGCGAGCCTATCTAAGCAAACTATTTTCTCGTTCGTTTTGAGTAGAAAAAATATACACTCAACAAAACTTTAATTCAAACTGTCCAATATTGAATTGAATGTTGCGCTACGACGCATGGCCCGTGCGACTTTTGCTGGATCTGTTCGGAAATAACCACCAATATCTTTTGCCTGCCCATTGGTCGCATTCATTTCATCAAAAACTGTATCCAGTTTAGCTTCAAGTTGATCCGCAAATGGAATAAACTTTGCTTTAAGGTCCGCATCGTCATCTTGAGCTGCTAATTCTTGCGCCCAATATAAGGTTTCGTAAATATGTGTGCCTGCATTATCTAAGTCACCCACAGTTCGGCCAGGAGATTTTTTATGTTCCATCAATTTCCCGGTAGCACGATCAAGTGTTTCGGCCAGAACCTGTGCTTTAGAATTCCCCTTCACCTGATTTAAATGCGCGAAAGATTCTGAGAGTGCCAAAAACTCACCCAGAGATTCCCACCTCAAATGTCCTTCTTTGACAAACTGTTGTACATGCTTGGGAGCAGATCCGCCAGCACCAGTCTCAAAAAGTCCACCACCTTGGATCAAAGGAACGATGGATAACATTTTTGCACTTGTTCCCAATTCAAGAATCGGGAATAAGTCTGTCAAATAATCACGCAAAACATTTCCCGTAGCGCTAATTGTATCTTTTCCTTCTTTTGCCCTTTTCAATGAGTGATTCATAGCATCCACGGGAGACATGATCGAAATATCAAGACCCTTTGTATCATGATCCTTTAAGTAGATATTCACTTTTTCAATCATGTTAGCGTCATGCCCCCTATTTTTATCGAGCCAAAAAACAACTGGGGTTTCAGATAATCGAGCTCGCTTAACAGCTAGTTTAACCCAATCTTGAATAGGAATATCCTTAACCTGACAGGCGCGGAATATATCTCCTTCTTCGACAGTAATTTCATGTAAAGCATTACCCGCCCCATCAAGGACTCGAACAGTACCACTACCAGACATCTCAAAAGTTTTGTCATGCGATCCGTATTCCTGTGCCTTTTGTGCCATGAGGCCAACATTAGGAACTGTTCCCATTGTAGTGGGATCGAATTCACCATTCTCTCTACAAAAATCAATCGCAGATTGGTAAATACCTGCATAACTATTGTCAGGAATCATGGCTAAAGTATCTGCTTCATTTCCTGCGGGATCCCACATTTTCCCAGAGGCCCGGATAGCAGCGGCCATTGAAGCATCAATAATAATGTCACTAGGAACATGTAAATTTGTAATACCTTTATCCGAATCTACCATTGCTAATTCAGGACCATTTTCAATGCAAACTTTGATATCCGCTTCAATTTCTGCCTTTTGGTCAGCAGGGAGGTCCTTGATTTTTGCGTGAACATCTCCCAAGCCGTTGTTTGCATTAACACCAAGTTCTTTAAAAATTTTTTCGTGTTTAGTAAATACCTCGTCAAAAAAAACTGTCACACCATGACCAAAAATAATAGGATCGGAAACCTTCATCATAGTAGCTTTCATATGAAGAGATAAAAGAACACCCTGTTTTTTCGCCTCGGCAATGGAATTCTTAATAAAACTTCGAAGAGCCGTACGGCTCATCTTCGTTGCATCCACTAAATCGCCTGCGCCCATTGCAATATTGTCTTTAAGTATGGTGGTACTTCCATCTGAGCTAACAAACTCAATCTTTCCTTTTCCTGCAACCTGATCAGAAATGACCGCAGATTTTTCATTAGAACAAAAATCTCCACCATCCATGTGAGCAACATTGGTTTTAGAATCTTTTGACCATTTGCCCATTTTATGCGGGTTACTTTTTGCATAATTTTTAACAGATACTGCAGCTCTTCGATCTGAGTTTCCTTGGCGAAGAACAGGGTTTACCGCACTACCTTTAACCTTATCAAATTTTGCCTTTATTTCTTTTTCCTCGTCCGTTTTAGGGTCTTCCGGATAATCTGGCAGATTGTACCCCTGAGACTGAAGTTCTGCGACAGCGGCTTGAATCTGTGGATTAGAAGCACTGATATTAGGTAATTTGATAATATTTGCATTAGGCTTCATAACCATTTCACCCAGAAAAGCAAGATCATCTGGTTGTTGTTGCTCAGGTTTTAAACGCTCTGGAAACTGAGCAATAATTCTGCCTGCAAGAGAAATATCCTTCGTTCCAACTTTAATACCGGCTACCCCTGCGAATGATTGAATAATTGGAAGAAACGACCCGCTAGCAAGCTCAGGAGCTTCGTCCACCTTTGTATAAATAATATCTAGATTTTCCGACATTGCTTTTACCCCAATAAATAAAAGTTACTCATAAATTGCATTAAATTTAGGCTTGAAAGATGAAATAATCAAAGAAAATGGCCACACTGTCAACCATTTTTTCACTTTATATTTTAAGTTTTATGAGTTTAAGAAACCTAATTGAGGGAAACACCTCGAGAACACAGGTGATAAAGATCAAAAAGCACTAATTGTTAATAACAATTTTCACAATAAAAATTGACTGCAGCTGCATTAAAAACACCCCCCCCCAAGGCACACAAAACCCTCAATTTAGATAAGTATCTAGGCTCAACAATACACTAAATAACTTTATCTACCAAACAAACATCTTGGATCGTTAATGGATAACGTCTTTAGTTTTCCATAAGTTGATTTATTCTTTCTTGCGTTGCAGGGTGAGTTGAAAATAGAGAGGTTTTAGCAAAACCGTTGGAGACATCAAGGTTTTCTTTCATCCAATAAAGAAACTTCAGATAATCAGCCGTAGTCAACCCAGTTTTTTTAATATATTCAACCGCAAGTTTGTCAGCACTTAGTTCGAACTGGCGTCCAAAAGAATTTGTTATTGCTGGATTAACAACATGGTCTAAATAACTCAATCCAGGAACAAACATACCTGCTACGGACAATGCAGCAGAAGTAAATGTGGATACCCCCACCTTGGAGTAATAATGATTACTTTTCAAATGAGCTAGTTCATGAGATATAACGCACAACCTTCCCGACTCACCTAATTTTTTTAAAAGATTAAGGGTAATATTAATATCACCGCCAGTGGTCACCCAAGCATTTGAAAAATTTGCCTTATGTATAATCGGTTTGTAAAACCCTAATTCATCGGGAAAGTTTGCGGCTACAACTCTATTTATTGACTTTCCCCAAACTTCTGTGGCATTAAAACAACCCAAGTTATTAACTAGATTGCAGACTTGCGTATTGGGACCAGCGCAACCTGTAAAAAAGAGAAAAAGCAATAAACACGTGAATGGACGTTTATAAAAAATTTGCACGCAATACCCTTTAAATTTATTTTCTTATTTTGGATTTAGAATAGCCTTGAGTCTCTCCGGTGAAACCTTAAACTCTATAGCAAATTCTTCTTCATCTAGTCCGCTCTGTTCAAATTTTTGTTTAATAGCTTCATCTTCGTTCTTGACAGCTTCGTCTATAAAAATTTTAAGCTGATCCGGATCCACCCCAATTTCCTGAGCATATTTTTTTTTCTTACTTCCTTTCATTTGGAATGCCTTCCGGAGAGCTTTTAAACGATTATCCCTTCTCCACTTCCAAGGTTGTATTGGGTTTTTATCCCGCCACAAACCTATTTGTTTTTTTTTAGCTACTCGTTCAGCACTAGAATAAAATTTTCGATCCTCAATAGATTGTTCATTTTGATAACGCTTATAGTGCCATGCCATACCTGACTTAATTTGCTCCAAACCGACATCTGTTGTTCTAGCACACTCAATTATCAAACAATGTTTATCTCCTTTCGAACCCACCATTATCTTTCCCACGATCCTTCCATAACGATCATATTTTGAATACTCCACAGTAGCTCCCTTATTATGGACAAGCCACCTAAGACTCATGGTAGACTCACTGCTATAAGGCTGGCTTTTTTTCTCCGGTGCATCTATTGCTGCCAATCGAATACGGTATTTAAAGCCATTGTCATCAAGTACAATAATTGTATCACCATCAACCACCTTGATTACTTTTCCGTTAATAGATTCAGCTGAAAGTGGTGGGGCTATGGCAAGTAAAAAATGAAACCAAAAGAAAATAATTAATCTATAATCTCTGGTCATAATTGTTTTACCTAAAGAAAAGGTCTCCAAAAAAAGGCACACTATAAGATACAGACTGAGATAGCAACCTAATAGGGCCTATTGAGTTGAGCATTATTAATAGCTAGAATACTCATTGTTTATATTTTAACAAAAGAAACCGAAAAAAGCCTTCAAAGGTACAAATAACTCTAAAAAATCACAGCCAAAGGAATCCATTAATAATTTTCAAACAAAAAAGGAGCCTCGCTGAAAAATGAAAAGACCAGTTATTTTTCTAAGCTTAATATTTTCTATTTTTTATTTAAGCTCTTGTGGCTCTATACCGATCAAACCAGAGAGTTTTATTGAATCAGTTGATTATAAAGTAATAGATGGATTAGACGGTGAAAAAACTGTACAAGTTGTTGCTCTAGAAAAGAACAAATATACTCACTGGGTATATCTAAACTGTGATTATATCTTTGGCTGCTATATGCGTTGTGAAGGGCCTGTCAACTCTTGCATGAAAATTGCCACACTCGGCAAACTTGACATGAAATATATTATGACTAAAAAAAAGGACACCTTTTCACAGCCAAATTGTCATCAATTTTGTTAAAAAAATATAAATCATATGGATACGGGATTTTGGATGAGGATAATTATAGGGGCTACTATAGCTACCATGACTTTATATATGATGTGGGAATAATCTAAAGAACAATTGAAACAAAACGCTATGTAAAAAATAACTGTAAAACGCATTTATATCTTTTTGAGACTTAATTCAATTAATTGTAATAAGGATACGAAAAATCAAGACACTATTCACCCAAACATCAAAAGTAATAGAGCAACTGGAAGATAAAATAAGGTTCGAACATGGTATCGGTAGTCTTAAAATTCGCACTACTGGTAAGATCTATCAATTAATTTGGAAAAAAATCGATTTTATTGAATTTGACAGGCAGTGGTGGCACGAAGCAGATCAGAGCCTAACTGAAAAAAAAATTCAACTAAACTTTAATGTATCTCCTCCTGTATCCAAAAAAAAAACAGTTTCTTCAGATGGGAAAGGTTTTTTATATTGTACTTACAAATGTATTAACGAGGATAACAAAAAAAAGCTCGCTCTCATTAAAAAAAAAACACTCCTCAATATTTCGGGGCATACCAAATCAAAAACCATAAAAGCATTAAGCACTCTATCCAACACACTAAGTTGTTCAAAGGAGCTTAAAAAAATCTCTAGAATACTTCAGTTATACTGGGAAGTAAATATCAAGGTATAATCTTGCCTAACATCTTCACTGTTAATTAAGATCCAGAAATATTGTATAAAGAGAATGAAGAATTAGAGTATATTTTTGGATATCCACGCAGATCATCATTTTCAGTTAAAAAATAATTGTACCCAGGATAGTCCTTTCGAATTTTAATGAGGTCATTTTTTATTAGTCTTAGGAAGTATTCCCTGCTCTCTGGACCCAAGATACCATTTCCTGTCTCAAAAACCATAGCTTGGGGCCCAGCAATTGATCTTAGACGGTGGAGACCAGCCCCATGATATCCTTTTAACAGGTACATCATATGTTGATCGATTGTCATATCCCAAAATCCGATACGCTGAGAATATAGAGTAAACTTAGGTATATAGGGTGGTTGAATCACCGCTTGATCAATAGGAAGATTAAGCTTAATCCAATCAGTAGCATCCACATAATTTTTGGTAGGAATTTTAATAGACCGTATATGAACGCCCGGCTCTGAATGAGCACAACTCCACCAATAAAAATCTTCATTCTTGGAGCTCCCTCGTTTCCAGCTAGTACTCAGCTTTAAAATTTCTGTAAAATTTCCAGTTTTAGAATGGTTTAGTGCCTTTAAATACCTAGAGTCTGGGTTTTGTAATGGCGGGTTGTTTAAATGCACCTTAAATTCATTAAAGATCAAATCCATACGAAGCAAAATTTCTCCAAACTTTTTGTCGTCATTCATTTGCAAAGAGTTTATTGCTTGATGGTAAAGTTTCTTGTATTCAGAAGTGACTGGAGCACAAATTTGAACATAATTTCCTAACTTTAAAAAAGGTGTCTCCTTGTCCCTTGACTTATAAAACTTGATAACTTCACCATCTTTATTAATTAAAAATATAGCTGTATTGGCGCATATAAAAATTAGCATTACCAAATGAAAAAAATATTTTTCTAAGCTTAATTCTGATTTTTTTAATTTATGCATTATATTTTTTCCAACAAGAGTAATTGCTGGGATTAAAGTCACCCAAAATCCGATTATGATTACCCAAATCAAATCCCAGAAACGAGTCATAGTAATAGCGTACGAGATACTCACCGGAAGCCAATTTATAAAAAAAGATTCAAAGAACAGCCCAACTCCAAAAGACACTAATGCTCCAAGTGCTGCTATTTCCCAAAAAATTGCGAAGCTTTTCATTTTATTCGAAGGGGAATATCGTATTATTAGTTCACAAAAAGCCCCAATAGTAGCTGTCATAAAAAGAAAGCCCATAAATGGCAAGTTTTCTCCAAAGTGAGTACTAATCAGCCAATCGTCCGGCTGATTTTTTATCAATAAGGCTAATGGGCTCAGAAGCGTTTGACTTCGAGGAAGATCTAAAGCTTCAAAGAACCCTATGCTGGATACAATTTGCATATAGGTAATCACGAAAATCGCACTCCAACTTATTGCAAACGCAGTAATATTGCCCCATTTAATATTTTTTTGTGGCCACTCTAACCTCCTGGAACCCCAAAATTTCCATAGTAGTAATGAAAAAAATATCAACCCAAAAAAACGTAATCCAAACTTGATGTGAAAAAATGTTGTTAGACCAATCAATAACCCCCCTAAAATGAAACGCCTCTTAATTGTAAAAATAAGACCAAGTAAAGATAGCGGAATAACTGGCGTTCTAATACTGTAATATCCATATGATATAAATGGAGCGGGACCTAATAATGGAATATTAAATAGTTCTCGTATTATTAGATTTCCTACAAATAAAGAAAAAAAAGTTATTGTCATTGATTGGTAATTGTCAAACCCACCCATTCTAATTAGAGTAAAAACGCCTCCTATGGTCAGAGCTAAAAAAGCTATCGCAGAAAATATATGGAACCACGAGTTAAATAAAAATGATGCCGGGACCAATTTAAATGCAGGTGGGGTATAAAAATTTTTGGAATAAATTGGGTGTATTTGTTCAGAAACACTATCAAAAAGAGTGATGGTAGCAACTTGAGGTAGTGGATCAGAAATTTCATATGGATTCAAAACGAACTGTTTGCGACCAGCCATCGCAGTAGCTATGAAAATGATTAAAATAAAAATGATTAGTTGTTGGATATTTTTTTTACTTTCCATCAATTCATTTTCCAATTCATAATGAAAAAAAATAATTAGATCAAAGAAGATGTGTGTCTTGTCATAGTTTATATTTAATTTTTAAAATTTATTTAGGTGGTTTAACTCAACAAATAATAAAGGTGGTCACTCATCCCTTCTTTTTGTTTAAAACTCACTAGGTTTCTTAAAGGCCGATTAGAATTGGGGTCGGCAAAGTGTTAATAGTGCTATGTATAATAACCTCAAAACCTAAATAAGGTTCTTGCTGCAATGTTTTTAAAATTAAATATTTAAAAACTTGTTTGAATAATAATTCAGTTGAGTTCATGATACAATGGTAATAATTTTAATTTCCATAACATACAAGCCGTATTAATGAAACAAGATATACTTCCCATTACATTCGTTCGAGCTCCGATTATTTCTAAAATAGGAAGTGTTAATAATGAAGCAACGCCTGCTATTGGTTTCGCCTATCTATCAGGATATTTAAAAAAATTTGGCTATGAACCTGTTTTAATTGACGCCATAGGAGAGGGACTTAATCAAGTATGGCCCTTAAAAAAATACCCGGGTTTTCAAGCTCAAGGACTAAATTTTAAAGAAATAATTAATCTCATTCCGAAAAACTCTAAGGTGATAGGATTCTCCTTAATGTTTTCAAGTGAATGGCCCTTAGTACGCGACCTCCTGATGGAGGTTCGGAAATACTTTCCAAAAGCTTTATTTGTTGGCGGCGGGGAACATGTCACAGGTTTAGCGGAATACAGTCTAAGGGATTGCTCAGCCCTTGATGTATGCGTTCGAGGAGAGGGTGAACAAACATTTTTTGAGCTAATAAAAGCTTATGAAAAAAAGGAAAGCTTTAAGGGGCTTGGCGGAATTTCCTACCTAGACGAAGAGAAAGTTTTTCATCAGGAACAATCACCTCCTCCAAGAATCCGTAAAATAGACGAGATAGGATGGCCTTTTTGGCCTGATGGTTATCTGGAAAAATTTTGGAAATCTGGAAAGTCCTATGGAGTGGCTACTGAAAAGGATATGCCTTTTATGGTTTCAAGAGGTTGCCCTTACCAGTGCACATTTTGTTCAAGCCCTGATATGTGGACAACCCGCTACACTTTAAGGGATGTAAATGATGTCGTTGATGAGGCTAAGTTTTATATCAAACGTTTTGGGATCACTAGTCTACAGTTCTATGACTTAACTGCTATCACAAAAAAAGCATGGATTGTCGAATTTTGCAAAAAGCTCCTCAAAGAAGGAATAAAATTAAACTGGTCGCTTCCAAGTGGAACTCGAAGTGAGGCTCTAGATAGCGAGTCCCTAAGTCTCTTAAGAAAAACGGGTTGTAATTATCTCGTTTATGCACCCGAAAGCGCCTCTTCAAGAACTTTAAAAAATATCAAAAAAAAAATTAAGCTTGAGCAACTTACCAAATCTGTCTTGGAGGCCAAGCGACAGAACTTAACGGTTCGCATCAATCTAATTATTGGATTTCCAGAGGAAACATGGAGTGATATTTTTAAAACGCTATTATATGGACTAAAAATGTCTTTTCATGGGGTAGACGAGGCTCCGCTTTTTATTTTCTCACCTTATCCAGGCACAGAGATATTTAAAACATTAAGTCATAAAAATAAAATAATTCTCAACGATGCTTATTTTTTGGGGCTAAGTTCTCTTAATAGCTCATATCTTTCAACTAAAATCATAAATCACAACCCCAAAATAAATACCAGAATATTGGGAGTCGTGAGAACTTTATTCATATTAGCTAATTATTCTGTGAGTTACTTATTTTTTCCAAAAAGAATTTCCCGGACTTTAAAAAATATTTTTTCGCCTCATGAAGCAGTAACTGTTTTCGAACATAGACTAAAGGACTTGATTCGTAGAAAAAAAGTGCTCCGAGGTGAGATCAATTAAAAAATGCTCTCTCGACAGGCTTTATATGTTTTTGGATAAGTAATTTTTTCTTCTACCAAATCAACTCGCTTACTATCCATTTCGATAACATCTTCTCTCAAGATACAGAAAGATGCATCAGAGTCTAGTCTCGCAACGATACCTAGCTCAGAGTTTTATTTTTTCCAGATACGTAAAGCTTCAAGCAAGCTGTGCCCATAGCTATAGTGTGGTTTACTTTGCAAAATGGTTTTTATAGTAGAGGAAGAATCGTAGGGATAGGCAGACAAACCTTTTTCTATTGTTTTAGTTTTCAACTCCACATTCGGTATTTTCTTTAATATTTTTAAACGTCTTAGAAATTGAATTAATGTTCTCTCGGTCTTTGTTTCATTAATATTTCGTAAAACATTAACAAAGGAATTAATAAACAAAAGTGGATGGTAAAGCATTCTTGTTAAGTGGAAGGTTAAATATGCTTTAAGCCGCAAAGAACTAAGCTCTTCTGCGCTTAAATCATCGTTCCAAGAAACAGCCTTATTCATGTCTCCAACTGCTAAAAGGTCGAGAAAATCCATCCCCTGGTTTTTCTTTTTAGCAATATCCCATAATGGGGTACCAGGCAATGGAATAAATAGGCCAAAGGCTACCTCATCGACTCCGCATTTCGCAAGCTCTTTAGCATATTTTATCGTTTCTTTAACCTCGTTACGAGTTTCTCCTGGGAGCCCAATGATAAAATACGCGGCAACCTTCAATCCCAAACTATGAGCCAAAGCCCCGCAATCTTTTAATTGGCTCAGGTTAAAATCTTTACCTTTTTCAATAATTTCGCTTAATACCCTTTCCGAACCGGTTTCAGGAGCCAAGGTAATATGGAGACAACCACTTTCTTTCATTCTGGTAAGCATTTCACTATCTGTCACACTTGCCCGAATTCCATTAGGAGTCTGCCATTTTATATTTAATCTACGGTTAATAATCTCATCACAAATGCCAATCAAACGTTCTTTATTTATAGTCATATTATCGTCTTCAAAGTGAAACTCATTTATGCCCCATTCTTTAAGGCAATGTTCCATTTCGTCGACAACATCTTTTGGCGTTCTGGCTATCCATGCTGTTCTTCTTGATTCACAAAAGGTACATCCGTAGGGACAACCTCTAGAACTTAGAATTGAAGTCCATCTTCCCGAAGTAGGACCGTGGCCTTCTTGAGCCTGAATATAGTTTTCCATAGGTAATAAATGTCGCGCTGGGAAAGGGATGTTTTCCTTATTTAAATTCTTAACTCTTTTACTAGGTTTTAATACAATAATATCCCCTGACTTCTCCCGAACAGCTAGCCCTGAAAGGGCGTTCAAATCTAATGTCCCGCCAAGATACTCTAACAATCCCAACAAACTTTCCTCGCCTTCTCCTATGGCGACAAAATCAACTGCTGGAACGTTCTTGAGTATTTCATCATAAAGGGCTGAGGGATGCGGTCCTCCTAAAACTATTTTTTTTTCAGGGTATGCCTTTCGAATTTCCTGGCAAAGCACTTCAACAATCGGGTAAGCAAAGGAGAATAAATTAGAAATCGCTACTAACTCAGTGTCGGCATCAATTCTTCTAACAATTTCTGATACCTTTATCCCTCTTAAGTACGACCCTTTTTCAAAAGAATTGATTTGACTTGGATCTTCTCCCAAAGCATCAATAATTTGAACAGGATAATCATGTGCTAGGAGAAAAGAAGCTAGATATGCTATGCCCAGCGGTGGAGTAAGCCCTGCAGCAATCTGCCCCTTACTAAAAATTTGCGGAGGGTTAATTAATGTAGTTTTTATTTTCATTAAATTGATATAGCTTGGTGCCTTAAGTTTTAGTCACTTTATAAAGTATTTCCCTGCCAACACAATTTTCAAAATTTTATACCAACCGTGGCTATCAATTAGCTTTTCCTTACAACTTTTTAAAATCCCCGGTATCACGTGAGGTTTTTACTGCAACCGTTTGCAGAGTAACACCCTTATGATTTTTCAATTTTATTCATTAACTTATAATTCTTAGCGAGCCATTTCTTTTAAAGTAAGGTTTTTAGTAGAAATCTTATCATTTTCTTTACCGTAGGCTATATTTCTCACGATATAGGAAGGGCGATTTTTTACTTCCTCAAATACTCTTCCTAGATATTCTCCAATTATACCGAATCCTAAAAAATTGAGGCTAATCCCCGTTAACACCATAATCGTCAAGGTGGTAGTGCCGCTTGCAATTTTATAGTTAAGAAGGCTGAAGCCAGCCAACTCAAAAATTTTAGTAACAAAGAATAAAAAAGCTGCTAGTAGGCTAATAGCAATTCCTACAATTCCAATATAGGTAAACAATCTAAGAGGGACCGTCGAAAAAGAGGTAATACCATTTAAAGCGTGATTTAAATAGGCTGAAAATGAAAACTTTGAATCCCCTTGAGGACGTTCCTCTCTTTCATAAACCAAACCTACTGAAGAGAAACCCGACCAAGCTCGTAGCCCCCTTATAAATTTGTTACGCTCGGGCATTAAGCAAATCATATCGGCAACCTCACGACTCATAATACCAAAATTACCAGCGCCCTCAGGCAAGTCAAAGTTAACCAATTTTTTTATTAAACGGTAAAAAAATTTTATTTGGATAGAAATAAACCAACCTTCGGTTCGTTTGAGTCTAATTCCATATACGATATCGGCCCCCTCTTCAGACTTAGATATAAATTCAGGGATAACTTCCGGCGGGTCCTGTTGGTCACCATCTAAAATAATAATCTTTTTCCCCCTAATATTTTCTAATCCAGCGACAATAGCACCGTCATAACCAAAATTTCGTGTCAACGTTATAACAACTAATTCGGGGCATACTTTAAGGAGATTTTTTAATTCGAAAGGTGTCGAGTCATGGCTGCCGTTATCTACTATAATTATTTCATAAGTATACGAAAGGCCGGACATTACTTTTTTAATTCTTTCAACAAGGGGCCCAACATTTTTTTCTTCATTAAAAGCTGGTATTACCAAGCTGTAGTCGATAAAAAGTTTTTCAACGGAATTCACTAATGATCTCCAAAGTAAATTTGAGACATCATGCGTAGGTTGGCGGCTCCCTCGTCAAATCCGTCCCCAACTTTAATTTTACCAGACTCCAACTTAGAAAGGAACCTAGAAACATATACTTGAAACGGATCCTCTGCTTCAATTTTTTCCCCTGTCAGACTATCTTTTAAAAAAACTCTGTAAGTTTCTCCCTGTCCCTCTTGGACTCGAGTGAATTCATGATCATTGATTGAAAAGGCCAGATGCTTTAGGCCATTTTTTTTTTCCTGAAAATCGAAAAATACCTTGCAGTTTTCATAGTTGAACCGGCATTGATAGGCCTCAGATTCAACTTTTTGAGATAGTTTAGTAATTTTTCTGTACCCCAATAGTTTTATCAATAAAGACAGCCCATGCGGAAGCAAATCCACGGCAATATCTTTTTCTCTATGGGAGCCTTGCGTGTAAAACTTAAATGAAAAGGATTTAATTGAGGAAGGACTTTCTATTTTTTCTAAAATTTTTTCTAAGAAATAGGAATTAGAAGTATTTATAAATAAACACCTTTGCTTATGCTGGCGTAAAAGATTTAACTTAGCTTCCAGCTTCTCCTGACTCAGATTTTTTCCCCAAAACAAGGGTTTTTCACAAAAAACTGGCAACCCTTCATTGAAAGCAATAAGAATTTGTTCAAAATGAAATTCAGCAGGAGTACATATGGAAATCGCGGCTGGTCTAGCCTCTTTTATAAGAGTATCAAGATTATCAAAAGGTTTTGAAGAAATTCCGAGTGACTGGTTTAAAAGCTCAGCTGATTGTTGAGCGGTTTGTATCGTAGAACCCAGAATAGCACAAACGTCGGCACCCAAGCTTTGAAATAAACGAACATGTACTTGACCAATTCCTCGGGCACCTAAAATTGCTACCCGAGGTCTCACTTCAAGTAATGTCATTAAACGCCCCACTCTCCTTTATACGTGAATTCACTACATGTTCCTTCCGGTCACACTTGCAATTGAGAAGTTCCATTTTGCTACAGGCACCATTCACCTCTCGCTGAAAATCATCCACATCATAATTATAAAAAACCTCCCAAAAGTCCTGTGTCTGCAAATTACCCATAGCTAAATCCCTAAAATGAGGAGCGGCTGACTCAGAACAGTGAGACAACCATCCATCAAAACCAATGCTTGGGAAAACATAACGAGCAAAGCATGGTAGGGACCTAGGAACTTGGTAAACGTCATGCATACTGTCTAAATCTAGAATTAATACTTGACACTGATTGTCTGTTTCCTTTTCAACTAGAGGGCGTAGACGTTTCATATATTCAGTTATTTGCTCGTGCGAGGGAATATTTGAATCGTTGTTACCCACAGAATATCCGCGGGGGACTTGCGGAAATGTAAATCGAATAAGATCAACTCCAGTTGCTCGCAGATCATGAATAGACTTTAGAACTTCTTCCGTAGAGCTATTTAATGGATTCAAGAGATAGGTAGCACTGATATCCAGAGGGGCCTTCATTTCACAGCGTGCTTCCACCAACCTTTTAATATTGGCTACAACTTTATCATAAAGCTTAGCTTGACTCTGAGGAACGCCATGGACTTTGTTATAAGTTTCATTATTTCCAGCATCAACGCTAACACTAAAATAACTCAGCGGGGCAATAGAAGAAAGGGTAATTTGCCTAACCAGGCGCTCGGAAATATTAATAGCTTTCGTATGGAATCCAAATACTTGATTATAGTTAAGCGCCACTTGCACAATATCCTCAATATGTTCATAAAAAAGAGGATCAGTAGCATAGCCTGCAAAAATAACTTTTTTTACCCCGCCTTCCGCAATCTGAGTCATAATATCGACATAACGTTCAGGAGTAATTCTTTCTCCTAGGTCTTTGGCAGTATGCCCATAACAATAAGGACATTTTAGCCAGCAAATATCACCACCCATAGGGCCCGGTTGAACCTCCACTTGGTGAGGAATAATGGTTTTTGTGAGAATACTATTTTTTAGTTCATTAACATCACCATAATATCTCGATTGGTAGCTATAACGAGTAGAAAGATTTTTCTTGGTTTCTTGAACCCTTTTGCCCAATGTCATCTGATTTCCTTCTTTTTGGTTAATAGTATTGAGATCTTTTTTTGTGTCGACTGAGAACCAGTTTCCTTCAATTTTAAAATGAGCCGCTCTCCCCATTTTTATTATTTTTGGGAATAACTCTTGCTCAAAGTTTTCACAGCTTTCAAGATCAATTAATTTTAAAGCTTCTTTGTTCAACCAAACAAAACCAGAGTTGACATGACCACGAGCATTTTTTTTTCTATTCAAAGTAAAATAGGATACTTTTTCATCTCTTGAGAAGTCCTTGAGTTCTCCTCCTTCCTCAATAAGTATTCCATAGTCTGAAACAATCTTGACGGAAGACAAGGTAGCTAGAGCATTCTTGCGACGATGAAAATGATACATCCCAAGGATATCAAAATCAAAGAAGGTATCTCCATTAACAAGGAAAAAGTCATCCTTTTCTGCGATTTGACTAGAAACTATGTGAAGCCTTTCTGCAACAGGTGTATCTTCACCGGTATTCATGAACCTAATTTCACAGTCCAGTTCATCAAATTCTTTGGTAATAAATTCCTCAATCATCGACCCACGGTAACCCAATGGAAATATAAATTTTCTAAACCCATCCTTAAATAAACTTAGAAAGGTATACCAGATGATTGGTTTGTCGTGAATAAGAGCTAGGGATTTTGGAATAGATTCAGTAACTGAACCCAAGCGACTTCCGCGTCCACCACAAAGAACTACCACCCAATGACCTTCTAAAGGGGATTGTGATATTGAAAGCATGGACTGGGGTTTTTTTAGAAAAGAAAATACTTTAAATGGAGCAAAAAAGTTACCCGATTTTCGTTTTTTTTCATAATTAACAATTCGAAAAGTCTTATTCTAATCTTTGTTTATGCATGAAAAAAACACAAAACAACCTTAAGTAACATCCCTAATACACCCATTTAAGCACCAGACGAATACAGCTATCTAATAATTCATCCTTAAATTTATACCTAGTCTTAAAGACTTACCATACTATTTACATTTTTTTCTGTATGATATCTCAAAAGATCAGTTATTCTGCCATGTGCTAATAAGTTTATCAATAAATTTCTCAGACAGAGTCTATTCAGTCGCTTAGATTATCGCTAAAGTAAGTTTTTAATTGCATTCCTAAAAGAATAAGCTCGAATGACAAGAGGGTAAATAGAATTCTATGCTTTGAATTTTCCAGTAATGACTCTGATTACCCATAATCAAAATATTATCACTAAAAAAAATACTGGCTCTGATTTTTTATTTAACAAATCTTCTCAGACGCCAGTTAGATTAGCCTAACCAAATAACAAAAAAATAGCTTTTTTAAACTATTTTTTTCTTATCTTATTTTAAAGTCTTTTAAGGAAAACTGCTTTTAAAAGATACTACACCTGCATAAGTTGGAAGGCTTCATTAAAATGAATAAAAACAAACTTCCATGCCTACTATGCAATGCGACTGGCATAATGCTAAAGTACCCTTTAAATAAGGAAGACAACTATGGCTTTAATAAATTATCAAAAGGTTCGATCAACAAAACTTCTTAATCCTTCACTTATTTTTATACAAATCCTTTTTCTTATTTTAATTTCACGTGGTGAAGTTGGTGCGACGGAAACTCAGTCTTGCGCTAAATTACTTCATCCTGTCGAAAGTAAGGTCGAAGCAACCAAAGGC
>JABHTG010000127.1 GCA_018697205.1 Nitrospina sp. | reverse complement strand
CGTTTGCTTTTTCTAAAATAAAAGAAAATACAGCTTGTTCAACGGTTCTATTGAGAACTCGGCAACTCATCAACCAGCTTTCAATATAAAGAGCATTAACTTCAGGAACAAGAATAAAAACCGAAATTATACCTTGCGAACCAAATGTATCTTCATAAGTTACCGAATAAATTTCTGCTCCATTCTCTGCGAGATGCTTTAAGTCTTCCTCTCTGTGTCTGCGAGTGGTCAAATTAAACTGGTTCGTTTTTTTGAATAATTGAACAACACGTTGTGAGTTTTCAGGGTTGAACCTGGAAAAACTTAAACGAATCTGAATAGCTTCAAGAAAGTCCTCAATTTTAGAAAAAGAGGTTTTAAATTCCCTTTGTTCTTTAAGTTTAAGTGCGCGGGAACCACGTTTCAAGTCCTCATTTGACATGGAAACAGAATTGAAGAATCGGTAGCTAGTCAATTGTGTGATAGTTGACTGAGGGTCAGGGTCAGCTACAATTGCATCCATGTAGGGGTGGACCGATAGAACCTGTGCAACTTCAAACAAACTATCATCCACATACACCATGAAGTCAGAACCAAAACCAAGGTCATTTGAAACCTGTGAAATATACTCGCTCTTTGGGAGCCATCCTAGTTGTATTGAAGCAAAATCGTCAAGGTTAAGCGCTAACTCTTTATTTTCCGAAAAAATTTTTTTTATTCCTGGATCATTTCTGCTGACTCCTGCTAATAATATTCCTAGAGGACGGAGATTTTTCATGTATTCTTGAGTCATTAAAAAACCTAAAGCTTCTGGCGACTCATGGCTGCACTCAACACCAAAACCCCCTAATTCAGCCACCTCTCCTCCCCAAATAGTATTGTCAAAGTCTGTCACTAGCGCACGGTGTGTTTTCCCCGATAGGTGGCAAATCGCTGAAGAAACTTCTCTTGCTACAGATAACGTCCCAGGCATTTCAAATGCCATTCGCGCTCTGAAATAATTTGTATTGCCCATTGCTTTGCGACCACCAGAGGCGAAGATGGCTTCGGCAATATCAATAATATGTAAACGGTCCACAGCCATGCTTCCTAGCCAATGGTTGAATTTATTTACAGCAAGATTCCATCCCATCCTTTTATCTATAGATACGGTTCCAGAGGGTAGCGTAAAAGATCTTCCTGGTAGATTGCCAATCAATATGTCTGCTGAACAGTTAGATTTTATTGCAGAAATTAAATTAGACAATGTGTGCTGGAAGGTCTCTAGGTCACTTTGTTCTACCAAAGAAGAATTCCCTATATATTTTTGCAGCCAATATTCTGAAAATATAAGAGATATTATGTCTGGTTGGCATTCGTACATTGATGAGGATGGATCTAGAGTGGTTTGTTCTATAGAATCAAATCCTGGTAGAATGACCTCTGCTTCTACGCCTTGAGCAGCACAAAAAAGCTTAATCATTGGAGCGAAATGGTCGGCGGTAAAATCTGAAAGAAAAAGTACTTTTAGTTTGGCTGGGCTTGGTTTCAATGGTGGCTGTCCCCACTTAGACCAGATGTTTGAAATTTTTTGGTAAGAAAGATAACTTTGTTCAGGCTTAAAGATTGCCAGTCGTAACATCGTCAAAACTTCATTTGGAACCGACGCCTCCAAGGGTATGTCTTCGAGAATGGAAAGCGACTTATTAAGTTTTCCCGTAAACAATTCTGATAAAAATTTATTTAACATAGACAAATTTTAGAATTACGCATGGTGGTGACGAAAAACCTATTTTGAGTTTCTTGTAAGCAGGTGCCAATTTAGACCATTTTCCCTCGTCAAACAGTATTTTTTACTTTACCAGATATCATTTTTCCGTTTTTGAAGGATTAAAGCAAGTGATCGAGGAAGAAATCTATAAGAGTCAGGGTGGGAAGGAGGCGCGGCTGAATACATAGAAATAACCCGAAACCCAGCTTCTTCAGCCATTAAAACAATTTCTGATTCGCGATGGAATTCAGATATGTGATCTATCTCGGCAGCCGTTAATGCGGCAGTTATGAATGCATAGCCTTTGGTTTCAAGGTTTGAAGCCATATTCTGGAGTAAGAGTTGTGGTTTCTCTAAATGTTCCATTAGAAAACAAGAAATGGCCGCATTATATTTTTTATTACCTTTATATTTAAGCGCATCATATGTTTTAAAGGCCACTTTAGTATTTAAACCAGAACTCAAAGCCATCTTGGTTGAAAGTTCTACAGACTTTTCGCTGATATCTATTCCTTGGGAAATCCACTTAGGGGAAAAATATGTGGTTAGAAAACTCCAGATTCCAGAACCAGAACCTAGGTCCAGAAGACATCCTCCTTCAGGATTCAGGCAAGGTAAAAAAGAATTTCTGTACAAATCGTAGATTTTAATATGGTGTTCCCAGGCAAATGTGCTTACAAATACTCCCCAGTGATAAAATTCCATGAATTCAGAATTATTGTAAACACGGTTGAACACATCGCTATAGCTTTTATTTAAATAATTTCCACGACGCTCATATTCAACCTGAGAACGATTGACATCTATTAAGAAATGAAGGTACCCATCAGCTAAGACTTTTTGCCAGTTTTCGCCTATATGATTTTCTGCCCAGTTGAGCATAATCCGCGTTAACTCTT
>JABHTG010000112.1 GCA_018697205.1 Nitrospina sp. | reverse complement strand
CTTAATAGAACCGTTTCCAACCAGCCTAGAAAAATATTTTTCTGCATATTCAAAAAAAATCTCATGATTAACACATCCAGCAACTACCAAAACCATATTTTCTGGAGTATAAAACTGCATGTAGTGTTCCTTTAAATCTTTTACACTTATACTCTTAATGCTTTTCTCTGTCCCAATTGTAGGTCGGGCTAGTGCATCATCTGGATACAAAATCTTACAAGCTAGATTATTTATATCAACATCAATCCCCTTTTCATTTAAGTCCTCTAAACACTCCTCAAGAATGATTCCACGCTCAAGTTCTATCTCTGGAAAAGTAGGCTCCAAGAAAAATTCGGAGAATAGATACATTGCGCGGTTTAAATTTGAGGTATGAGGACTAAAACCATAATATGTATGATCGCTCATAGTAGAAGCTCTCAAATCTCGCCCTATAAGCTCAAACTCCCTATTGAGCAAATATGAATTTTTGAACGTCGTATTACCTCTAAAGAGCATATGTTCAATGAAGTGGGAGATTCCATTATTTATTCTACTTTCAAATCTCAGACCAGAACGAATAAACATAGCTAATTCAACGCTATGTATATGAGGTTGTTCAATGGCAACTAAAGTTAAACCATTAGCCAGTTTTTTCTTAAACGCCCTCACCTTTTCTTCATTTTTTAAAATTACTAAACCCATATTTAAAGTCATAAAATTAAATTACACACCTCTTAAGATTATTTCTTCTCTGACTAATATCATTCGCCTTTAAAAAGACAACAACTATTCATTCTTTTCATAAGTCATAAGCCCAATAGGACTACTCAAATCTTATTGAATCTTCTCCAAGAATCGCCTTGATTTCTTGAATAATTTCATTACATGGTTTGATCTTAAGATTTTCTCCAACTGACAACTTTCTTATTTTATTATCAGGAAATAAAAACTCTAGGAAAGCCTCATTTCCACCTTTATATTTGCCAAGAATTTTTTTAATCGAAATCAGCGTATCTTTTTCTAATCCTGGGGTTCGAAAACGGATATGAACTTTACCTTCCCAGTGCTCCTTTGCTTCTTTTAATAGACAAATTTTTTTAGCAATCACTTTTGGTTGGTTCCCGTCAGAATCAACCGTCCCTTGAATCAAAATTGGTTCATCATCGGACAAAAAGGCTTCAGTCGAAGCATAGATTTCAGGCCACAAAATAACCTCTATCGATCCTCTCAAATCCTCCAAAGTAACAATGGCCATCTTGTCACCTTTCCTTGTAATTTTAGGTAAAACTTTAGCTGGAATACCTGCGATGCTCACCTCACCACTCGTATCATTTTCCAAAATACTCGCCGAAGATGCATCTGCAAACCATGTCAGTTCATTAGCAAATTGTTCAAGTGGATGACCTGAAATATAAAACCCTATAGTTTCCTTCTCGTACTTTAAGCGCTCACGGTCGCTCCAGTCCTCTAGCATATTCGAGCTCTCTGCTTCTTTTTTTTCTCCTTCAAAAATTTCAAACATACTACTTTGTCCAAGTTGATCATCTTTTTGTTTTGCTTGTCCCATTTCTATTGCAAAAGGAAGATCTTCAATCATTGCGGCACGGTTTTGGTTTAATGAATCGCATGCACCACTTTTAATGAGGCTTTCTACTACGCGCTTATTGACAAGGCGTAAGTCAACATTTTCGCATAGATCTTTTAATGAAGAAAAACAGCCCTTCTCTTTTCGAGCTTCAATAATTGAGTCAATAGCACTTGATCCAACATTTTTTATTGCGCCGAGTCCAAAAATCAAATGATCACGAGCGATAGTAAAGTCTTTCATACTTTCATTTACCTCTGGCGGTATAACTTTTATTTTCATATCCCGACAATCATTGATATAACGAATGACTTTATCAGTATTATCCATGTCTGCCGTAATGAGTGCACCAAAAAACTGGAGTGGGTAATGAGTCTTCAGATATGCAGTTTGATATGAAACTAATGCGTAGGCAGTACTATGCGACTTGTTAAACCCATAACCAGCGAATTTTTCCATTAGGTCAAATACTTTTGTTGCTTTTTTAATATCAATATTATTTTTCTGAGCCCCTGCTACAAATTTTTCTCTCTGAGCTTCCATTTCTTCAGGCTTTTTTTTCCCCATAGCTCTCCGCAAAAGATCAGCATCCCCAAGGCTAAACCCTCCTAAAATACTAGCAATTCTCATTACCTGCTCTTGATAAAGAATTACTCCGTGAGTTTCCTTAAGAACATTTTTTAATTGCGGGAGTTCATATTTTTCCTTAAGTTTTCCATGTTTTCGCTTAATATAGTCATCCACCATTCCACTCTCCAGTGGGCCGGGTCTGTACAAAGCAAGAAGTGCAATAATATCTTCAAAGCAGTCGGGTTTCATTTTTTTAAGCAAATCGCGCATACCGGAACTTTCTAGCTGAAAAACACCTAGGGTTCGGGTGCTGCAAAGTAATTTATACGTCTCTGAATCAGACATCGGAATTGCTGAAACATCAAGGTCTACGGCCAGTGATTCTTTTATAAGACGAAGAGCGTTATCTATTACGGTAAGTGTTTTAAGACCCAAAAAATCCATTTTTAATAGGCCTAGCTTTTCTACACTCCCCATAGAATACTGGGTCACCACCTCATCTTGTTCCCCTTTACCTTTACTTGGAAATTTATATAAAGGGAGAAAGTTTGTCAGGGGCTTTGATGAAATAACAACACCGGCTGCATGAGTAGAACAATGACGAGGAAGCCCTTCTAAATTTAAAGCGATATCAAGAAGTTCTTTTACTTTTTCACTATCTCTTTTCATACTCCCAAAACGAAGTTCTTCTTTAAAAGCATCTTTAAGAGTAATATCTAACCTGTTAGGAACCAATTTTGCTATCTTGTCAACTTCTCCATAAGGCATGTCTAATACACGTCCGACATCTCTTAGAACCCCTTTGGCTTTCATACCACCAAATGTAATTATTTGCGCTACATTCTGGCTACCCCCATATTTTTCGCTAACATACTTGATGACATTGTCACGCTTGTTCATACAGAAATCGATGTCTATATCAGGCATACTGACTCGTTCAGGATTTAAAAATCGTTCAAAAAGGAGATCGTATCGAAGTGGGTCAATATCTGTTATGCGCAGAGAATAAGCAACCAGACTTCCTGCAGCAGAACCCCGACCAGGACCTACAGGAACATTATTTTCTCGAGCGTAATCTATAAAATCCCAAACAATTAAAAAATACCCTGGATATCCCATTCGTTCAATAATACCAAGTTCCTCTTGCAATCTTTCCCTATAAAGAGGTTTTTCATAGGCTATTCCCAGTTTAGTCATCTCTTTAAAACGTTCTTCCATTCCTTTATTTGTCTGCGCTACTAAGTAAGATTCAAGTGTATAACTTTCTGGAACTGGATAATCTGGGAAATTTAGCTTATCAAAATCCATTTCCAGCTCACACCGTTCTGCGATCTTCAAAGTATTTTCTATTGCTTGAGGGATGTCTAGAAATAGCTCTGCCATTTCATCAAAGGATTTAAAGTAGTATTCATCGGAAGGGTAACGCATGCGATACTGATCACTCATAGTCTTGCCAGTTTGTAGGCAAAGAAGTATTTCATGAGCATGAAAGTCTTCACGATTTAAGTAATGACAATTATTCGTTGCGACCAAAGGGAGGGAAAGCTTACCTCCAATTTTAACTAGCTCATTATTAATTTTTTCTTGATACTCCATTTTATGGTTCTGGAGTTCGAGAAAAAAATTACCTGCCCCCATAATATCTCCGTATTGGGCAGCAACTTTTATCGCACGTGGTATATTCTCCTTATTAATATTATAAGCAACCTCGCCGCGTCCACAGGAGCTTAGAGCAATTAAGCCTTCTGCATGCTCAGCTAATACTTCTTTATCAATGCGGGGTTTGTAATAAAAACCCTCCATATAGCCGCACGTTACAAGCTTGAGAAGATTCTTGTAACCTTTTTCATTTTGGGCTAAAAGAATGAGATGATAGGAAGCGTCTCGGAGGTCATATTTGTCTTTCTTATCATGACGGCTTTCGGGAGCCACGTAAACCTCACAACCTATAATGGGTTTTAACCCATATTTTTTTGCTCCATTATAAAAATCAATTGCACCAAACATATTGCCATGATCAGTCATAGCAACAGCAGGCATCTTTAACTCTGCTGCACGCTTAAATAGAGCGTCGTGTCTCAGAGAAGAATCGAGCAAACTAAAAGAAGTATGTAAATGAAGATGAACAAAGTTAGACGGCTTCATTGGTTCTTTTAAAAATGGGTTGGGCTATCGTTTTAATTGAGAATTTTATTTAAAGAAACATACTCCATATCAAGAGCATTCGCTACTGCAGGATGCGTTATGTGACCATTGAATACATTTAATCCTTTAGCTAGAGCTGGATTCTTTTGAAATGCCTTATCAAATCCCTTACGAGCTAACTCTAAAGCATAAGGGAAAGTTGCATTAGTCAACGCAAATGTTGAGGTACGCGCTACCGCACCAGGCATATTAGCTACGCAATAGTGTACAACATCATCTATTAGATATATGGGGTCGCTGTGAGTAGTGGGACGAGAAGTTTCTATCACTCCCCCCTGATCAATTCCGACATCAACAATGACCGAACCGGGCATCATCAATGAAAGCATTTCTCGTGTGATAAGTTTTGGTGCTCGCGCACCAGGAATAAGGATCGCCCCAACAACTAAATCAGCTGTACGAAGTGATTCGATAAGGTTTACACGATTTGACATTAGTGTTTTTAAACGTCCACCATATATATCATCCAAGTAACGCAAGCGACTTAAGTTGACATCCAATAATGTCACAGAGGCTCCAGTACCTATTGCCATTTTAGCTGCATTGGCACCCACAACCCCCCCTCCAATAATCACCACATGCCCGGGGTCCACCCCCGGAACACCACCAAGAAGGATGCCTCGTCCTTTATTCTCTCTTTCAAGGTACTTTGATCCCTCGTGAATTGACATCCTCCCAGCTACCTCACTCATCGGAATTAACAATGGTAGCGAACCATCTGGCAATTGAACAGTCTCATAAGCTATACCCGTCACCTTGCGTTCGAGAAGTACGCGCGCTAAATCAGGAGCAGGAGCTAAATGGAGATATGTATAAAGAATTTGTCCTTCTCTCAAAAGATCAAACTCTTCTGGTAAAGGTTCTTTAACCTTGATTATCATTTCTGAGCGGGAAAAAATATCATTCCTCTCTACAATCTGCGCGCCATGCTTTTCATACAAATTATTTGGAAGTCCACTACCCTCCCCCGCCCCATCTTCGAAGAGAACTATATGCCCATCAGCTATCAAATCGTGTACACCTGCTGGAGTCAACGAGACACGGTACTCATCTTCTTTAATCTCTTTAGGAACTCCAACAATCATACAATTCTCCGGAAAAAAAATTTTTTATTTACACCAATGGTTTTCGACCAAACCGATTGCTAATAACGTTGTACTAGAGTTTATATCTACATCTTCTGTCCTTTATACCCAATTTAGCTCACCCTTACATCATAATAATTGCGATTAAGGTCTGCATAACCATGTTTGTAATTTAGGTGAAAATTATATAGATTAATAGTTAACACATTACTATTTAATTCATAAAGGAAAGAATTTTTTTGAAAACAAGAACCAAATCAAAACTGGAGGAATGTATTCTCTCCCATCTGAGTCCAAAGGGGGACCTACTAGATCTTGAGAATAAAAGTGTTACTCCTGAAACCATGCGTCTTTTATGTCAAGCTGGAGACACACTGAAAGAAGTTAAACAGCTTGATTTAAGTAATAATGGGTTAGGCGATGCAGAAATCGAATTTTTATCTAAAAGCCGGTGCCTTCCAAACTTAGGCAAACTATTTCTAAACCATAACAAAATAACCAATACGGGAGCAAAAGTACTGGCAGAATCAAAACTAGTTCGAAATATTAATTGTCTTATGCTGGAAGCTAATCAAATCGGAGCAGATGGAGTTGGATCGTTTGCCACTTCATTAAACTTAGGAAATTTAGAAACTCTATTTCTAGACTCAAATCCTATTGGACCTGAAGGAGCCACAGCTCTTTCTATGTCGACTTGTTTACCCTCTCTTTCTGCTCTTCACATGGATAGCACCAAAATAGGAGATCAGGGAGTAAAGGCAATTGCCGCCTCTCAGACTCTAAATAAAATAAAAAAACTTTATTTGTGCTCCAATAAAATAGGTGACGAGGGAGCGATTGCACTCTCTCAATCACCAAATTTAAGACATTTAAGTTGTTTAAGCATTTGGAGAAATGAAATTAGAGATGCCGGTGGCAGGGCAATCGCAGAGTCAAACTATTTCTTAAAACTGGAACGCTTGTATATGAGTTTAAATCTAATAGATAAACCAACTCGTAGAATTATTCGAAGCTCAGATCTGGCTTCTAGATTAAAAACGCTAGTTATGGATTGAAAGTGATTTAATTAACAGGAGATTGTTAGTGAAGTACAAATTTACCTACTCAAAACTTTTTAACGTGGTTTTTCATGTCGGTGTAATTTTCAATGTAATGCTTGTAATCTGGCTTTATCTTTTATTTTTCGAAGTTCTCTAAAGAAATGGGAGCAAAGTTCACGAAAAAATATTTTCCTTTGCCTTTAATATTCCAGCATTCGTCCTAAGTTGGTCTACTTTTGCCTGAATCAAAAACTCTGTATTTCTCCACAAAATATTATTTTTTGGAAGAAGATATTCACCTTCGCCGTTTCTAAAAGGTCGCCAAGAGTTATCAATATAAATTTCATTAGGCCTAAAATCTCCCTTGTATTTAAGCGATTGATTGTCGCCTATATAGTATCCAAGATAAAAAAACTTCACGCCCTTCTTTCGACAAAATTCTAATTGTTTTAGAATACTGAAAGTACCCAAACTGAGTTTCGGGTCGCTAGTGTCGTAAAAAGTGTAAATAGCCGAAAATGTGTTTGCAGTGTGGTCCCCTAAAGCAATACCAACTAGCTTCCCATCAATATAATATTCAAACTCGACTCCAAAAGTCGTATTGACATAAAACGAGAGGCGAAAATTCTGTTCATCTTCAACATCATCCTGTAACGCACAAAACTTTTTCTTATGCCTAATATATAAATCAAACTTTTCATCTGAATACTGCGGAGAACCTACCTTAATTTCTACTTTGTGGCAAGATTTTAGAGCCCGCTTCTGTCTTCGAGTTATCTTGAAATCTTGCGTCCTAAGGCGAATAGGAATACATTGAAAGCAATCAAGGCAACGCGGACGAAAATAGTAGTCTCCAAAGTGCCTCATCCCATGGGCCAATAAGTATTCAAATTCAATCTCTGAAATATCCTCAAGCAAATATTCTTCAAATAAAGATTTTTTATCTTTAAAATATCCACATTGGAACGACTTCGAGTCTATAAAATGTGCCAACATAACCTAATCACAAAAAATATTAATACAAAATAAAGTTATTAGAATTATATATCATCTTAACCTCCAAGTGTAGAGGCATAAACCTAATTGCAAGTTTGGCAATTTTTCACAACATTGCAATCGTTTATCAATTATGATTAAATTAATCCCTAGTCTATATAGACTATGTTTCATGATTGATTCGAAGAAGCTTTATTCCGCAAAGGCAATCTACCCCTCGGTAACTTAATATTTTGAAAGTATCTATCATTATTCCGACTCTCAACGAGGCTTTAATTTTAGAAGATAGCCTACGAGCTATCTCTAGCCTCAACCCGCATGAAATTATTGTTGCAGATGGGGGAAGTACTGACCTAACTGTTCCATTAGCCTCTGGTATAGCAACTCAGGTTATTAACAGTAAGTCAGGAAGAGCTTGTCAAATGAATGCAGGTGCAAAAAAAGCAACCGGGACTATACTCTTATTTATGCATGCAGACAGCAAGTTAACCTGGCACAGTTTTAATAGAATGAAAAAAGCAATGACGTCAATCAAAACTGCTGGTGGCGCATTTAGCCTACAAATTGAATCTGAAAAAACTTCCCTCAAAGCCATATCCTTGCTAGCTACCTGGCGCGCAAAATATCTCAATCTTGTTTACGGCGATCAAGCTATCTTTGTCCGCGCCGATATATATCAGAAAATGAGTGGATTTTCTCCACTCCCAATTTGTGAAGACCTAGATTTTTTTCGCCGACTCAGTCGAGAGGGAAATGTCACCCTACTCAAGGAAAAAGCTCACACCTCAGCGCGCAGATGGAAAGCGGAAGGAATTGTATATACCACACTACGCAATATTACCATTGGAACCCTGTTTTTAATTGGGTTTTCCCCACAAATTTTAAGTAAGTGGTATTCCGCCATTCGTTAACCCCCAGCCTAGGCAGAATATAACTCCACTTTCCCCGTCTACAGCCTATCTAAACAATCATACCTAACTTAAAACCAATATTTGGCGATATTATCTCTCAACTTCTACTTGAATTGATTACTAGCACTCCATATAATCTAAATATAGTCACGTTACCCATAAATCGCTTATACGTTAACTAGAAAATTATGATGGAGCTCTTGTGAGCGCAAAAAAAAATAAAAAAAAAGTTAAGTTAAGACCTGCCATTTTTATAAGTGTCATAACATTAATCTTATGTATCGTATATTCAGCAACAAAACCAACTGAACACACTACTCTTGTGGCTCCAGCAACGGGACAATTGATTGAAAATCGACCCGTGATGTCTTCAGCTTTCTTCACAGGAAAAACTGCAGAAGCATACCGAATCGCGTCTGAAATTCCAAAAATAATCGATAGCCAATTTTGTTACTGTTACTGTAAAAAAAACCACCAACATAAGACCCTGCTTACCTGCTTTACCAATAAACACGGGTCTAAATGCGATACTTGCATCAATGAAGTTCTTTATGCTTATGAATTATACAAACAAGGAAAAACTTTGGACGAAATAATTATGTTAGTTGATAAAAAGTTTTATCGTCCTTACAAACCACAGCGACTTTAAAAGAATATGAATACCGTTGACGAACAAAAACCAACCAGCATCTATATCCCCTATGCCTTGCTCGTAACTGCCCTACTCTCTTTTTATATTGTTTTTATAAACAAGGTAGATCTCAAACCAGGAGAGGTAGAATATCCAGCGGAAGCATTTTTAGCTCCCGAATTTGAACTACCATCTCTGCAGGGTGGAAAAATAAGGCTCTCGGATTATCGAGGGAAGGTTTTATTTATCAACTTTTGGGCAACTTGGTGCGCTACCTGCAAAGTGGAGATGCCATCTATGGAAAAACTTTATCAGCGATTTAGAGAGTATGATTTTGAAATGTTAACAATTAGCGTTGATAAAGACCTTTCACTCATTGCCCCATTCGTAAAAGAATACAATTTAACTTTCCCTGTCCTACTTGACCCCGATAGCAAGTTAGCTAAGCAAGATTATAAAACAACAGGGGTTCCCGAAACCTTCGTTGTCGATAAAAATGGGATTATAGTTCACAAAGCCATCGGCCCTCGAGACTGGGCTAATGATGAAACAATGGAAGCATTCGCTCAACTAATTCAGCGAGGCTGATAAAATGAATACTAAGTTCATTCTTCTGTTATCTTTTTTTCTACTAACAACCCCAAAATTAATTTTTGCCGATGGTGGTGGTCACTCAGAAGAAAAACCTACACCCTCTCTAATTGAAGAAACAGATTCATTTAATGATTCTATTTATTCTATTGGTGATGAAGAAGTCTCAAACCCCCATTCCATAGATGAAAACCTGTTGGGTTCTCCGTTTTCAAGTATTAATTCTTTAGACGTTGATTCTTCCTTAATGAATGACATGGGGACTAGTGAGCCGATGAAACGCTTTAAAGAAAAAACAAACTCGGCAGACCAACATAACCAACATAAAAAACAACATATAGAAGAATCATTACACGAATGGGTTTCGCCAACTGTAAAAGGTCACAAAGTCGCTATAACTATTACCGTTCTTTCCGGACTGACTTTTCTAGGGTTAAATTTTTTCCGTATTAGAGAAAAGCACTAGGTAGACATACGCACCGTTCTTATTGAGACAAAACCTATGAGCAAACTTTACAACCTTCTTAAGCAACGATTAGGTCTCGATACTCTTGAATACGAAATCCCGGAGCACTCGAACTCTATAAAATACTCTTTAGGCGGGATGACGATGACCTCATTCGGAGTCCTTGTCATAAGTGGGATCATGCTAGCTCAGTTCTTTAATCCCACTCCAGAAGGAGCAAATACTAGTGTGCATTTTCTTATGGACCAAGTATATCTTGGTTGGTTCCTTCGCGGAATTCATTTCTGGGCAGGCGAGATCCTTACAATCACTATTATACTTCATATGATTCGAGTATTTTATACCGCATCCTATAAAAACCCAAGAGAGATCAACTGGCTAATCGGTGTTTGCCTACTGGGATTCATGGTAACCTTGATGTTTACAGGAACAGTACTCAAGTGGGACCAGGAAGGCTATGAAGCATTAGATCATTTTCTTTGGGTTGCGGAAAAGTTTGGCATTTTAGGTATCCCGCTAACAGAGAAATTTTCTCCGGGCGTACCATTACTAAGTCGAATATATATGGCTCATATATCTTTGCTACCAATCATTACGATGGGCTTACTCGGTCTTCATGTATTTTACATTAAATATCATAAACTTTCTCCGAAGCCTGACGGGACAGATAAGAGTCAGATGATCCCTTTCACTCAACATATGGCATACCTTCTTCGCGCTGGAGTCGGTGTCTTTACTCTTATCTGTTTACTAGCATTAACAGTTTCTCCACCATTAGGGAATGCACCCATCATGGGTCTTGAAGTCACTAAACCGCCATGGCAATTCGTCTGGATTTATGCTTTAGAAAATATTTGGGTCCCTTCTTTAATTGTTGCCCCAATTTTGATTGGTTTATGTCTTCTCGGCGTCCCATTCATAGACCGCAGCCCTGAAACTGATCCTAAAAAAAGACCCCTTGCAATGATTATTCTGTGGAGTTCAATCTTGTTGTTTGCAGTGCTCACTATCTGGGGTAAGTTCACTACGATGACTCATACGATGTAGCCCACTAATTACTTTCAACTATGACCAAAGAGCCCATAGCTATAATAGTTATAGAAATTCTAACAAAAAGTGACTGTAGCCTCTGTGACGATATGAAAGAAATTGTAAACAGGGTGCTCACAGATTATCCCGTTAAATTAGTAATGACCGACATTGAATCTGATGAAACGTTGTATAAAAAATTCAAGGAACGAATCCCTGTATTAAAAATTAATGGCATAGAAAGTTTTATTTATAAAACTAATGAGACCACTTTGCGTCACAAACTAGACAAAGTACGATAATAAATTTTTAGAACTGCCAACGGTTTTCTGACGTATCAAACACTTAGGAGTGCAACAATGGTTGAAAAAAAATCATTAGACGAAGAGGAACTTCAGAAGAAAATAAAAGAACTAGTGCCCGAATGGAAAACCGGGAAAAATGAACGTGGCATCCCTTTTATTGAGAGAGTCAAACACGCTTCTACCTACATGGAGGGAATTGATTTCGTAACGAAAGTAGCTGAGGCCGCAGAGGCAAATAACCACCACCCAGATATTCATATCAACTACAAACGCATATCGGTAAAGTATTGGACTCACTCATCAGGAGGGGTAACTCTAGCCGATATACAAATGGCACAAGAGATCACCCCCTTATTCTAATCAAGTCTCCTGCTTTAATGTCACAAACCTCATTAAAAAAAGAATTATGGATCATTTTAAGCCTTATCGCTTTTTCAATAGCCCTAAGATTACCCACCCTTGAAAGTCCACTCATTGAAGATGAAGCTATTTCCTTTAATCGATATATTGATATACCTTGGCAAGACTTAATTCTTAACTACCACGATACAAATCAACACACATTTTTTCTCCTTTTTTCAAAGTTCTCTATTTGGATCTTTGGTGAAAGTGAAATAGCTTTTCGACTTCCTTCTTTTCTGGCAGGTGTTTTGTCAATTCCTTTAATTTATAAACTTGGATTGCAAATCAAGGTTCCCTGGCCAACTGCCCTAACGTCTGCCCTATTAATGTCAGTATCTTGGCCACATCTAAAATATTCCCTAGAAGGGCGAGGCTATGCACTAACAATTTTTTTAGTAACTTTGGCAACATACTCAGCGATTAAGTATTTAAATACTTTTCGCCTGGTGTGGGGAAGTATTTTAATAGCATCTGGTGTTGCTATGACTATGGCTCTTCCAAGTAATTTATTTTTTTTGTGTGGGTTAGGTGTTTTCATCATTCTTACAGAATATTTAGAAGCTAAGAAAATCAAACTCTCCATTAAAAGCATACCGAAGGGTTTTACCCAACTTTTTATAATGCTTTCCCTTATAGGTGTTTATTTTCTAACTATTTATGAAGGATTGAAACTTGGTAAGCAGTTCAACAATCAAGCCCTGACCTGGGATAAAATAGAAAACATCACCGAGTTTATTGCTGCTCCTTGGGGATTTTGGATATATCTGTTTTTCGCTTTAGGCCTCTGGCAATTACAACTGACAAGAGAAAAAATTCTTTTTCTATCAGTTCTTCTAGTCCCTATTTTTCTTACATTAGTAACAGGCGTGGTTGGTTTCGACCGGACCTATATTTATTGGTTACCGTTTGTCCTATTACTATCTGCTAGCGGAATAACTTATATTTTTTTATGGGTTTTTAAAAAAATAGGTAAATTTACTTATGTCTTGGGATTAATATTTATTCTTCTTCTTTTTAACTTTTCAAACAAGAAAATAACTAAGCATTACGAAGATCGAAGTAATGGCTCTTTAGTTGTGGCAGGACCGAATGCAACATTATCTGAGGCTTCTCAACTCGCAATTTGGGTAGAAGAAAATATTCCAGAGGATAACCTTATTGTGCTTAGTACCGGAGGTCCTGAATCAAGTGTTCTTATAAGATATATGGGAGAAAAAACAATGGAGCACATGATATATTTCGCCCGTGGTGGGGAATTAAAAAAACTTATTTTTATTTCTCACCAAGGTATGCCTCCAGAGAATTATTCATTCACTCCCTGGACTCCTGATCAAATGCTTAGATTACCTGCTAGTAGATTTAATAAAATATATTCTCTCGGAAATCTTGGTGTTTATGAACTCAACTTACAAGTTAAACGGTTTATTCCTTCAAGATTTGATCCTGATTATGAATTAAAACTAGGGACTTCAGAGATGCCTCAAGTGAATATTCAAAAAGTTGAAGAGCCCAGAGTAGTGGGGAAGCATGCTCTTTTTATTGAAAACAAGTCTGGTGTTCCAATGGATATAATTTCCCCAGTTATTAAAGGCACCGATATTTGGGGAGCAGAAACGTATCTTTTGTATCTTTTTATTAAGTCGGCCCAGCAAAAAGGTGGCGTTCACCTTGGAGATAATAAAAATTGGCCACCGACATTGGGGTTTTTGAATCCATGGCTTGGAAGGTTTCGAACATCAAGTTCAAGTTATCATGATTGGCATATTAAGTTCAGTCTGTCATCTTTGTCCAAAGGAAGACATTATTTTCAGGAACGCATAGGAATACAGAAAGGAATTAGCTACTTTGACGGATTTCAGTCTTATCTGTTGACGGAATGATACCGAACTCCCCAATGATAAAACCACTCAAGTTAAATATGTTCAAAATTAAGTTTTGGGGTTTAAAGAATAACCATTATTGAATAATCTCTTAAGAGACCCTCTAATCTAATCATTATCTTTATAAAAAACCTACACTAGTTTAGTGGATAATTTAACTCATTCTATCGACCTAAAAATCATAGTTCCTCATCAAAACATATCAGCTTCTTCTCGCAACATATCATCAAGTGTCTGTCTTCGCCGTGTAAGTTTGCATTTACCTTCTTCTACCACCACTTCAGGAATAAGAGGCTGAGTATTGTAATTAGACGACATTGCAAATCCATAAGCACCTGCCCCACCAACTACAATTAGATCGCCAGCTTTTGGCATTGGCAGTCTTCTCGGAACGGGCTCTTCATTTTTTTGAGTTAAAACATCTCCAGACTCACAAACTGGGCCTGCAATAATAATATTCTGATCAGGGCCTAAGTCATCCCCTACAATCCATATAGGGTGAAATGATCCATAAGCCATAGGCCTTATTAAATGACAAAACCCAATATTACCAAGTACGTAATCGAGTCTTTTACCATCTTCTTCAAAGGTATGATTAAGAGCCCTTACTTCACCGACTAAATACCCACAACCAGCGACAAACCTTCGGCCAGGTTCAATCTCACATACTATTTTTCGACCAAAGTATTGTTCCAAAATTCCCACCCGTTCGTTAAGGATCGATTTATATCTAGAAATATCGTCTTGCGGCAAATTAGGATCATATTGATAAGGCAAACCACCTCCAAAATTAACTACCTCTAGATCGCTAAATTGTTTAGCAAAGTCTACCAATTTCCCGGCAATTCGCTTCAAATGGTCCATATCACCTCCCGATCCAATATGGGTATGCACACCAGAAATGATTAGACCATGCCTTTTTGCAATATTCCGTGCCTCACTCAGGTTTTCATACCAAATACCATGTTTACTATAGGGCCCACCCGTATTTGTCTTTTTGGAATGACCTGCGCCTTCTCCTGGGTTGATGCGGATGGATACCTTGACACTCCCTCGACCAGTTTTCTCAAAAGCACAGCCATACTCCTCCAACATTCCAAGAGTTCCACAATTAGTAAAAATTTTGTCTTCCAAGCAGAAATGAACATCATTTGCATTGGAAAAAATATCACTAGTGAAACAAATATCTTCCGGCTTGAAACCCGCTTTTATTGCGCGCCTTACTTCATAAACACTAACAGCATCTATCTTAATACCATGATCTAGCATTTCTTTTAAAACACGCTTATTAGAGCAAGCTTTCATAGCGTAACGAGTCACCGGAGACAACTGTTTGATTTCCTTGATAGATTGACGAAGAGCGGACATGCTGTATACATACACTGGGGTACCAAACTTCTCTGAAATTTCCCTAACACCTACACCTTCTATTTTCATCCCAGCTCCTTTAAATATCTTTGACAGACGGTCTGAATATATATCATAAATTAGCCAATAGCCCTATTGCTTTCCCTTTATTTTTAAAAAGCATAGTCACTTCAAATGAATTGACTTTCCAAAAAGATAATATAACTTTAAAACATTACGTAAAAAAATTATAAGGCATAAAGAATTAGCCCTTTAGATCAAAAGGTACCGGGTAATGGGAAAGTGGACTATTGAGGATTCACGTGATTTATATAATATCCGTGGTTGGGGTTTAGAATATTTTGATATTAATAATGAAGGTCACATTATTATCAAACCGCAAAATGGCAGCAACCGTTCCATCGACTTAAAAGAACTTGTTGAAGATATTCAAGCTAAGGGCTATTCCCTTCCAGCTCTAATTCGTTTCTCTGATATTCTCAAAGCAAGTATTGCAAAATTAGCCAACGCATTTGATCAATCTATCAAAGAATATGATTACAAAGGGACCTATAATGGAGTTTATCCCATCAAAGTAAACCAGCAGCGTCAGGTAGTAGAAGAAATAGTGAAATTTGGTAGACCCTATAACTTTGGACTAGAAGCAGGTTCAAAGCCTGAATTACATGCAATCCTCGCAATTTTGGATAATCCAGAAGCTCTTCTAATATGTAATGGATATAAAGATGAGACCTTCATTCGCCTAGCTTTGATGAGCCAAAAACTTGGTAAAAAAGTATTTATTGTTGTAGAACGTCCGAGCGAACTTGAGATTATTGATCATGTTGCAAAAGAAATAAATATAAAGCCCAATATTGGACTTCGTATTAAGCTTATGAGTTCCGGCCAAGGAAGATGGGCTGAGACGGGTGGAGAATATTCAAAGTTTGGCCTCAATTCTATGGAATTAATCGATGCATTAGATTTTGCAGAAAAACGAGGGATAAAGAATTGTATACGACTTATTCATTTTCACCTTGGCAGCCAAATAACAAATATTCGCCGTATTAAAAACAGTCTAAAAGAAGTTGGGCGCTTCTACGTAGAATTCAGAAAGTCCGGATGCCCTATCGATTATATTGATGTTGGAGGTGGGCTTGGTGTCGATTACGATGGATCGCGTTCAACCTATGCGTCAAGCACTAACTACAACGTACAGGAATATGCCAACGATGTTGTTTATCATTTATTGGAGTCCTGCCAAGAAGAAAATTTGCCCCACCCTAATATTATCTCAGAGTCAGGGAGAGCAATGACAGCCTATCATTCTATCCTCGTTTTCAATGTACTAGATGTTACTTCTTTCCCAGAATGGAGTGAGCAAATTGAAATTCCTAAAAGCTCTCCAGAAATTGTACACGAAATTTATGACGTATTGGAGAACACTTCTAATAAAAATTTAATTGAATCATGGCATGATGCTACCCATCTAAAAGATGAAATTCATAATCAGTTTATACTTGGGCTCATAACCCTTCGCAGCCGTGCTCTTTGTGAGCGAATATATTGGGGGATATCTAGAAAAATTGAAAAATTATCAGAACGATTGAAGTATTTGCCAGATGAAATAAAAACCCTGCACAAAAATCTAGCTGATAAATATTTTTGCAATTTTTCTGTATTTCAATCTGTTCCTGACTCGTGGGCTATCGACCAAGTATTTCCTGTTCTCCCCATCCAACGACTTAATGAAGAACCCAAGCGTGAAGCAACATTAGAAGATATCACCTGCGATTCTGACGGGCGACTAGATCTTTTCATTGGAACTAACCGAAACAATACGCCCACTCTCAAAGTCCACAAATTAGAGAAAGGGGAACCCTATCAACTAGGTATATTTTTAACTGGGTCTTATCAGGAAATACTTGGCGACCTTCATAACTTATTTGGTGATACCAATACTTTCCATGTTTCAATTCAAGATGATGGAAGCTTGAAGTATGAACAAATCATTGAAGGTGAAAATGTAACAGACGTACTAGACTACGTTCAATTCAAGGCAGATGAACTTGCCGGAAGAGTGTCAGGTTTTTTGGTGAATTATGTAGAAACAGGACACATCTCTCAGGAAGAAGCCGACAAGTTTTTATCGCTATACAAAGACGGTCTTAATGGTTACACCTATCTTCTTAAATCAAATACATAGAGAAGACACACGCTTTTAATTTAGAGTTATATTGGTAAGTTTTCTAAATTATTTTATAAGTCTATGATCTTGCTAAAATTTCAACCATTTGCTGGTGAATTCTCCCATTAGTAGTAACAATATGACCTTCGTAAATACTTAAAGGCCCTCCATCAAAATCGGTGACTTGCCCACCTGCTTCGCTAACAATCAAAACTCCTGCAGCCATATCCCAGGAACTTAGACAAGCCTCCCAAAAGCCATCAAATCGTCCCATTGCTGTATAACATAAATCCATTGCTGCAGAACCAGGACGCCTAACAGCTTGGCAAGACTTCATAAAATTACAGAAATGCTTTAGATTATCATCTTCACTTCCCATAATCTTAGGGGAGAATCCGGTTACTAATAAGCTTTTTTCAAGGGTTTTTGTTGCAGAAACTTTTATAGTTTTCCCATTGAGCGTGGCACCTTGCCCTTTTTCTGCAACAAAAAGTTCGTCTAGATTAGGGTTGAAAACAACACCAACAACCAATTCGCCAGCATGTTCCACTCCTATAGACACACAATAACAGGGATAACCATGAGAATAATTGAGTGAACCATCAAGAGGGTCAATGATCCATTTCTTACTTAAGTTGCCTAAAGTTTCACCTGATTCTTCAGCAAGAATAGCGTCTTCTGGAAAAAAATTCTGTATGCGGTTGATAATTTCCTTTTCGCAAAGAAGATCGACTTCGGTGACAACATCACCGCGCAACCCACTTTTTTCCGATATACTCTGGATTTTATCAACGTGCTCGGCTTGAATTTTACCAGCAGCAAGAGCCGCTTCTACAGCAACCTTAACAACACTAGTCATTCAATCCACCCACCACCAACTATACAATCATTCAAATAAAAAACTGCTGACTGACCTGGCGTGATAGAAAGTTGCGGTTCCAAAAATTCAACACGCACACGCTCACCAGAAATCGGCGTCACTCTTGCTGTTGAACCATTATGAAGATAACGAATCTGCACCTGAGCTTCAAATACTTCTTGTCTTGGTAGACACCAGTTGACTTTATTTGCAAAAAATTCCCTGCGATACAAGCCGCTTTTAAGTCCAACTGTAATTTCGTTTTTATCTGGATCAATTGCAGTCACATAATGAGGTTCCTTCAGTCCACCAAGGTTCAAGCCTTTCCTTTGTCCAATGGTAAATGCTGGGTATCCTCTATGCTTACCTAAAACTTCTCCAACAGTGTTGACGATATTTCCTTCACGAAAACTTTCCTCACTCACACGTTGTTCGATAAACGAGGCGTAATCATTATCTGGAACAAAACAGATTTCTCGTGACTCTGCTTTATCTGCCACTGTGAGTCCCAGTTCTTTAGCCATGCGTCGCACTTCCTTTTTATCAGTATCACCGAGTGGGAATTCCAATCGAGAAAGTTGTTCCTGAGATAAGTTGAAAAGAAAATAGCTTTGATCACGAGATCTATCTTTCCCTCTTTTGATGGTAAAACGTCCTGTTGCCTCGTCATTAACGATCAACGCATAGTGACCTGTCGCTACTCTCTTATAACCAAATCCTTCTGCACGGCTAATAAGATGATCAAATTTTAACCGCTGGTTGCAAAGCGTGCAAGGAATTGGTGTTCTTGCTTCTAGATATTCAGAAACAAAATAGTCGACAACCTTTTCTTTAAATTCTTTTTCCATATTTAAAATATAAAAAGGAATTCCTACTCTATCTGCCACGCGGCGCGCGTCACCAAGATCATCCAAAGAACAACAGGTACCAAAACGTTCGGTCGAATCTGTAGCATAGTTCCAAAGCTGAAGTGAGATACCCACAACTTGCCTTCCGCTCTGTTTGAGCAAAGCAGCTGCGACAGAACTATCTACGCCTCCACTCATAGCAACAACAATTTTATCTGTATTTGTATTTTTCATCCGTAATACATAAGCAATTAATTATTTGGACATACTATAAATTTTTAACTCGTAAAATGACAAAGAAGTATCACCTGAAAACCGTTGATCGCAAAGCAAAAGTTGGCCGTAACTTTTTTGAAGAAGGTTTTTTTTATGGTGTTCTACTACAACAAGTGATTCTTTTTTGAGTAGTTGTGATCTAGAGAGACCGACCAAACACTTATCATATAAATTATCCTGAAAAGGGGGGTCTATGTAAACCACATCAAACCTTAATGCCTTTGTCTCTAAAACAGGAAGTGCCTGAAGCGCGTCAACTTTTAGCAACTCCCAGTTATAATAAGACTTGGCTTCATTACTTAAAAATCGACATTTTTTCAGGTTGGCATATATCAAATCTTGAGATCGTCGATCATTCTCAACCCAAACAACCTTTTCCGCTCCACGGCTCAATGCCTCAAGACCAACTGCCCCCGAACCTCCAAACCAATCTAAAAAGTATTCACCAGACAAATCATGACCAAGAATATTAAACAATGTTTCTCTCACTTGATCAAGAGTGGGGCGAACATTACTGTTCTTAAGACCTATTAATTTTGTTCCCTTAGCTTGTCCTGCAATCACTCTCATAAAAAAATTCCAACTTACCACCCTTATGCATTTATATCTTTATAGATAACTATTGTGAATAGTTTCCTCAATTTAAAACTTGAGCTTGACACTTAATACCTCCAAAACCTATTATTACCAATTGACAAACCAAGCGCTGGGGCATTGTCTAATGGTAGGACGCGTGATTCTGGTTCATGAGGTCGGGGTTCGACTCCCTGTGCCCCAGCCATAATATTTCTTATCTAATGGTAACTATTTTATGAACAAAAAAAACCCCTTTCTCTTAGGATTTTGTGCGCCAGCATATCTTGCAGTTGCTACTGTTGCAATAACCAATGACTTTTTAATGGCCGTAATGTTCATTCTGTTTACACTTGGCGTACTCGGTGCATATGTAACCGAGTTTCCGATATTTTCAACTTTATATCAAAACGAAATCCTACACAAGGCAGCTATATCATCTCTACTTGGCATGGGACTAGGGATGATGATCGGTCTAGCCATAGCTGGTGGGGTTGAGAACGAGGGGACTGCTCCAATTTCAACACAGGGAAAGTTTATGCTAACTTGGGGAGTGATGTCTCTACCTGCCTACCCACTAATGGTTTTTCTTGTCTCTAAGGTAAACAAGCGCGATCTAGATGCGGAACAAAAAGTTCGCGATCAAAAGAAAAAAGAACGTAAAGAAAAGGGTGGAGGACCACCGATAATGGATCGTGATGGGTTTTAATTTTTTACAACTAACAAACTAATAAAATTACTTTGCTTTAGCTAGAGCAATAAATTAATAATTAGATAACTTTTAATGTGGCCCCATCGTCTAGCGGCTAGGACGCTGGCCTCTCACGCCGGAAACAGGGGTTCGATTCCCCTTGGGGCTACTTTAAATTCAATCACTTAGACACTCTGCCAATCAATTGGCATCTTGTTGTGGAAGTTTTGTGGAATTCGTATCAAATAATTTCATTCATCAAGGCGATAGAATGTGCTGCCGTGGTTTATGGCGGCCATGAGCAGCGAAGGTGATGGCGTGATTTATGCCATCGCCGTAGTAGGAAGCTGTACGGGCTAAGCTAAGACATAAGATTTAAAATGTATTTTTTTATTTGTGACCCCCTCGTAAAAAAAAGAGCGCTCCAGAAGATGGAACTCCTTCTAAGAACCT
>JABHTG010000126.1 GCA_018697205.1 Nitrospina sp. | reverse complement strand
ATTCGATAAAAGAATTGGAGCGGTCAAGACTTCAGTCTCAGGTCCTCTAAATCCAACGCTCATTTCTTGAAACTTGGTTTTGTATTTTGTGTCAACTCTGGAAAGAATCTGGCTAAAATTAATTCGCTTATCTGGTTTGAGGTTGTAGATGGCCTGCTCAAGAAAATCAGCTTCAGATGTGTCAGTTACAATATCGTATATAAAGTTGCCTACTGCCCCAACTATCGGATGAATTTTTCTTTGTTCTCTGTCAATTTGCTTTAACTTAAGGCAATGTTTTTTCAGTTCACTGATTTCACCCCCTCCAATCAACCGACTCTCTTCTCTTTAAAAGGGAATACTTTTTTTAATTCTTCTCGCAAGTTGTTGATCTCTTCTTGTAATTGGATGTGTTTTTCTAATAATTTTAGATATTTTTCTCGATACATTGCACCCTCCTCTTGGCCCACATTAACTTCAGTTCGACCCCCATTAATTTCAGTAAAGTTTTTACTAACCTTTTGTATTTGACTTTTGCCCTTCGGTGCTCGAACTATGAACTCGAACAAAATATCTAATGTTTTAGATGGAACCTTACGACCGCTCTCTATGTCTGAAAGATAGCCTTGAACAATCCCAAGCTTTTTCCCAAATTCTTTTTGGGTGAGCCCTGACATTTTTCTAAAGTAAAAAAACTTGTTTAATGAACTCATAAGACCTTCAACTAGTTCGAAATAGGATAATTCCTAAAAACTATAACATAGCTAGGGAAGGTTTACTCCTACTTACCTTCATTTATCACCCCAGATGCCACCCCAAACAAAAAATGGGCTATGATACTAATCTCATAACCCATTAATTTAAATGGAGCCAGCGGGCGGAATTGAACCGTCGACCTACTGATTACGAATAAATAGACCTATTATAAGTTCTATTATTTACAAGTAGTTACTGAAATTAATGAAAATAGTTAATAAAACGTAAATAGTGTCTCTACGTCAAATCACGTTAAATCGTCTATCTATCTTGCTCCGATAATTCACCTTAAATATGAGTTTCATCAGTAGTTCTCACGGAGCCCTACCGTAAATAAAAAAGTCCAATCATCTTGCCATCTTTAAAGTGGGAGGATTGGGACTTGGTATTTGGAGGTTCTTGTTTTTCAGGAAGTTAATTATCTAAATAAGGTTCTGAGTGAAATGCGGCAAAACGAGTCAAAATCGCACGTTCTTTGCGTCGGCAAATATATTTTATTTGACACATCGTTGTTGTGACGAGGCATAGTTCAAATAGTGTAAGACGGCTTTCCTATCTTTTAATCCAAATTTGGTTATATATGCGTCCGAACTGCGTACTTCCCTCTAACATTTCCGAATGGCGCTTCTCTTTCAGTTTGAAGCCAGCATCTTCCAAAATGATTTTTACTTGGTGGGATTGTTCTTCAAAGTCGTCGTTAACTTCAATAAAGATTGATTTGAGGATTTTTGATTTTAATGTCTTCAGAGCGCCCTTCAAAATCAAATGTTCGATACCGTCGACATCAATTTTAATGAGGGAGGGTGTCTCCCTTAAAATGTTTTTTTCAATTAAATCGTCGAGCGAGAATCCTACTACGCTGTATTTTATATCACTATTGATTGGTTTTCCGTCGTACCCATAGTCAACGCCGAATGCGCTTAATGCCCCGCCTTCATCCGCGCTTCCATTTATAAATGAAGCAACCCCAGTTGTCTCTGTAAGTGGGTTAGAAATAATAGTGATGCGTTTTGACATATCGTTGAGGCTTAGATTTTTGGCTAACTGCCTCAAATTAAAAACAGAAGGTTCAAAACTGTAAACGCTCCCTTCTTTCGTTTTTGCGTAATACAGTGAATAAATCCCAATATTGGCACCTATATCGTAGAAGACACCGCCACCATATTCTTCTATCCATTCGAGCATTTCTGGTTCTTTAGTGGAAAATGTCGAGCGCCTAAAACTACAGATGTGATTTGGGGTATATAACCAAAATTTGGTGGCTCCGTGTTCGACTAAATTTCTGTTGTTATCGATGGTGTTGATAAACGGTTGTCGCCCAACGCCTTTCAACTGCGGAAAAATAGTGGTAACAATTTTGTCGTACGCTACAAAAGCGGAATGAATGACGTTCAGAGGTAGGAGTATCGTCTTTTTGATGAGTTGCTTAATCATTAATTTGTTTTCAAAATCGTTTTTATCGAGTGTTGGCGGTTTTATCGGCTAATAGTCTGCTAAAGTTCCCAACCCTTTTCAATCGCCTTTCTGATAACGCATTGATACTATTGAGTGGGAATAAGGAAGTAACTTCTAAAACAAATAATGTAATCACCTTGCCATCAACCTATATCTTCAGGTAGTTGCTCTTGTTGATTTTTTGAGAGAATGGACTCAACATCAAAACCTAAGTGTATAAGGTGCTCAAGTATTATTGTAAAAAACTTCAGTGTTTCAATATTTTGACAAGGACAATACTGAATAAAAAAATTTAACAACAATTTAGCATTGTTTTGTGTTTTGCCCTAATCGTATTTTCTATATGTGCTTATTAAGTTAGGGATTGATGGGTTTTTTCCAATACACACGTTAAACATCCACAAGGTAAACTATATATGGTATCTCCTTATTTGGTGGGTCTACTACAACAACTATCCAGTATTACGAGGACTTGACTGCTCTAAAGGTACATCAAGAAAACCCCCAATGTTTAAACGTGTGTGACTGTCGTGGAAAGTGTCGTTCACACAGAAACTAAATATACGAAGGTAGAGTGAGTAGTGCTGGTATATGGTGGAGATGT
>JABHTG010000040.1 GCA_018697205.1 Nitrospina sp. | reverse complement strand
TATTCGATTTGAATCAAATTTACCCAACAGCTCGGAAAAAGGTTGCGGCGCCAAGTCCGTCTCTAGCGATAGATTGATTTCTAGACGCTCAGCATCAGGTAAAATTGATTGGATTTGATTAATAAAACGGTCTACGGACTCTTTGGTGTCGAGTGATGACTGATCAACGCATGGAATTATGATATCTGTTACTCCAAGCTTTGAAGAAGTTTTCAATAAACTAATAAGGATTTCTTTACTCTTCATGCCCACCGATTCATTTATAGAATGCAGGGGGGCTTCCATAAAATAATCGGCGCAAATGGTATTGACTGAAACGGCTGTATTGTTACAGACCTCCAATATTTCTTCCGCCCCACCTTTTTTTAGGAGCGGGTTTTTCTTGGCATCGTTGTAATCAAGTATAAACTCAATGCAATCCAATCCAATTTGTTTGGCGATCTCAAACTCTTTTTGCCAATAGTCTACAGGATGCGCCTGATAACGACCTTGGTACTTTGGCAAAAGACGACCCTGCATGACACCTATTTTATTTTTTATCATTGAGGTTTCCAATAAAAACACTTCAATTGCTGTGGCGAATTACTTTATCTGCTCCCCACTTTTCAGCATATTTTTCTGTTGCTATCCTCAAGGCTTCCTTTTTGCTGGAACTTGATTCCAAGCTTTTAAAATACCATGTTACATATTCTCCAATTCGTTGACTTGCCTTTCCATCGCGAAAAGGATACAACTGGTCCAAAATGGGGGACACATCTCCCAAGGTTGGATTGCTTTCCGGGTTTTTGGAGTATTCCAAAACAGCATTTTTTAAGGATTCCATATCATAATAAACACAACGATTGGGCCCCAATGCATGTAGCTAGAAGCATCTTTTTTGCACAAATGTGTATGCTTGAAACTTTCTCTATTCTAAAAAAGGTGCTGGTTTTTTTTACTGGTTCTGCTATCTCCCTTTTCTCAAATTAGCCATGCTGGGGTTTTCACCTTCTATATCTGGAAATACTTTTTTTCTTAGAAGTTTTCTCAAAGAAATATACTCTGGAATAATAGAGTTTTTATTCTTCTTAAATTGGTCCCCCAACAGCCATCTCAGATAATCGAAAAACAACCTTATTGAATAAATGAACCCATACTTTCTAGTACAATTCGCTAAAACAAAAATGGGAATAAGAATTTTGTTTCTTGAGAAAAATTGCGGATAAAATGTGGCAATAGAGCTGATGGATTTTTGTTTGACCAAGGACCATACAGAAGGAATTTGACCTTGTTCCAGGCGAACCTCTTCCTTGATTCCCTGGGTAGCATCGGTTGCGTCACTACTGACCTGTTCTCTTGGCAAACTGGCCCCTTCCAAGGGAATCTCATTTTGTCGAGCAGGATCGGCAAAGTACCCTGATTCAGTTGTTCCAGCCGTCTCCTTCATTTCTGCTAAATCCTTAAATCTCGAGGAATTTAGAACTACTTTATAATAATTGTCCATCCCCCACTTTTTAATATAAGCACTCCTTGTTTCTCTTTGAATATCGAAATGCCACTTTTCCAATAGCAACCTGGGATATTCCGTGAAATTCAGGAAAGTTTCTCCATCCCGAGCATCCCGGTCAGAAATTTGATATAAATATTTTTCCTCCCCTTCAATAAATGATCCGATTTGTCCTTTTCGGCGGGCTATTTCATACAAAGGCGTTCCCGGAAGAGCTTGGGCAAAATTGATACTTAGGGCATTTGGATCAGTATTAGGAGACTGCTCAACAAAATAAGAGGTAAATTTACATGTCTCATCGATTGTTTCCTGGGTTTCTCCTGGCATCCCTATAATAAGTTGAACAATAGTATATAGATTATTTTCCGCCATCCATTTAACGGCATTATAGTTTTGCTCAACCTTAGTGACTTTTTCCATGACATCAAGAATTTTCTGACTACCACTTTCCATTCCATAATAAATACAGCTACAACCGGCTTCCTTCATTTTTTTAATCGACTCAGGATGAATTGTGTTAACTCGCATTCCTGAAACTCGCCAGAGAATATCTCGCTTGGCAATTTCTAAAATAAATTGAGCCAGCCATTTCCTGTCTGTTCCAAAATTTTCATCAGAAAAATTTACAAATCCAACATTGTACTTTTCAATCAGCTTGTCCAGTCGTTCCATCAGAACAGGAACGGGAATGTACCGTATCCCCTTATCCCAACGGTGACAAAAAGTGCAACGTGCCACACAACCCTTGCTCCCTGCAAGAGTGGCAACCCTTTTGCCTTTCCGATGCGAGTCAGAAACTCTTGGATCCTTGGAAAAAGAACTGGAAATAATCGGCGCAAGGTGGCTTAAGGGGAAGAAAAAGTCAATTTTTTCTCCTTCGCCCATTAAGGACCAATCAATGTCATAAACCTTTTCTGCTTCAACCGGATCCTGAAATGGGGTGATAACCATTTCATTATTTTGATCCAGAAATGTTAATCCATTAACATTTTTAAAATCATCTTTGGACTTGGCTGTTTTCCAGCAATTTACAAAGTCAATAGCTGTTCTTTCTCCCTCACTAGTGCAAATATATTCCACACCGGTCTTTTTTAAAACTATTTCCGCAGATGCCCCTAAATTACCGCCCATTAGAATAGTGGTTTCGGGAAGTCTTTTTTGTATCTCCAAAGACAAATTTTTTGTGTATTCATAGGCTGTGGATACCACTGCGCTGATTCCAAGGATGTCTGGTTTTTTGTCTTCAATATAATTTAAAACATCAGAGAGGGCGGGGCGTAAATAATCGATATCATAAAACTCTGTATTATTAAAACCGGCCTTCTTTAGGGCTGTAATAACAGACAAGCTCCCCATAGGCGGGAAATCCGTAGGCATGGGCCTAAGCGGAATTGTAACGATTAATATTTTCGGCGAATCATTAGATTTCATAAATAAAAACAATCAAAAAAGATTTACTAATTTTGCTTAATGCTTAATTTTATCAGATATTCAATAATCATGTTAAAGGTTTTAAAGCTTGCCGGTAAAAAGCTAAGTATAATTGCACTCCCCCTTTAGTAAGGCGAAAATGACTATCCAAAAATAGCGTAAAAACACTTAAGAAATTCCATAGAAAAAGTTAGCTACCATTTTACATGCTCGTTGCAAGTTGAACTAACAGAGGATAGGAGTCTTCTCCAACGAGGAAATTTCGGGTCGAGGAAAAAGAATTCACTGCGATCGGGTTTGTTTGTCTTTTCGGAAGGAACCGTCTGAAAAGCCTCTGAAATTTCCACCGGTATACCCACAAAGCTTACACTTGGACAACCACTTAGGGGACTGAAATTGAGGTCCGTTGGACACAGCATTACAATGATTTTAAGACCTGAAAGGTAAGCGTCTACTGAGGCTGATGTAAGGTTTGCAGAACAGACAATATCAAAGTCACCCAAAATATTTTCCAGAGGCTTGGTTTCTACCTTTAAGTATAAAGATGGGTAGTCTGAGGGCTGAACGGGATAAAGGTGTAAACACCTAAAAATGTTCTGGCTCTTCATAAATGTCATGCGGAAATGAAATCAAGACGAAAAATATCAATTTCAAGAGATGCCCTAAAGTAAATGGAAAAACACTTCTTAGTTACTACATCCGACGAAAGAACCTGGAATACAGATGGAAAAATACTTTTTCTAGGGGAGTGGTGCAAACGGCTCAGCCGCAAAAATATTTGGAGCCAATTGGATTACAGAGTCCTTCCTTATCATTGGGATGATCGCAATCGGATGCTGTCCGATTATAAATATTTAAAAGTCATTTATGAAAAGTATCTTGCTATTCTTTCGCAAAATATGAACAGGATTCACGATGTAAAGCATTCGCCTGAATACTGGCGAATAGTCGTTGGCCCGTGGTTGCAGTTATTT
>JABHTG010000099.1 GCA_018697205.1 Nitrospina sp. | reverse complement strand
TTATAAACCAAATGTGTCTCTTAGAAAATATCTACTTTGGCACACTTTCAGTTGACGCCAAACAATTACATTTGATAATTTGTGCCTACCAGGTAGAACGAAATGCATATGAGTTGCAACTCTTATTATATTTATATAAGAAAAAATCCTACCTGTAATTTTTTAATAAACTTACAAGAGATGTCATCATAAAAATTTATGAGCCAATTTCAACACAATAAATTTTTTTCATTGTGCATTTATGGGATATTTTTATTAATCTTAATAGTGTCAGTAGGTATATTTTTTCCAAACCCTTATTTTCATGCAACTTGTGACTGTGAGACACTGTATTTTTCGGGCATAGTCTCAGCATATGCAAATGGCTATCAAGTAGATTTTATACATCCTGGCGTTCCACTAGTGTTTATTCCCTCGTTCTTCCTCTCAATTCTTCCATTTAACGAAGACCCGGAATATTTGCTGCTCCAATCTAGGGTTGTTTTAATGATATTAAATTTTTCTATGATATATTTGGGGCTTATATTAATAGTTAGAACATCATTATTGTGTACTATTTTATTTATTTCTTTTCTGTTTCTATTCCCGGCTAGCAATTATTATTTGGAACTACTGTGTCCAATCGGAATATTGATTGGTGTTGGCATCATTGTGTGTTCCCTTGGCTTAAAAATAGGTGCCCAGGGAAGTAGTAAGTCTACCCTCTTTTGGTATAGTGTAGCTCTGGCTTTTGCAGTATCCATTAAATTTCACTCAATCCTCTTAGTGGTTCCCTTTCTTATAGCATCACTTTTCTTAAAGAAGAATGATACTGGTTCAACTAGTCCAATGTTTATAGTTTTATTGGTGTTGCTCACATTTTTCTGCTTTTTTGGGGCTTTTACTTTTCCAATTCTTCCTATGCTTCCTTTTTGGATGACTCATTTTACGTCTCTTCAAGAATTAAAGGAGGTAGGCCTAATACCTTTATTAATTGGCCTTGTATTTGTTATGGCATTAGTTTTCTTAGCGATTAGGTTCAATCTGCCTGAGACAATAAAAAAACTTAGAAGTAATACGACCTATAAGGATGCATATATTTTTATGTCTAGTTTTTTTGTGCTAGCAGTTATTTATAGCCTAATAAATGCTTTCCTGAAGGAAGCTACTTACATTGAAGTTGGTATAGCAACCAGAAACTATGCAGCCCCATTTTTAGGGTTTATTGTCCTATTTCTACCTCGTTCAGAAGCAGAAGAAAAAATACAATTGAGAACAATTATCGCATCTGTTGTTTTAATAATATTGATTTCAGTGAGAGGTTATCAAAATAAAGAGCTTTATACATCTGCATCAAAAATCAACTTAGGCTTTAGAAGTTTGATTGAAGAATCCCTACAAGATAGTGATTATGCAGTTTTTTTTCCTGCTTCGGCCTTCATATCCAAAGATTTATTTTTATTATTTTCTGATTACAGGTATGGCGAGAGAAGAGTAATGTTTGAAGACCAAGTAGATGGCTTGCCATTTAGGCTTGATCCGAAACTAAAATCAATGAGAATATTAAATTCCAGACATTTTGGTAGTCCAATAGATGCATCTTCAAAATTTTCATATTGGTATATAAATAAACTACTATCACTAAAGTACTTGCCAGACATTCACAGAGGAATTCTTGAAGACAATAAATTTTATTTTAAAAATAAAGACATCTGTAATGAACCTTATGAAAGCTTTAATCACGGAGATACTTTTTCTTTGTTCGTGCCTGATGGCTTAAGATATTTGGAGGATCCGTCTTCAGGTGGGCCTAACAATGAGCCAGATAAGGCAAGAAATTTTATTGATAAGCTTACTAATGCTTGGCAGAATAAATGTGGGTTTGAGGTTCTTGAAAAAAAGGTAAAGTTTTTCAAAAATAAGAAAATTTATATCTTAGAAATAGACACAAGGCCAAGTATTAAGGGATAAAGGTTATCAAATCTTTTAGTTATATAGATGGGAGTAGCTATATTTTAATATCATTAAACTACGGGTTTAAGTTGAAAGGTTAAATTTTGAATTGGCATAATACATTTTAATTTGTTCAAAATTTTTAAAAAGTAATTTGGAATTAATTTGCGGTATGACCAATTTTTATTAACGTTAAGAAAGGTTAGATTTAATTGTTTATTTTGGAGCAGAATTGGATTTAAATAAACTTGATGCTATAATTGGGATAATTTTATCTCTTTGTTATATAATTTATCATCGATATTTTAAAACTCCATTTGATTCTGCCGCATCTCCCTACGTTATAAGATCTCTTTTGGCTATATTTTTTTCTTATTTATTATTTTTCGTATCTGTTGTAGTGTGGTTTTTTGTTGATTAGCCTGTTGTTTTTTAGATAAAACCAAAAAGTTTACTCTCAATGATGTATTTTAAAAATATTATTGAACTATAAAATTGAAAGCTAATTGCCTCAGGAGGCAATGTAGTCATTCAGGAAGGCATTAATGCCAAACCTAACTCTCTTTGACGATTTAATGGGGAAACAATACCCTCCTCCACGAGTAATATTAGCTCTAATGGTTTAACGACATTAGCAGGTGCTTGGAACCATAAACCTGACCACTCCTTCAATTAATACGGGTGTTACTTTGGCTGGAAATGGATATTACCCTCCGTGTGCAGCCTGCGTATGATCCAACAGTTCCATACCCAAGGTGGTGGGAAACCTGTAGTGGAATAATAAAGGTGCTTCTGGAATATATTAAACTCTTTTACTACTTCATTACTTACTGAACTGGGTTTTCCAACCTAGAAAACTATCTTAACTCTTTCCATTTTACGCTACGATATAACTATAAACTTATCAATTAAGTATAAGGGGCGGCTGGTAGGGGCTGGGAATATAGAGAATAAAGCTATGCGATTATTTTATTTTTCTTTGATTCAAAATTGGGAGTAAATGACTTGGCAACATTATTCGCAAATTTGTAAATAGGTAGCTCAATAAAAAATTTTGTATTACCGTTTCTCAAACGCCAACGAGCAATTGGCCCGTAAACATTGTCTACAAGTCTAACAAATTTTTCTATGGCAGAATTGCCTGTTGCTACTTTTATAGCCTTTCTATCGATAAAATAAGAACCTATTAAAATTAAATCCATCATTTTTTTTATTTCCTCACTTATCCAAGGCAATGAATCTGTTCCCGTAGCGCTTTCAATCTCATATTCTAACCATTCATTTGCAGTCGAAGGTGGAGTGTATCCGCTTTCTATCGCCAAGTCATATAGCTCAGTATTTTTAAGTGGTCTAAATCGATTTGGGGTACCAATAATTGAATTAGGGTGGTCTCTAACGATTGCTAGCATTAAATCTCTAGTGGCTTTCAATTCTTCTGCAGTTTCGGTTGGGGCACCCATCATGAAATTATACAAAGTTTTCATTTCTGGATGACGTGCAAGCTTTCGATTGCATTCAAGAATATCCTCAGCTGTACAATCTTTTTTTATTAGCTTTAGTATTCGATCACTCCCACTTTCTGCACCTACATGAATAATATTGGTTCCAGCTGCTACTAACTTATCAAGAAATACATCTGTCATTTTTTTTATCTCATTGATTCTTGCCCCTCTAAAACCGAGTTTTACTTTAAGCCCTCTCCTATTAATTTCGTCAATTATTCCCTCCACATGCTTCAAATTAACGAAAGAATCATCATCAATGAAATAAACAAAATTAGCTCTATATTCTTTAACTACATACTCAACGTGGTCGACAACTTCCTGAACCTCAAGAGGTATCCATTTTTTCCCTGGAATATCTCTATACTCTGCGGGAGAGCTACAAAAAGTACACAAATATGGACATCCTAGCGCTGAGTACATTGAGAAAGTTCGATTGTTATGACCAATATGACCATAGGCATCATAATCGGATATTAAGTGATATGGAATATCTTCATACTTTATATGCTCAAACTCTTCTTCTCTTGGAGTAGCAACTATACTAGTTCCATCTCGATAAACCACACCAGGAATATTTCTAGGTTGTTCCCCTACTATAAGTGCTTGATATAGCTCAAAAAAAGCCTCACTTCCATACCCATTCACAACATAATCACAAGTTTCTTCATTTTCTAAAATACTATTTGGGTTAAAAGTAGCGTGTGGGCCACCCCAGACGACATTTATATGCGAATCAAATTCTTTAACCATCTCACCAATTTTAGATGCTTGCACGACTGGGCTTCCAGTCATCACAGAAATCCCTACTATTAAAGTTTCTTTATCCAACTTATTTGCTAATTCTTCACGCCAAGTCCTCGGGTTGAGTCTGCAGTCGAATATTTCCACAAAAGCACCTTGCTTAACTAACTTTGCAGAGGTGTACAAAAGGCCAAGTGGAATGTGCCTTACAAATGCACCGGATCCACCCTGTAAGGGGTAGACCAATAGAATTTTATGCCTTCCTTTTGTACGAACAATGGGGCGATTCATTTACTCTTCCCCTTTAGTTTTAGTTTGTAATGTTTGCGCCTGTTGATGCATAGGTGGATGAATTAAAACTGGGCCTTCTTCTACAGTATCAGACTCTACTGCTTGATCTTGTTCGTCTACTTGTGAAAAAATGGAAGTTTCGCCGCCCTGCTTCTGAGGAAACAAACTATAGAAAAAAATCAGCGCTACCTTTTTTACGACTTGCCGAGGGCTAAAAAGCTTAAACATTAGACTTAAGTGATACGGCACATTAGGTAGATTATTAATCATCATCAAAAGATGTGTTCTTAAAATAAATTTTGGAAAATTAAATCCCTTTAGATCATCTGGCATATAGGCCCGAGTCCCATCTGAATAACTGTGCGGCAATATCCCCTCTGGCAATTCCTTATTGGCTACCAGTTCGTTGTATATTGGCGTACCAGGTAGCGGCTGAAAACTAGCAAGAAAAACAAAGTTAAATTTACATTTAAGAATTAATTCACGAGTAGCAAAAAGATCCTCTATAGATTCACCTGGATAACCCAAGATTAAAAACCCTTGAACTTTCAAGCCCGCTTCCTTAATTTCTTTTACAACCCGAGGGACAATCTTTAAATCAAGATCTTTATCCATCCGCTTAATCGTTTTCTCAGAACCTGTTTCCGGTGCAACCATAAGTGTTTTCCAACCGGCTTGTTTCATTAGTCCCCATAATTCTTCATCTCCTCTTTCCATCCTTATTCCATTTGGCGTACCAAATCGAAGTCCTTTCAAGCCTAAATCAATGACAGCACGGCAAAATTCTTTTGCGTATTTTTTATGATAAGTAAAATTATCATCTAGAATATTTATCCACCGTACTCCCCTCTGAAAATAAAGATATTTGATCCACTTCATCATATAAGGAATGCTGTGGGTACGAACAGGTTTGCCATTAAGTTCAGGCGCTGCACAGTAACCACATCGATATGGGCAGCCTCGTGTAATCCAAACCGGCGCATTAATTTTGGGCGGACAATTCCATCGATAGCCGTTTCTCACGTAGTAGTCTAATTGGATTGAATCATAATCTGGTATCTTGATTTTATCGAGATCGTCTTCCCTATCTACATCGTTTACAACCACACACTCTGTCCCTCTATAGACCAAGCCCTTTACCTTCGAAAAATCTGGGTCCTGCCTTTCTAATTGTTCTAAAAAAACTGAAAATGAAAGATCTGCCTCGCCTCTAAAAATAAAATCAACACCCTTAACCCCTGCTATCTTTTCGTGATAACTAGTGGCATGAGCACCCCCAATGCATGTGATAACCTCAGGCTTAATTTCCTTCGCAATTCTTAAACAGTCAATTGCCTCTATAGACATTGGTGACCAGGTAGAAACACCTACAAGATCGGGATCAAATTCTCGCAGATCTTTTTTGAATAACTCATCGGTAGACGACCTATTCGAAATTGTATTGTCAAATATTCGAATTTCATACTTCGATTCATCAATATTACTCTTTAAGTAACCGTAAGGAAGAGGGATGGAGTAAGTCTTATCAAAACCCTTGGGCCAAATTAGGGCTATTTTTTTTACGCGCACAGGCCTCCAGAGCCTTTCATCAAAATTATCAGGCTTTAAGTAAGGTAATGTAAATTTTCTTGAATGTTTACCAATACTTACCGTATTCAAATAAAACCCCTACTGATCTAAATTATTAAAAACCATATCTCTATCACTCAAGTCCTATCGGCCAAAAGCTCCTGTCAAATGATACTGAATCTAGTACTAAAAAAACCAAAAAAAACTAACTAATAATCAACTCGGGCGTTTTTTTCTCATTTAATTGATATTTTTCACGCATCTCATCTGCCAGGTCCACCATTTCTTCATAAGTCATCACTTTTCTAGAAAAACGCGATATTTTCGCACCTTGAAAAAGTCTTTCAATAAAAACATTTGTATCGCGGCAAAAATAATGAATTTCGGGGTAGCATGCGTACATACATCCTGGGCATGCATTAACTTTTTCCTTAATGGCTTCTATAAAATTCCCCTCTTTATAGTTTTTTAGAAAGTCTGGATGTGTCATGTGAATATCCATAGGTATTTCTAAGTCGACGCAAGGTAGAAACCTTCCCTCAGGGCTAATTGAGAAGTACAAATCCGGGCTACTGCATTTCCAGTGAACTTTTTTAAATTTTAAAAAATCAGGAGACTCTCGTAAAAACCGATTGGAGTTATGCACATGATATCCATCACGTTTCATCTGTATGATTTTTTCATAAGCTTGGTCAATAGCGTTATGCTCTGCTTCCGTTACTTCCATAACATCACTTCCTCTACGCAATAAGAAACTAGTGTCCTCATCCGGATGTTTTGTATCCTCATCAGTTAAATGAGCTGGTATAAGCGAAAGATAAAATCCAATTTGAGTAACAAAATCTATAAGCGCAGGGATCTCGTGAATATTTGATTTTGATACGACTGCATTAACACCTGTCATATTTCCTCTAACAGGAAACATTTTTGAGAAAAGTGCTAAAGCACGTAAAATATCGTAATAAGAACCTTGTTTCTGGTTAATAATGTCTTGTTTCTCAATATCAAGCGTATCTAAGGAAATGGTAACCTCAGAAGCTCCAGCATCAATAACTTTGCCTAAGTTTTCTTCAGTGCACAACAAACCGTTAGTCTGTAGACGAGGTTGAATATTATATTTTCGGAAAATTTTTATAACATCCGGAAGATCTTTTCTCAGAAAAGGCTCACCTCCGGTAAGAATAATCATACTCACACCCATCTTATCTAAATTGCTGGCTAAAATATCAATCTCAGGGAGTTTCAACTCTTTTTCATGGGTTCTATTTTCAACCACACTGCACATCAAGCACTTAATATTGCAACCTTTGGCCAGAGCAAACTGGACATACATCGGGGCTTTTTTAGTTACTACCCCCTTTAGAAAAGTCAAGGCTGTTTTAGCGTTTAGCATTTTGTTCCTGTTGTTTTAAAGAAAACCTATAAATTTTCATATAATAAACAATCGCAAGTAAGGTCGCCGTAATAACAAACTCTTTAAAAACAGCTTTTGCCGTTTCTAAACTAAATAACCAGTTATCTGATTTAGCCCAATCTATTGCATCGAAAATAGGAACCGGTGAGTTTATTAGGTAAGGTAAAGGATAAAACAACGCAACTTTACTGGGGTAAAACCCATCGGCCACAAAAGCGTCCACAACAACGTGAGAAAAAATAAGGGCAAAGCACAAACAAAACGTGGCACGAAATGATGGATATTTAGTCTGAGCTATTTTATAAAACAAGTAGCCTGCAAATATGGAAAACAGCAGACTATGAGTATAAGTCCTATGATCACTTATGTCCTTAGTGATCAACATAACCAGAAAGTCGAAATCAGGTAGAACCGTAAGGAAAATAATAAAAAAAACTATCTTCCACCTCTTGGTCAAATCTTCACGAGGAGTTACTATCGTATACACCGACAAACCAACCAAGGTATGAGCTACAGGAGAACACATCTAACCCTTTCTCCTCTGCAAGGTTTTAAGATCTAAAACCATAATTTCCCCCAGAAACTTTTAAAAAACAAGTATCTTTCGACACATCAAAAACAAGAGAGTTATTCAAATAAATTGTCTTCACAGCTACCAAGGAAATAAGCAAAAACTATTTTCATATTTGCTCCCTCTTTTTGCCCTCTGCGCATGTATTTGTATAAATTTGTAAAGAACCTCAATCTCTGCTTATAAACCATTTTTGACACACGCTTACCAACAAAGAAAAAGTAGCAAAACAATTGAAAGTAAACTACAAAATGTTTAGAAAAAGTTTTTGATTCCATGGGCTCACCAAACTGTATAGTCGATTGATCTTCGTCGCTTCTATTGCTTTCCTCAGAATTAAATATATCTTCTGAAATCGCATCTGGACTCAAATCATAATTCCCTACCTGAGACAACTGCGTATCATGAGCTAATTGTTGATATATAAAAAAGATCGGTTTATTTGGCCTTAATTTCCAATTCAACTTAAAGGTCTCCATCATCTCAGCCCGAGTTTCGGTAGGTCCACCAAGCATATTATACGCAATGGTATTAATGTCGTATTTATGCATGTAATGAAATGTCTCTTCCAACTGTTTGGTCGTACACTGCTTCTTATGTATATCATTACGCATTCTATCGGTACCTGTTTCCACCCCAATTCTAACTTCTCTAACACCAGCTTCAGCCAAACATTTAATCCTATCATGATCAAATGTTTGATACCTTGCCGACCCAGGTCCTTCATGTAGATAAAAGGTGTCACCTCTAGCGAATATTGATAAAGGCATTTTTGTATTCATGCCAGCTTCAATATATTTACTGCAAAACTCCCGAGTCCACTTAGCATTGATTGGGAAAACCGGGTCAAATGGGTGACCCATACGCATACCCCTATCTTTATATCGTTCAGTCTGAAATTTTATTTCATCTACGTAGTTTTGAGGATCTCTATAACGAAAACGATTACCAGGAGATGCATCCTTTATATAAACTTCCTCACAATTAGTGCACGGGTATGGACAACCTCTGCTCCCAATAAGCCACAATTGTTGGATAAAATATAAATATTTATCCACATCTTCCCAAAGCTCATAATCAGGAAAAGGTAAACTGCTGATATCTTCTATCCACCCTGCTCGAGCGTTTTCAAAATAACTACCATTACTCAGTTTAAAAAGTAACCCTGGAATATTGTATAACTCGCTCTTTGATTCCAGTGCATCCATATAGTTAGAAAGGATATACTCTCCTTCCCCACAAATCACAGCATCAACCCCTGGTAAATTAATGGACTCCCGAGGTCGTAAAGTGGGATGATACCCTCCAAGCACTATCGGAATATCCTTAGAAATATTTTCTCGAATTTCCTTAATTGTTTCAACAACGTAGGAGGTATAGAGTGTCGTATGGGTAATTCCAATCACATCAGGCTGATCTTTTTTATATTTCTCTACTAGGTATTCCCGCCAACGGTGTCGATTAAAAGTATAATCCCAGATACTGGCATCATGTGATGTCCGCTCATTAATATAAGTCGCCAAATATGTAACCCCAGTATCCAATATGGAAACACACCCGCTAAGATTTGGAGATATTACAGATATTTTCATGTTTTTCCGCCCATCCTTTGTGTTTAAAGCAAAAAGTTGATTTAAGGTTGGTTAATTTAACCTAATCTTTAATATCGTTTCTTGTGAATATCGCAAAGTATTTAATAACTTCTCTTAGCAATTACTACAAAAGCACTATACAGATGCCTGCCGAGCTTCCAAATATTATCTCTTTTTTATTGGAAAAAATTAAAGCCCATTCAGGTACCCCTTGCAACCTTTAATTTTTATATCCTTTGGGGAATAGGCCTTCGAAGATTTTCTTCTTGATACTCAGGATCTATATTGTATTAAAAAATTATTTTTTTATCAGTTTTATTGGACTCAATCAAACCCACGGCCAACATAACCATCATTATACTATGATCTTAATTGTAATATCGGTGCAGACACTTGCAACCTTTAATTTTATATCCTTGGGGCAGTAGGACTTCGGGGATTTTCTTCTTGATACTCAGAATCTATATTGCATTCAAAAATTATTTTTTTATCAGTTTTATTGGACTCAATCAAATCCACGGCCAACATAGCCGTCATCATGCTATGATCTTGATTGTTATATCGGTGCAGACCATTACGTCCAATTAAAAACAAGTTCGGTATTGTATTAAAATAGTCATAAACAGTCGACAACTGCCTATAAGTACCAAAGTAGGCTGGATAAGCTTTAGGAACTCTAAGAACACAGCCATCAAGATAATCAGCTCTGTCAGCAAATCCAATTTTAACTAACTCAGAGAGACCGAGTTCAATCATATCTTCATCTTTCATGTTCCACAAATCATCCCCAGTATTAACAAAATACTCTAACCCAAGCCAAACTGTATTTTTTGGATCGGCCACCATGTAAGGACTCCAATTATTAAAAACTTGGACACGGCCAACTTTAACAACACTATCTTGGATATAAATCCAGTTGTCGGGTAGTGTGGTCAACGGAGGTGATGGTTTTTTTATAAAGTAATTACCCATGTCAGAACCTACTTTGACATGAAGTTTTTTTAATAATAAACCAACTGTCATAAAATCCCGGTAAACCAAACCTTCCGCAACTTTTCTGACATTTTCTGGAGGAGCTGGAGAAATAATACTAACCAATTCCCTTAAAGGCATTGAGGAAAAAAAGTAATCACAGGGTTGACTTGTTTCAATTCCATTGCTATCCAACACAGAAACAGAAGAAACTTTATTGTCCTCTAAATAAACCTGAGATACATTTTGCTTTTTATGTATTTCCCCAGATGATCCGGAAATTCGCTTAGCAGCAACTTCCCACATTTGACCTGGACCATACTTCGGGTAATAAAAATGATTGATCAAAGAAACTTCTCTCTTCTTCTCTTGATCCCTACCATCAATAGAGAGCATATCTTTTGTTGCCTGCACTAGAGCTTTTCTAAGAGATAACCCTTTAATTCTTTGGGCACCCCAATCGGCTTTTATTTTACTGCATGGAACACCCCAAACTTTTTCAGTATAGTCTTTAAAAAAGGTTTCATATAAACGCTTTCCAAATCTATTAACAAAAAAAGCATCCAGGTTTTCTTCATTGCTTTTTGGAAAAATATGAGCATAGAGGTAACTCATAAATATCCAAATAGAATTGAAAAAACCGAGGCGACTTACAACTTTTGGCGAAATCGACAACGGGTAAGGAAAAAAATGATTGTTATGAAAAATTCTAGAAAGCCGGTTTCTAGATAGCATCACTTCATCTGTTAAATCAGGGTGAGGGGCAGGCTTATGAATTTTATGGGCACTGTCTATTTTTATACCTACCACCACGTCATCAACTAATCTATCCCTATCATCAATTGCCGACCATTGCTCTTCTATATGTTCAAGGTTCTCTTGGGTCTGAACAGGTAAGATAGAAAACCACCAATCTTCAACTCTTTGGCTTTTTGTATAAAACCTATGGCCCCCTAAGTCTATATGGTTGCCCTTATATTGAGCTGTCTGGGAAATCCCGCCAAGACTATCGCTTTTTTCATATACAATAGGGTGAATGTTTGTGCGCTTTTTTAACTCATAGGCTGCGGTTAAACCAGCTGGACCAGCTCCAGCAATAACAGCAACTCCCCTAGTATTTTTTTCTGATTTCACTTAAATATAAATCCTTAGAATTAATCTTTTTTTAAAATTATATTGCGAACGATATTAGAAACAGGTTATTAAGGAAAACAGAAACAATGATTTTGTATCGGGAGATAAAAATAAATACTTTAGATGTAAAGGAAAAAACAGAAGCAATAGGTGTAAAGGTTAGGACCTTGTAATGAAAACAGAGACAATCGCTATAATCAATCACACAAATTAGCTATCATCAGTTTCATTTGAATTTCATAAGAGTATACAAAAGACATTGGATGATTGAAAGTGGAACAATTCAATTGGTCCAGAATTCTCATCTCAAAAAACTGTATGTCGTCAAGCGAATGTGCGCCAAAGTAGATATTTTATAACTTCATGGAGCGATGATAGCGTTCGAACTTTCCCTGAGTTATAGGATGATGCTGGGCTCCGCGTGTATGAGTCATTTCCTGTTTCTCCAAATAGCTCTTCAACTCTCCCGAAATATA
>JABHTG010000029.1 GCA_018697205.1 Nitrospina sp. | reverse complement strand
CAGCCATAACTGAAAAATTAGCCGTACACAAAACCAGAATAAAAAAGAAAAAGCTATCCTTTGTGCTGAAACTAAAAGGCCATTCTTCGGGCATAAAGTAATTTTCTATTACAAGCGCAACACCTAAGGCCCATAAAAATGACAAAATAAGAAGGCAAGATCCTCCGATCAAATATGCGAATTTTATAGTTTCAGAACGGACACCCAAGGCTAACATGATGCCTATTTTGTGCCTTTTGGTCTGAATGAATAGAGCAAAAGAAACCATAACATAAACCCCAATAAGCAGCCCACAAAGTAAAAGAAAAAAAGGTAGCATTTTAGATATGATTTCTAATTCACTATGAAATCTTTTAATGGTTTCAAGCTGGTGGGTGTTAACATACATCTCAATCGAATTAAGGAAGTGATAAAGCTTATCTATATTATTAATTAAATCTTTCTTTTGATTAATATCCAGATATGCCAACACCCTGGTATGGTTTTTAATTTGTCCAAAATTGTAAGCTAAGGGTTTTTTGCCAAAATCAAGAATGGGGTGATTAATCCAATTATTTTTATTGACCTCAAAATCAATCAATACTCTGTAATATCTTGGCTTTCCTTGGGTCCTGAAAATTAATTTAACTACTTTTGTTCCATCTTCTTTAGTGATGAAGGGCTTTTTTTTAAGTAATTCTATATTAATGACGTTTGAATTAGTAATCCATTTTTGTGCGATTTCTAAAGCCTCTTTTATCGGTATGGCACCCGGTCTTAAAAAAAATGAATTTATTTTTCGGTTTGTATTATAAAATTCACCTTTATATAAATTCCAGAATAATCCCTCTGTGATAAGAAATGATCCATCTGGAAAACTCCTTGCGACACCGCGCAAAGGAACAGAAATCGTGTTAAAAACCAATTCTTTATAGCTCATAGGAGATGCGCTCGGATTACCTTGTACAAATTTCTCTGGCGGCAAACTAATGTTCGGGGCTAATAAACGAATTTCCTTAGGTTGAGCCTCCTCTGTGGAATACCCCAGTTGCTCATACAATGATTGGGAAACTATAATGCCTTGGTCATTATCCGAAGAAAAATATTGGCCGGGTATAACAAATGAATCAGAGACAGCCTTTTTGGTTAGATGGTCAAATAAAGGCATCGTATTTCCATATAAAGGTTCTCCATCAATGAATAACCCATCTGAGTTGACAAAAAACATGCCTAGTGAATTTATAGGGGTTATGGTTTTAATGATTCTATTTTTTTTATCAATGGAATTTTTGCTATCCATTTCTATAAACTTGTTGTCTTTTTTTTGCCAGGCTAGACGGTAAAGTCGGTCTTTATTTTTTATTGCACCATCTACTGCAATGGCAGTGGAAAAGGGGTCTTCATTAATTAAATTTAACTTTTCTTTATATCCCTGATGTACACCTATGAAAAGGATTCCAGAGGAACAAAGAATCATCAGTATAATAATAGTTCCCAATAAAGGGAGTAGACTCTGGACAATGAAATCCTCTAAGGAAACCTCCCCTGAGCATCCTTTAAAATCCCTTTTTATGAGCATCCAGATCAAACGCGGATCGTACTTCACAAAATTACCTCAAATTATTCTTATGGCATTTCATGGTTCATTATCCAAAAATAATGATCTCCGAATTGGGCAAATTTTCTATTCTCATTTCTTAAGGCTTGTCTCAAAAAATTATATTTTTCTTTAAGGGCATCCATGAGATCTTGAACTTTTTCATCAAATAAAAAATCCCCTTTTAAAATATCGTCCAAAGAGATTTTTAATAAAACATGATCATTTTCGAAAGCGATTCCATAGGCCATTTTGAAGTAGTCATTGAGGGAACGACGGCTATCAATATTATTTTCATCCTCCTCCTCTGTAATAGTAAGAATCATTTGTTTCCAAAGAACGGGAAGAAGGCGGGCGTCAGGTGTCCATCTGCGCCTTGCAAGCGGCTCAAAGGCTGCAATTAAATCCCGTAAGCTTTTTTCAGTTAAAAGGACCACCTTTAAAAACTGAGAGGACTCATTTTCATCTTTACTGGGGGGGTCCATTTTAACAAAAGCCTTATAATAAAAAGATGCTTTATGATTAACCCATCGTTCAAATTCTTTTTCGCTTAGCTCTTCTCGTATCTGCTTTAATACCGAGATGGTTGGTTGCGGGACCCAATAATCTTTTTTGGTTTTTTCTTTCTTAATGCTGCCCACTCGAAATCTATCATAAACACGAATTGCTTCCGTAATTTGAGAAGTGACATCTTCTGTAATAGACTCGACGATTGCTTTGTTTAGTTCCTTTGGAGATTTAATTTCTTTTCTATGCAACATTCCTTGATCATCGGGATCAAGTTCCACCACTTGATTGAATTGCTGGGCTTTGCCCTTAAAATATTTTTTTAGCCCTTTTAATATTTTGTCAACTTGAGTAATAAATAATCTCGAAGCTTCTTGTTCAAGGGGATCTTCCCTTGAGGGATGAACAACATGAAAAGAAAACAGCGAAATATTTTCTTCAAAAAGGAGCTTGGAAATTTGTTGTTCATTATATTCATCTTGTCCTTTACTGTGATTGCCATGATCTCCAATATGGATAAGAATTTTGGTATGCCCCGCTTCCCAGTCCAAGTCATTTATAGCGTGCCATAAACCTTGAAACATTGCCTCAGGATAATAACCTTCCGGAAATTTATCCTTTGGTTCCTTGTTGGAATATTTCATTGCGTCAAACCAAGTTTTTAATTCATATGGGTTGTCGGTAAAGTCTTTTATATCGAAAACGTCTTCACCATCTTCATAGTCTCTATAGATCAGGCCCCCGATTCTAACCCGTTTCACAGTAAAGGAATCTTGAGCTTTTCGAAATGCGTTTTTAATAATGTTTCCTAATTCTCCTGAATAGTCCTTCATGCTTTCACTGGTATCTACAGCAAAAACGATATCCAGATTGGTGGCCAATTTTCTTTTATTTTCCAATGCTCTGATTACTTTTATGTTTTCTTTTTCCAGAGAGGCACCAGGAATACCGATTAGCGTTGATTCACTGGAATCGTCGGTTACCGGGAATCGTGGTGCATCTGGGGGCAAATGCACTCGTGTTATCTGTTCCGGTTTATCAGAAACAATAACAAGCTTTTCCTCATTGGGAAAACTAATGGCTTGGTCCGCTTTGGTGTTTTTTGGGCCATAAAAATATTCAAGGTCTTTAGAATGCCTAAAATAATATATTGGCTGTTTTCTTTCCGGATTTGGTTCTATGGCTTCCCGTGTCTCCCAAAGCATCACTCTTTCCACAGGTACCCATCCAAGTATCACACTTTTAATGGGATCCCGTTTTCTATTTTCAGAATTTAAATCCGTAACTGACATTTCCAATGATCTTTCCCAGGGAAGCGATAAGCTTTTTCCCATGAGAACATAGTCAACTACTCTATTAGTAACATTGGTAACGGGGTCTAGCTTGTAAGAGTAATGGTATTGATAAATGTTAAGAAAATCTAAGATCCTTATGCGGTTTTCTACTATCTCCTGGGCCCCTCTTTGTGGAGCGTACAATGGGAATACTACGTTTACATTTTGAAGACTGCTTTTGGAAATCGCCTCTGGGTCGTTAATAAGAATTCCTTTATGGGTAATCGTGCTTTTTGGGTCTCTATAGGCATAATCTAGGATAAGCATGGCTTCTATATCCACCCATCCTACCTCTTCTACTCCATTTGGCTCTGTTAAAAGTAAAAATCTATCCACTTTATCAACTACCCAAAAGGGTTGCAAAAACGTAGCTTTATATTTATTGGGTTTGGTTTCATTGCTAGAATTATAAGGCTCGTCATAGAACTTGACACCGGATCGGTTGGCCCATACCTGCCAAAAATTTTTGCACTTATGATGTTGTAAATACATTTTCTCGGGTTTCCAAAGTTGTTCCGGGTTTTTATAAAAACTGTAGCTGGGTTTTTTTATTGGTCTTAGTGCTTTTGGATCAAGTTGAAACCCGCAATCATCTGCATAAGCGGATGTTGCAATCCCAAATAGCAAAAAAACCATGAGCTTAGAAAAAGAAATATTTAAATTGCTCTGATAACCTAAGATGCGTAATAGCATATGAATTTTTTAAATTGTTTCAGAAATCAAAAATTTTTTAAAGGGCAGTAGTTATTCATAATTTATAAAATCATTTTAGACTGGTTTTATATTTTATCGATTTTTAATAAAATACTGTAGAGCACTTCTAATTTCATTCTTATCGCTGGAAACCCGTTTATATTGGCCAAAAGAATAATCTGCAATTTTCTTTAATGGATCACTATCGTGATCTCCAACCAGCAGGGAGAAAAACTTTACACCTTTGTTGTTAAATAAACTTGGGTTGATGGAATTTATTAAATCAGGATATCGGTCTGCTCGAGTCGAATTAGTTATATATATTATATGTCCTGGCCCTTCCTTGTCGCTCAAATCCCTCACGGCGCTTTCAAGCAATTCTTTAGGTCTTTCCTCGCTTGCTGGATCGGGTGCCAAGCCTAATTTGTCAATCTCCAATTTATTGAATTTCCCTTTTTTGGTTCTATATACTTCTAGGGTTTTAATATTATTCTTCTTTTGGCTCTTTGACTTTGAGACTATTTCCGGAAGAACATTATTTAGGTGATCCAGTGTCTTGCCCATATTCCCGACTGTATTCACGAATATATAAATATTGGAAGGTCGCAGGGTTAGATCCTTTTCCTTAAAAATGGTGTTTTGCTTTTCAACGGGTAGCAGTTGTATGGATTTAATGGTCTCATTGTAAAACTTATTTCCTTTAAAAAATATTTTAAGATGTTTTCCTTTAGCGCAATCGATTTTTACCTTTCCTATAATTGAATTAGCATTTCCATTTAACTCGCCCGTCATATTCCCCTCATTGCTATCATCTAAGCCCAAGGAATAAAGAATACTATAGGGTTGTTTTATTCCATTGACTTCTATTTTAAAGTCAACCTTTTGTTTTGTTCCCGAAGCAATAATTTTTCCTTCCCTAAAATTCTTTCCATCTACCTCATACTCATGATTCTTTTTGTCATCCTCAATGTACTCAAATAAATATTCCTTGTCTTTTGCAATAGGTAAATAATTGATCGGAAAATATAGCGAAATGGTTTTTCTGCTTTCTTTCTCATTTGATGACGCGAAAAGCGAATCAAAAAAACCCGATTCAGGTTTAACCCATAATAGGCCCTTGGGTGATTTGATCTTTCTCTTAAAGCAGTCCATAACTGTTACTTTAATTGGAATTCCAAACCCTTTTATTTTCTCGATCTTTATATCAAAATTTGATTCTTTGAACTTTTTTAAAACAGGTTTATATCCCACTTTTTCAACTTTAATTTTTAATTTATTTAATTCCTCCTTTCGATAATTAAAACGAATTATTCCCTTGCTATTACTTTTTCCCTTTGAAAAAACTTTATGAAATTCCTTTCTGTTCTCTCCGGCCAATTTTCTTAAAATTGTATAACTTGCCCCGGCTACCCTGTTTCCTGACGCATCCTTAACTGTAGCCAAGCCAATTATCCCAGTAAATTCTTTAGTTAAGGGAATAGTTCTTTCCGTATATTTTGCGATCATGTCTAAAGGAAAAACTCTTTCTTTGTATCCTTTTGCATGGATGCTTACTTTGATTGTTTTGGAGGAGTCATTCCAGGCAGGAAAAATAAAATTAAAAGAGCCGTCTTTAGCAGTCATTACTTGTGAATTTAAAATGTAGGTTTTTTCATTATTTTTATTTTCTTTCCAAACAACCAAATTAATTTTTTCTTTGCTTAGAAATCCTTTCCCATCTTCTTTTTCCCTAAGAATGAGTTTTATGGAGTTGGGTTCCAGGATAATAGTGTTTCCCCCTCTCTTTAGACCGATGGTTTTTTCTTTAAATCCAACTTTTTCTGCTTGCAGGGTTAAATAACCGGCTTCAATGTCCTTATCCTTGACATCTTCATTGCTAAGACTAAAAGAGGTGATAGAGTTATTGGAAAAGAACCTCCTTAAAACTTTGCCTTTATTTTTGATAGTGAGAGTAACCTTATTCAAGTGCTCATTTTTTTTGTTTGAAACCTGTATTTTTCCTTTAACTGAATTGAACGGCTTGGAAAGTAAAATGGCTCTGTTGCCTATGCTCATAATCTCATTTAGAGTTAAAAATTTCTCCTGATGTCCGATATATCCGACGGCAACTTTAATTTGTTCCAATCCAGAGCCCCATTTATGTAGCAATAAATCTACTTTGCCCCCTCCCTTGATTACTTTTTCGAATGGAATCAATGTGGGCTTGCTATGTTTCTCTCCATTCCTTTGCAAATAAACCGAAAAGCTCAAAAATTCGGGTCTTATGGGTTCGCTTTCGCTGCTAAGAAGAAGAGAGTAGGTCTTAGGTGACAAATCAATAACTACGGCTCGCCCATCAAGTTTCCCCTTTATCTGTCCATATGGGGATACTAAAAATACCTCGGTTTGATTTGGATCAATTCCAGGGGGAATTACTATGAGAGGTATATTGGCTTGGCTAGCGTATAATATTTTGTCACTGGACTTGTTTCTGATTTCTATAAAGGTGTTAGGTGGGAGTGAATTATCAAGCCATTCAGAATTATTGATCTTTATCCAACCGCGATCGCGGGATGAGCTTTTTTTTATTTGTTTAAACTTTTTCTTGCTTTCAGGTTGAAACTGAGCCTCTGTCTTATTTACTGCAGCAAAAGAAAAATAACCAATGAAAAACCATAAAAAATAAAAAGCAGAAAACCTAGTTTTTCGCATCAATAGCATCCGTATATGGCCTAACAACACGATTTATAAGAATCCCGCATTCCCAAACACCCCTCATTTAACAGTTTAGAGATCAAAGTAATACATCAAATTAGAATTTTTTTGGTTTAATTGAATTCGGAGAATGTTAAGGCGCATCGAAATCCATAATATTTACTTTGGGTTTCGGGAGTTTCCCAACTGCGGTTGTTGACTCCAACAGAATATTCGCCATTTCCCCAAGATCCTCCACGCAATATCTTTTCCTTTCCACCTGAAGGACCTTTAGGGTTTGGAGAAGACCTTTTCATGTAATAGTTTTCTCCATACCAGTCTTCAACCCACTCAAAGACGTTTCCTAATGAATCATACAATCCATATGCATTGGGTTTTTTACTACCTACAGGATGAGTATGCCTATCTGAGTTGTCCGCATATATGACATAAGCATTATCAATTTCATTTCCCCAGTAATACCTGCTGGTGCTCCCACCTCGGGTGGCTTTATCCCACTCCATTTCTGTTGGCAGGCGTTTTCCAATCTTTTGGCAATATTCTTTTGCTTCATACCATGTTACGGATTCAACCGGTAAAGAATCTCCCCTAGTAAAAGAAGAGTTTTTTCCCATTACTTGGAAATAATCCCCTTGTGTCACTTCATACTTATCAATGAAATATTTGTCCAAAACTATATTGCGCTTGATTAACTCATCTCCATTTCCCATCTTGTCAATTTCCGTTAGGAATGCACCTTCGGGAATTAGAATCATACCATCTAAGGATATTTGGGCTCTCCATTTCATGATTTTTGCTAATATGTTCTCTGTTTGGGGATCCTCTTCCCGATTTTTATTCAAATGCGCTTCCCACATTTTAACCTTTTCTTTTGCAGTAAGAGATTTATCCTTTTCAGCTTCCTCGAGGCTGACATACTCCATTTCATTTATCAATCGGGCAAAGTTTTCGCGAGCTTGGGTTATTAGAGGTTCATCCTTAGGTCTAGAATAATATTTATCAATAAACTCATTCCAAAGCCTTGATTGATCCTCTAGTGGTTTGCCGCGGGATTCCGCCTTCTCTGCTTCATCAAAATCCACGTAAAATTGTAATCCCGCAATTTTTGACTCTACAGCGTTAAAAAAGGGATTAAATTGCTGATGTTTTTCTTGGAACATTTGGAAACGATTGGCCTTATTTATTATGGAGATCGATTGATCATTTTCCATCTCATCCAGTTGTAAGTATTCAATATTAACTTCCAATCGAACAATTTCTTCTTGGCCTTGATTTAATTTGCCTTGGGCGCCTGGGAAAGAATTTTGAGACGGTTCATGCTCATGAATAAACTCTTTCCATATATTTAATTGAGTTTCTGGCAAATCGCCACGGGATTTTGCCTCAAGAGCCTTTTGGAAATCAAAATCCATTTCCATTCGACCCAACCGCTTCTTTGCTTCGTCTAACTTGGGATTATCTTCCGAATATTTGCTGATAAAACTTTCCCATCCTATGATTTTCTTATTTATTGGATATATTGAACTTTCTAATAGATCTTTTTCTAACAAATCTGCATATGCGGAATCGATTTCTGTAAACCTCTGTTGTTTGATTTGTCTAAATTTATGAGTTAATTTAGATTTTTCTATTCGTGCTTTTTCTATTTTTGGGTTGTTCCCATGAATCTTGTTCTCATCAATAAAACTGTCCCAAATTTTAATTTGTTCCCCCAGAGAAGAAGTACTTGAAATCCGCTGTTTTGTATTAGAGTAATGCAAATCGATCTTCAAATGAGCCAATCGGTTTTTAGTTTTTTCTGCCAAATCCATATAGGCGTCGTTATCAGAATAGCCTTGTAGGGAATTTTTAATGTCCTCCCAGCCTCTGATTTTATCTGGAATTGAAATATTGAAATCATCCAGTGTATCTTTTTCTTCCAAATGAGCTATCTTGGACCTAATTTTTAAAATCCCGTCCCTTTTTGTTTTCTGATTTAATTTTTGCTGAAGTGCTGCCACTTGTTTCTGGGCTTTTTCCATTTTGGGATCATCTCCCAGTGTTTTATATTTATTTATAAACTGCTCCCATTTGTTGATCTGTTCCTTCAAGGGGAAGATATTTGATATCTCCTTTTCTGTATTTCTAAAATTCAAGTGCATTTTCCATTTAGCCAATCGGCTCTTTGCGTCAAATAACCTGGGGT
>JABHTG010000122.1 GCA_018697205.1 Nitrospina sp. | reverse complement strand
CAGATCATCTGCTCTGACCTGCAAAAGCACTCTCACTTCAGGGTCCATTGTAGTTTCCCACAACTGCTCTGGGTTCATTTCACCCAAACCTTTATAACGTTGGATGTAGATACCTTTTTTAGCCATTTCTAATACCGCTTGCAATAAACCGTGCTTGGAGTCTACAGAAGTACTTTCACCATTATTATTCAAAATAAAGGGTGGGTGGTCTTTGGCCTTTATAGGTTTATAGATTTCCATAATATTTTGAATGATTACAGACTCCATAAACTCTGCGTTCAAGGTAATCTCAAAGTCTCGACCATTATTAGAACCAAAAAAGATAACATTGTAGGTTTTACTGTCTTGGTCGAAGCCAATCGAAAGCGATACATCTTTGAGGTCTTTGTTTAAGTCTACCCTGTCAAAATGATGGCTCGTTTTGACTGTGGAAAAATCTTTTCCTTCTTCGTCTATCTCTAGTAGAAATTCTTTTAACCTGTTATTTTTATCGCTATCGAGATTAATATTATTCTTAAGTTTAATCGGGATATTTAAATATTCTTTTTTGTATTCGAGCTTATTTTTACTTTCGTCATCAATTAACCCATCAAGGATTTGAATTGCTGCCGCAATAACATGTTCAAGTTTTTCAAAATCGCTCCGCCCAACATCCAAGTTGATCAAAACATTTAAAAATGCTTTTGGAATATTATTTTTAACCACTCGATCAAAACATTCTTCAAACTTAAAAAGGTTATCAATTAACTGTTTTAATTCAGGGCCAGAAATAGTTCCGTTATTTTCGCTAGTTGAAATTTCTAATTTCTCGGTCCCCTGCTCCATTAAAAATTGGAACAAAAGTTTTTCATCTTTTAAATATTTTTCTTTTTTGGCTTTTTTAACTTTATAAAGCGGTGGTTGTGCAATATATAAATAACCATTTTCTATTATTTGCGGCATTTGACGAAAGAAGAACGTTAAAAGGAGCGTTCTGATGTGGGCACCATCGACATCCGCGTCTGTCATAATGATAACTTTATGATAACGCAGCTTTTCCAGTTTAAAATCGCTTCCAATTCCCGTACCTAAGGCAGTAATGAGAGTTCTGATTTCCTGATTGCCAATCATTTTTTCAGCTCGGGCCTTTTCTACATTTAATATTTTTCCTCGCATTGGCAAGATAGCCTGGTTCTTTCGATTCCGGCCCTGTTTTGCCGATCCTCCCGCTGAATCACCCTCTACAATATAAAGTTCAGATAGAGCAGGGTCTTTTTCAGAACAATCGGCTAGCTTACCCGGTAGCGAACTTACTTCCAAAGCACTTTTTCTTCTTACCAAGTCTTTTGCTTTTTTTGCTGCTTCTCTTGCTTGTGCAGCACTAATCACTTTAGAAACAATCTTTTTCGCTACCGCTGGCTGTTCTTCAAAGAACTGCCCTAACTTCTCATTTACAATTTGTTCAACAATACCCTTAACGTCTGTATTGCCCAGTTTCCCTTTGGTTTGACCCTCAAATTGCGGTTCCGGTATTTTTATACTTAAAACAAGGATCAAGCCCTCTCTTACATCGTCACCCGTAAGGCTAACCCCGGTGTTTTTGAGCATATTATTCTGAGTTGCGTAGCTATTTACGGTTCTTGTTAATGCAGATCTAAATCCACTGAGGTGAGTCCCGCCATCTCGAGTATTCACATTATTTACAAAAGTGAACATTTCTTCAGCATAGCTGTCGTTATATTGAATCGCTACCTGGAGATCACAATCATCTTTTTCTCTTTCAATATAAATTGGTTCAGGATGAAGAACTTTTTTGTTTTTCCCCAAATGTTCTATAAAAGAAACAATTCCCCCTTCAAAGATAAATTCATTATCTTTTCCGTCTCTTTCATCATGAATATGTATTTTTAATCCTTTATTGAGAAAAGCCAGTTCTCTCAATCTATTAGATAAAATTTCAAACCTAAAATTTAAATCTTCAAAGATTTCAGAGTCTGCCTTAAATCTAATTCGGGTACCAGAAGAGGTGGTTTCTCCCGTAACTTCAAGAGGGGAAAGCGGTTTTCCTTTTTCATATTTCTGCGAGTGAATTTTTCCTTCTCTCTTAATTTCCAAGTGCAAAGCTTCTGACAAAGCATTTACAACAGAAACACCTACCCCATGTAATCCCGCGGAAACTTTATAAGTATCTTTATCAAACTTACCTCCAGCATGAAGAACTGTCATAACAACCTCAGCTGCGGAAATTTTCCTGTCTGTATGCAGATCAACGGGAATTCCTCTGCCATCGTCCGATACGGTTACAGTTCCATCAATATGAAGGATAACCTCTACTTCTTTGCAGTGGCCTGAAATTGCTTCGTCTACACTGTTATCTACCAATTCAAAAATCAAATGATGAAGACCATCAATACCTGTTCCACCAATGTACATGGCGGGTCTTTTTCTAACAGCTTCTAGGCCTTCAAGAATTTTTATATTTGATGAGTCGTATTCTTTTTTTTCTGATGATTCCATAATTACCTGATTAATACTTAAACTAATAAAAAAAAGAACCCTGTTACTAAATAGTAGTAGTAGTAGGGCCTGAAAGTATGTGGAAAAACAGTCTAAGTTCCCAATTTAAAAGGTAGATTCTATAGTAGAAGTTGTTATAAAAAATGCTACATTTTTAGCAAAGGTGGGGAAAACTTTAACTATCCGAATTATACCTTATTTTGACTGTTTTTATAACCTGTTTTTGACATGTTTTATACAGGTTT
>JABHTG010000091.1 GCA_018697205.1 Nitrospina sp. | reverse complement strand
TTGTTTATAAATGGAGTTGTTTAAACCATTTAATCTCGTAACGGGCAAAAAATTCAAGCTACTTTATCGACTTTATTGATTCCGTCAAGACCAATATATTTTTCGCAACATTGTGATTAACTATGATTTTTATCTAGAAGTTAAAGAAGGATAAATCCTTTTAATCGCTAGAGAAATATCTTCTACAGTTATTAACCATTTACATTCAGGATAACCGTCTAGGCATTCTTGCTTCATCGATTTAGAATTGCATGGGCTACATTCTAGGTTTTTGTAGATAACTATCGCATTATCACTTATTGGTTTCCAGATGTTTGGGTTCGCCCATCCAAACATGCCAATCACCGGTATTCCAAGAGCAGCAGTGAAGTGCATATAGCCACCATTATGACATACAACAAACTTGGCTCTTTCAGTAATAGCGCCTAATTCTTGGAGCTGGGTGGCTATGAAACTATAAGGTGCCTTTTTAATTTTTGGAATAATTTCATCCGCTAAAATTTCCTGTCCAGGGCCACAGGTCAAAAGAATCTTCAACTGATATTGAGAAAAAAGAAGGTCGGCAAGTTCCGCGAATTTTTTAGCCTCCCAGCGATCGAATTTTCTAGCACCTGGATGAAAAATACAAAATGAATCCTGAAGAGAAATACCATTTGACGATAAAAGTTTATCAGCTTTTTCTTGAGCTAACTCAGAAATATATACGGCAGGGGAAGGGTTTTCAAATTTCACGCCCATTTTTTTGATAAGGGCTACCTGATAATCAATGGGATATTTCGGCTGAAGGTCGGAAAATGCTAATTTGATGTTATAACAGAATGAACGCTTTGCGAATTTGTGCCCGACGCGAAACTGAGCTTGTGTTGCAAAACACATCAAGGCTCCCCGCGTTCCCTCGTGCATATCGATAACTATGTCATACTGACGGGCAAAAAGCCTATAGTAAAAATTAATTTGATAAAACCATGCTTTTTTTTCAAAACACAAAGTCTCGTCGACGTCTGGATGGTGACAGACAACGTCATATGAGGGAGGTTCCACCAAAACTGTTAAGTGAGATCCAGGGAAGCTCTTTTTTATGGGGGTATAAACAGCGGTGCTATAAACAACATCACCAATGGAACGAAGCTTGATGATGAGAATTTTTGGATTATTAGGTACCCTGTTACGCGGAAACATTTCCATAATTTACTAGATTAGAGCATGCAAAAACAGAATCATGGTAACGCATTGAAACCATTTCATCCTCTAAATTAAAAAAATAGCCTATACATTATTTAACAAATACTAGATCAATATCCTGGTTGAGATTCCCCTCGAATTCACGAGCTCGTGAAAACCCATATTTCCTAACAATTGCCTCCACCATATCAGCAGATGCAAAAGGAGGATGGACCTCAATAAGTAATATGGAAACAATATTTAGAGCCTGTCGTGCTCCCTCTAGAACATCAAGCTCACCCCCTTCTACATCCACCTTTAAAATATCTATACCTACTATATTGTTAAAATTAATATAGCTATCCAAGGAAAGAACATTGACAAAATATTTATTAGTAATCCTTCGCCTAGCTACCTTATTTTTAACTAGAGATGCAGATATTTGAGACCGATTTTCATAAAAATTTGCTTTCCCATCGTTTTTTCCAACAGCAATATTTGCACACTGAATTTGATCTGATAAATTATTCAACGATATTGATTTTTTGAATTCATGAAATACCAAACGTTGCGGTTCAAAAGCATGAACTCTAGCACCGGGCCAAATATCTAGAGCATGTATTGAAAAAAACCCACAATTTGCACCAACATCGAAGATTACAGGATTTACAACTTTGAAAGTTTTTTCTAACTCGTATAATTTATAGAGATTTTCAACAAATATTTGCTCATAGAGACGAATTTCGTTTCTATTTCGTAAAGCAACCTCAATACCTGAGGATGAATGCATAGCTAAGGGAAATCTCCTCAGCAGGTAGTCCCGCACGTGACCACCAATTCTGGATATTACGCTCTTCTTACTCATCAGTTATATTTTTTAGCACTAATGTTCATACAGAATTTTGGTTTCTTCCTTATAACTTCATTTAATTTTTTATGTGATGATACGAAGTTCCAGCTCCTCTAGGAACCCTTATTTCATCAACCAACTCTTGGATTTCCTTCGATGGTGGGGCAGTAATTCGGCTAACCAAGTTTGAAACAATAAAGTTAAATAGCATTCCTAATGTTCCAATTCCTTCTGGTGAGATTCCTAGCCACCAGTTTTCGGCAGAGTTAGCAGAAGGATTTATGAATTTAAAATAAATAATGTAGCTTGCTGTAAAAAACAATCCCGTAACCATCCCAGAAATAGCACCCTCTTTATTCATACGTTTTGAAAAGATTCCCATTACAATAACCGGGAAAAACGACGCCGCTGCAAGGCCAAAGG
>JABHTG010000072.1 GCA_018697205.1 Nitrospina sp. | reverse complement strand
TACTTCACGGGCCCCTGCTTCCAACAAAGCAGCTGTACCTTCCACAAGAGTGCCAGCAGTATCAATCATATCATCAACGACGAAGCACACCTTGTCAACAACATCTCCAATAATGTTCATCGCCTTAGCTTCATTAGCTGCCTCTCGACGTTTATCAATAATAGCAAGATTCACCCCTAGGCGCTTTGCAAAAGCCCTAGCGCGCTCCACTCCGCCCGCATCTGGAGAAATAACTATCATATCCTTTAATCTTAGATTTTCCAGATAAGGAATCAGCACCTTCATAGAAAAAAGATGATCTACAGGAATATTAAAAAAACCTTGTATCTGCCCTGCATGAAGGTCTACTGTCAAAACACGGTCTGTTCCTGCAGTAACCAGTAGGTCTGCTACTAATTTGGACGTAATGGGAACCCTAGGTTCACTTTTGCGATCTTGGCGAGCGTAACCGTAATAAGGTATCACGGCCGTTATACGCCTGGCTGAAGAACGCTTAAGAGCATCGATCATAATCAATAGTTCCATCAAGTTTTTATTTCCTGGGTAGCAAGTTGGCTGAACTATAAAAACATCACCTCCTCGAACATTTTCTTCAATGCGCACATAAATTTCTTCATCCGAGAAATCTTTGATCACCGTACGACCCAATTCAATACCCAGGTACTTACAAATATCCTCTGCAAGGTCAACGTTAGCCCTTCCAGAAAAAATAAGGACTCTACCATTTAGATTTTGTTCCATTTGATATCCGCTATGTAAATTTTTAAAAAAATCTTTTCAGTATTTAATGGCTGGGGCGGGAGGATTCGAACCTCCGTATGCAGGCATCAAAAACCTGTGTCTTAACCGCTTGACGACGCCCCAATCAGTATTAGGCTCTTAAATTAGCTTAACCTTGTATCCAATTAAGAATACAAATGCTAATATATGAGAATACTTCCTAAATTTAACAATAAAATTTTGTTTTTGAAATCTATCTAAAATCCACCCCTCAGACCTGCTGACTATTCAGTTAGTTATCATTGGCTTTGAGCGACAAAACGTTGAGGATAAGCTGGGGTCATGCTGCCTAACTTGAATTAATATTCACAAGTTTCCAAGAACATCAATCCCAAACCTTCATTAAAGTCAGGGATAGTTTAGGATTTCCTCCGGGAAAAATTCATCAAAGTTTTCAATAGTTTCTGCTATAACTCTTTCCCAATCTCCATTCAATCCTGCGGATGCAACTCTAGCCTTTTCAGAGTCATCAAAAATTCCAAACACAGTAGACCCGCTACCACACAAAAGGACACCCAATGCACCCCAAGCCTGCAACTCATCCTTGACTACTTGGACTTCAGGAAACCTTTGAATCACAACAGGTTCTAAATCATTATATAGGTTTAACCCTAAGCTTGTGATGTCAGATAAGGATAGGTTTTTCCGCAGGATGCTAATATTATTTGGCCTTTTTGTCAACTTCAATCTTAGATTCTGATACACCCAAGAAGTAGCGATAGGAAATCCAGGAAATACTAATAACACCTGAAACTTAGGGCAGGGCTTCAGAACCTTTAACTGCTCCCCACGGCCCATTCCCAATGCGCAAGGCGAAGTAAGAAAAAATGGAACATCCGAGCCTAATTCAGCAGCCAACGTAAAAAGATTCTCTCGAGCAATATTCAAACTCCACAAACGATTCAGCCCCATAAGGACACCAGCGGCATTACCGCTGCCACCTCCAAGTCCCGCACCGAAAGGAATTTTTTTTTTCAACCGAATGCTTACTCCTTTTTTCACTTGATAGGATTTTTGCAATAGAAGGGCAGCCTTATACACAAGGTTGGTATCATCTGCAGGAACTCCTAGTGTATCGCATTCTAACATTATTCCTGAGGACAAAAGTTCTAACTCCACATCATCATACAAAGATACCATTTGAAAAATAGTTTCCAATTCATGAAATCCATCTTGTCTCTTCCCGTGAATATGAAGACCTAAGTTAACTTTGGCGGGGGTTTTTAATTTTAATATCATAATATTATTGCTACGGTTACCAATGACCTCTCAGTTCATCAATCCTGATGCCAGCTCAAATGCCTCAAGAGGGATACCTTGATTAACCACTACCTCTGAATACGTTACTACGATCAATTGTTTTTTAGACTTAATTTCGATCGTAACCTTGTGAGCAAAGTCCAACTCATCGATCTTCTTGTAGTCGTCCCAATATACTCTATAAACTTCGTGAGTACCTTGGGCTAATATCAATGATTTTGGCAACAACGTATGAGCATCGACTCCAAGGTCTACCTGCTCACCTGTTTTTTGGTTAAACATTTCAATGTGCAAAACGGTTTGATCGCTATTCCAATTTGAAGCTTTCGTCTGTAAATAAGAAAGGTGCGGTATCTCACCTGAAAACAAACTAATATAACCACCAAAGTCTATATAAGTCCCTAAAATTCTACGCATATTTTCCCTAACCTCTTCTCCTGTGACAATTTGATTTTTTCGCGCATCATACATTAAAGTTTTTTTACCTTTATAAATTAATACCCCTAGAACCTGACGAAAGAAGTTGTATGTATCCACTCGCATTGCTTCCTTCCCTTTGACAAGAAAAGTCTGCCTAAACGATTGATTAAAGTTCTCTCCTGAAATCCTTGTACGTAAAAATGCTTTTACATCTCGAATAGCCAAGTTGCGAGCTTCGAGCTTAGAGAATAAGGAGGAAATCGAATTTAGTGTTGGCTTTGCTTTTGTTGGTAAAGGCAAAACCTTGGATTGGCAGGAAATAAAAAAAATCAGCAAGCACCCCGTAACGTACAGGCGCAAGAATGTTAGCATAAAGTTAGATATTTTAGGTTAAAGCGAAATGCGAACCATTAGTTGAGTTAATTATTACTCATAAACCTTTGTGCCTTTTGAATTTTTTTTTCTAGCTCCTTAGGATTGGGTATTTCGCCATCAATATCATCTATTTTTTTTAAAGTAAGGAAAAGACTTTTTTCCCATGCCTTGCCTGCTTCTGTATAGTTAGTCAACGAAAAATGGATATCTCCCAAATGGCTATATAGAACTGGATCAGGGGATGAATAAACCATAGCTTTTTTAATTTCTCTAAGAGCTTTTTCTGGTTCACCCTTCTTAAAATAAATCCAACTCAGGCTGTCAAGAAAATAGCCGTTTTTAGGCTGAATAGAAAGCGCTTTATTCAAATGGACTAGAGCTTTATCCAACGATTTCCCTTGCTCAGCATATATATACCCCAAAAAATTATGTGCATTGGAATGCATAGGATTAAGCTCGATTGATCGTTTTATGTTTTTTATAGCTAGCTCAAATTTACCTGTTCGTTCTAGGAGAGCTCCCAACTCAAAATAATAAGAATCTTTGTCTGGTTCTATAGAAATGGCTTTTTGTATCGCATTAATGGCTTTATCTAATTGATCAACAGCGATATAAGCAATAGCTAACGAATGATATAGGCCATCATTATTTTGGTCTATTTTAATAGCTTCTTCAATCAATGGTGCTACTTTTTTAGTATCCTTATTCATGCTATACAAACGCGCGAGGTAAATCTTTAAAGGCGCACTACCAGACTCTAGCATTATCAAACGACTTATTTCTTGAATAGCTCGATCTGTACGCCCAAGAATTTCATAAATACGCCCAAGCGTCATTAGAATTTCTTTGTCCTGTTTTCGATGCTGGAGCAACTGAAACTCATCAAGCGCTTTCAAATAAATTCCCTGCTCGTAATAAATAGCCCCTATTTTTAAATGGGTATCTGGAGCACCTATAAATTTTTCTGCAGACGCACGGTATTTACTTGAGTTTACAACCACCGGAATAACTGAACCTTTCATAGTGGTCATGCGTTTATGAATAGTTTCGTTTAAAGGATCTAGCTTTAAAAGAATCTTGTATTGCTTTTTAGCTTCATCAGGTTTGCCCTGTGCCTCCAAAACCCAAGCAAGCCAACTTCTAGTTTGCAAAAGGTTTGGTCTCAGTTTTAAAGTCTGATTTAAAGACTTTTGGGCATTTTCTAACTTTCCCTTAATAATCTGCATCCTTGCAAGAAAGTGGTATCCCAAAGGATTGTCTGGTTCTATCTGGAGTACTTTTCTGTACATATCTTCTGCATAATCGTATTTTTGTTGGGCTTCGTAAATCGAACCACTTAGAAGGTAGGCTCTTGCTAATCCGGACGCAGAGTCAATCACGATTTGATAATGACTTAAGGCTCTCTCATTTTCACCTCGTGCAGAGAGAATATCCCCAATCATCATATTCAGCTCAGGACTATCTGGAAAACGAGTTAAAGACTCCTCCAGAGTCTTATAGGCATCCTCAATTGTGCCTGCCCGAATAAGATTTATAGCCAATTGATAAGAAAATTTAAAACTACCTGGATCAAACTGAACTACCTTACGAAAGTTCGCCGAGGCTTTTTCAAATTGGTGACCTTCAACTGCACGCAAAGCCATTAAATAATGATAGTAAGCTCGAGGGTCCCTAATATCTTTACGAGTTTCCCCCCCAGGTAGTTTCTTCTCAACAACCTTGACAGCGTATGAATTAGACAAATTCATATTTTGGGAAACTGGAATTCTTGAAGTTATGGTGCAATTAGAGACGAAAGTCACTATCGCAACTAATAAAACTACCTTTAATTTACGACTAATACGGTTAAGTATATTCTTCATACTGGTCTCCAACTTCAGACTTAAGTGTTTGTATTTTATTTTGCTCCAACGAATAAGATTTTTTCTCTTTGGTAGGCTTTTTTATACCAAGGTCTGCAACTGAACTTTCTTGAAAAACAATCCTATTTACTAAGACCGATCCGGCATGTTGATTAATAGTATTGATAATTTTCTCACGCAAAGAATCCAAAGCCGAAACCCAAACACGGTCTGATACTGAAACAAACAAACTTTTACTCGAAATTTTTTTAACCTTTGTTACAGATGCTAGGTCCTTGCCTACCACAAGTCTCCACTGAAAGTCATACCAAGCCAAAGACTTGGTCGCGTTATCGTCGATCTGAGTAACTGATTTTGCAAGCACAGATCGTATGGTTTCCCAACCCGTATAATTTTTTTTACTCATTTAGATCTAAGCCAGAAGAATTATTTTTTTGAATATTGTATTTATTTTAGCTATGTTGCTCAACAATATAAAGATCTTTTTAGACCTTATTAAATATTGTTAATTTTAGTTCCCCGCAATAAAACTAAAAAAATTAATCTTAATATTTTATCGCCGGATAAAGAACTTCTTAACAAAAAAGGCCTCATCTTAATTTTATAATTTTTATAGATTATGCGATCACATATTTTTATAGGTTTTCTTGGTCTATTGAGTTTAATCCTGTATTTAGTATTAACAGATCTTTCTAAAAGTTTTAACTGGGGCGAAGGTTATGCCGAACGACCTATTCTTGAATACCTTGCTATATACTTTACTCTATTTGCGCTTTACGCACTTGCTTGTCTTTCTGTCTTTAAATCTAACTGGACTCAAAAAACATTCTGGGTCCTGATTTCCTTTGGATTATTATTTCGTTTTGCGATACTCCCTTCTCAACAAATTCAAGAAGACGACGTATACCGTTATCTTTGGGACGGAAAAGTTTTTGCGAACAAAGTTAATCCCTTTAAATTTTCCCCAGAAGAAATAAACAAATATAAGTCAATAAAAGTTCAAAACTCAGAGTATTTTAATGCAAACTACGGAAAAAACGAACAAAGGGAACTAGCCATTCTATATGATTTAAAGTGGAAAAATGACCGTTCCCTACGTTACATGGAAAGAATTAACCACCCCGAAATTCCCACTATATATCCACCTCTATCTCAATATGTGTTTCGTTTCTCCCAGCAAATTAACTCAGACAGCCTATTAACCTTGCGAGCAATATTTATGGCGTTTGATTTAATGGGAATGTTTTTCATCATACGCACATTAAGGTCCTTAAATCTAAATCAAAATTTTAGCCTAGTTTACTTTTGGTCCCCCTTAATGATCAAGGAAACTTATAATTCAACCCACTTGGATATAATTGGCATCTCTTGCCTTTGCGCGTCTATATATTTTCTTATACAAAAAAAAATGGTGGGATCCTTTTTTTTTCTAGCATTAAGCATTCTTGGAAAATTTTATTCTGCTGTTCTTCTTCCTTTTTACCTTCAAAGGTCCTGGCTTCTCGCACAAGAAAATAGGGTGCGCAGCATAACAACTCCAACGCTTCACTTAGTTGTATTTTGTACCGTAATTACAGTTTTCTACCTACCTTTTATTAATTTAGGAGGAAGAGTTTTTGAAGGATTAAAAACATACAGCGTCTATTGGCAAAGTAATGATAGCCTGTTCGCAATTTTATTATATGTTCTTAAAAACATTTCAAAACTAACCAGTGCTAAAGAAATTATTTTTTTTAGCAATACCATGCTATTTGCAAAAAGTATCACAGGCTTGATCATTATAGCTGCGATAGCTTATTTAATTATTAAACAAGGCTCAAATATAAACTCTCCAAGGGAATATCTGCGAAATATTTTTGTGATAATTGTGCTTGTATTCCTTGTAAGTCCTGTTCAAAATCCCTGGTACCTATGCTGGACGGTTCCTTTTCTATGCATTTTCCATTCACGATCTCTAATCTGTCTAACTGGGCTCATCGGATTATATTATCTTGATTTTTATTTTGACTATCAGAACATAACTCAGTATTCAGTTTTTGTCGCTTGGCTAGAATATACTCCATTTTATATATTTTTAATCTGGGAATTTATTAGGTGGAGAAAAACCTGGAAGACCTCAGAGAAAACTTTAAGCTCTAAAGAAAATTAATCTAATTAAGGTTTTTAGAGATAAATCTTTCGACTAGCAAATCAATAGAATGCAAAACAGCTAGCAAAAAAAAGACTTAAACGAATTCTAAATTATTTTTCATAGCAATTCTTGAAAACAACTCACGGTAGTGAGACCATTTTTTTTGTGCTTTTTGTTTCGGTCTATAAGTATAGCTTCCATCCCAATGCTGTTAGCACCTTGAATATCTGCACGGATATCGTCACCTATATGACAGGCTTCCTGCAAACTAACCTTACTTATTCTAATGGCTTCAAAAAAAATATTTTTATCTGGCTTAGCTGACCCTACCTCAGCAGATGCTAAAATAAAGTCAAAATAACCGGCAAGACCTGTACTTTCCAAAATCGTATGAAGGCGTGAATCCCAGTTAGAAATAACCCCTAGCGTAGCCCCAGATTGCTTCAACTTTCTTAAAAGACCTGAACTAATAACATCATCAAAAACATGCCAATGCTCTTTACGTTCAAAAGCCTTATAAATAATTTCGAAATAACCTTCATAGTTTTCAAGACCACCAGAGTGTTCAAAAACCTGAAAAACAAGTTTTTTCCAAAAATTTTTTTCTTCTTGCTCACCACTATTTTTGCCTAAAGATTCAATCCCGCCAAAATTAGACCACTCTTTTTGAAAAAGTTGATTCAGCTCTTCAGCTGATCCCTGGAATCCAAAAGGTCGAGCATAGTTTGCGTAAACATCTCCAACAGACGGCTCAACTCGAAGAAGTGTTCCCCCTACATCAAAAAAAACCGCCTTGTACTTAGATAGCACCTGACCTCCATTTTAAAAATTTAAATGGCTAAAGTTTAACCTTTTCCATTGAGGCACGATAAGTTAATAAGCTTTAGGTTAAGAAAATAGAAAAATGAAAGTAGCCTGTTAAAATTTTTCTCTGTATTTTTGAAAAGTCAATAAAGCTTGTTCATAATCATCCTGAGTATCGATTTCAAAACAAGCTGGACCTTCTGTAATTGACCAGACGCTAAGGTCTACAGACTTAGCAAAATCAGTGAATGGAATTTCCCATAAAAGCTCTAAGTATTTGGACTCAAAATTTTCATAATGTTTTATAAATTTTTCACAATTCTCTGAGGAAAGTTTAAAAAAACCAATCGCTTCTCCACCGAAAATAAAATTATTTTTTTCCTCGATGGTCAGGTCTCTCTTTGTGACAAACACCCCTATTTTACCATCTCGTCGAATCAACGTTTTAGTTGACTCTGTATTGTCTATATCTGAAGGAATTAATGCGAAGGATGTTGATTTCGAATTTTTAACATATTTGCAAAACTCAGGTTGAGGATAAAGCACATCTCCGTCAAGAACAACGACATCCTCTGTACAAAAGCGTAAACCCATGACCATTGACAAAGTGTTACCAGTAGTACGATACAAATCGTTGTCAACAAATTTGCACTCAAGGTCTAGGTTAAGGCCTCTCACATATTGTTTTACATCTTCTTTATTGTGGCCAACAACTAGGTAAGCGCAACTTATACCTAAAGAATTTAAACAGGATAGATGTCTTGAGAGCAACGTTTCGTCAGCAAAAGGTAAAAGACTTTTGTGGGCAATGTCGTCGCGACCCAGACGTGATCCATATCCGGCGAGAAGGATAACTGCTTGCATTAGATAATTATAGTTGTTGCAAATGGTAAATAAATAGAAATTTTAGCTATTTACTGTATGCCCAAAAATGTGACATAGGTTCGTCGGAGCAAAATCGTCGGTACTTGAGAAGGGTATCCAATCCGTCGGCTGTCCTTTCAACGTTAGTAGGCTCTTCCTTAAAGTCACCCCAGCCTAGTTCATTTTTCTCATCTAAGAGCCAACGGACCCCTTTTCGAATAACAGAGGAGTATTTCTCTTTTTGGTTAAATGTATCTGCTACCAAAATTAAATTGCGGCAAGCATCCATCGTGTGGTCCATATTCTCACTATCCCACGAACCATTTTCTGCTTGTTCATCAACCAGACTATCAGCTGCATCAAGACATATTTTTTGTGCCTCTTCTATTCCATCCATAAAATATGCCGGTATTAAGGTATATTGCATAAGATGAGCTGTTGTTTCAATTCCTGCAGGATGAAATGTATCATCCTTCCATAAACCTGAGCCACGCTGCCAATTCATAATAAAATCATATCCTCGCCTACGAGCTTTGTTAATCCTGTCATCCTTCTTTTGATCATGTGTAACTTGATAAACTGTAAGAAACACGGTTACTGAACAAGTAGTATCTAAGTGCGACCATTCTACGTCAGACCAATGCCCATCATCTTCTTGACTAGACAACACATACTCTAAGGCACGTTGAATTGACTCTTCAATTTTTTGGTTTTTTAGAATAAGGTTCCCACGGCATAACTTCAATCCAACAAAAGTTGTAATCCAGATCGATGTTTTTTCTGCATGCGACATCTTAGACCAACCACCATCAGAGTTTTGAACATTTACACACGCAGCGAAGTCTTCAGCATGATCTGATGTATTGCCAACATGCAAAATACACCGAAGAACGTGTTCCAGAATTTCCATATCCTGTTTACCGCGAAGAAGACTCCAATTACTAGCTTCAGACAATAAATAATTCCATTCACTTTCAATGATCTGATTTAGTTCAACTTCATCAATTTGATCAATCGCGCGCATAAAACCTCCAACTCACTCCCTCTTACAAACTAGGAGTAATTATAGTAAATTTAATAATTTATCTCGACTCAGTTTCTAAACCTGAATGGGAATTAGAAGACAATGTATTCTGGTTGTTCATTGTTTCGCCTTGTAACTTATTTTTAATCCACAGTCTAGCTTCGTCGGAATTACCAATGCTTTGTGGGTATTTTTTTAAAAACTCCTGATATTCTTCCATTCTGTTAGATTTTTTAACTTGTTCAAAAACCTGATCCTCCAACGCTTCTACCTGTCTCTCAATAGCTTCCCGTTCTTCAACTGGAGACAGTCGGATAATTTTCCTAAGATCCATTATTGCCTCATGATATTCCATATTTTCTTCAAAAATGGCGGACTGAATTTTTAGTGCGCGCACCAAGTTCATTTTAAGTTGAACTTCTGCAGGCCTTAGCTTTAGCCCCTGTTCAAAGTAATAAATAGCCCGTGTAATATCGTCATTAGCGTAATAGAGCAGACCCAAATTATTTTTAGCTGGAAAAGAATTTGGTTTTTTTTGTAAAAATCTTTCCCAAAGAACAATGGCAGGCTCGATCTGCCCCTTTTTCTGGTGAAAGATAGCCCTTTTGAACAATTCTTGATCAAACTTCGACAGAGAATTAGAAGGAATGTTGGACAATTGTCTCGGTGCTGTAGCACAACCTAAAGCAAAATAATTCAACAGCATAAAACTAATAATGCCAAACTTGATAAATTTCATAGACAGACTATACCAAATATTTTTTTAAGATCAATATACCTTGACATGTTTATTATTTTCGTTAGTCTACTTTTTATAAGTGAAAAATAATTCGCTAGGGGTGATTTTCTGAGAGTCTTTAAAGGACAACCCTTTGAACCTGATCTGGCTAATACCAGCGAAGGGAAGTGGATGGAGCTTTTACACAGCTACGATCCCTTACTCGGTTGTAGCTTTTTTATTGCCTCTCTTCCTCATTCCCGCGTAATTATAGTTTTAAATCTCAATTGATATTTATTTTAATTTGATCGATTTGAGAGGGGAGCTGAATGGTACTTAAAATAAACGGAGTAGAAAAAAAAATATACTCCAGCGCTAATTTAGCAGAACTCTTGATTGAACTGGAAATAGTTTCACCTTATTGTGCCGTAGCACTTAATCAGGAAGTTGTTCCCAGCTCAAAACACAGGCAAACTAAAATTTGTGATAAAGATAATGTCGAAATCGTTCATGCCGTAGGCGGTGGAATCTAATTTTATAAACATACTTTAATAAAAACTTTCCGTATTTTTTTCTGAAGATTTTAAGATGAAAACATCAAAATTTAAGATAGGAGATAGAGCATTCAAGTCTCGCTTGATTGTTGGAACAGGAAAATATGCGTCCTTTGAGCAAACGCGTGATGCTATAGCCGCTTCTGGAGCAGAAATGGTTACTTTAGCGGTACGTCGGATCGAACTAGATAAAACCAAGGACTCTATTCTTAATTTTCTTGACCCAAAAATATATTGTTTTCTGCCTAATACTGCTGGCTGCTATACGGCAAAGGAAGCAGTTATGACCTGTCAACTTGCTCGTGAGGCGGGCCTTGGAAATATGGTCAAAGTTGAAGTCATTGGCGATGAAAAAACATTGTTTCCTGACAATGAAGCTACTCTGGAAGCATCAAAAATTTTGGTAAAAGACGGGTTTCAAGTTCTTCCTTACTGCACAGATGATGTAGTGCTTTGCAAAAAATTAGAGGACGCTGGCTGCTCCGCTGTTATGCCACTAGCTGCACCTATTGGTTCTGGGCTGGGGGTCTGCAATCCATTCAATATAAAATTAATTCTTGAAGCAGTTAAACTACCTGTAATTATTGACGCAGGTGTAGGAACAGCATCTGATGCATGCAAAGCTATGGAGCTTGGAGTAACTGGACTCCTAATGAACACCGCAATAGCGGGAGCAAAAGATCCTATTAAAATGGGCTTTGCAATGAAAGCTGCTGTCGAGTGTGGGCGTCAAGCCTTTGAAGCAGGGCGCATACCAAAAAAGCTTTATGCTTCTGCCAGTAGTCCACTCGACGGCCTAATAGATATTTAGGGACTGGAACAAATTGTGCACACTTTAAAAGAAAAGAATTTTAATAAAATGCAAACCCTGAAAGATCTCAATGATCTTCGAGTATTTTTGATCACTGACCGATCTTACTTTAAAGGCCAAAAAATTTTTCTTACCGCAGTGGAAGAAGCTTTAAAGGGAGGTATTAAAGCCCTCCAGTTAAGAGAAAAAAATTTACCTGATAGTGAAATTATTCAACTAGGCATTCAATTGCGCTTACTTACATCCAAATATGAGGCTAAACTCATTGTCAATTCACGAGCAGATATCGCAGAGAAAATAGGCGCTGATGGTGTTCACCTGACTGAAACTAGTTCTCATGCCAATGAAGTTAAAAGAAACTTCCCTGACTTGATCATAGGAGCCTCAACGCACTCACTGGAAGGGGCACATCTTGCAGAGACACAAGGCGCTGATTATATAACTTTCAGCCCAATTTACGAAACACCCTCCAAAGTTAGTTACGGCCGACCGCAGGGCTTGGACTCATTACGACAAGTCACTCAAGCAGTTCACTTGCCGGTTTTAGCTTTGGGAGGAATAACGCTTCACCGCGTTCCCGAATGTTTGGAGCAAGGGGCCTTCGGGATTGCCTTGATTTCTGATATCTGGAACTCACCTCATATAAAACAACATTCATTTGAATATATGCATAACTTTGGAGGTAATACGTTATGACTCAACCAAAACCTAATGGTAATAATAGCCGTCATGGAGCTTCGGATGAAAAAGTTGAAATTTCTACCGATCCGATTTCTCCTAACTCGAAAAAAGTCTATGTTAACGGGACTCTGCACCCGAATATTAAAGTTCCATTCCGAGAAATATCTCTAGCTCAATCTACTACAATAATTAGCAATGGAAATGGTAATGGTAATGGTCATCATAAGGAAAATGACGAGAGTTCCATCCTGGTCTATGACACGTCTGGCCCCTACACCGATCCAGAAGCAAAGATTGATATTCGTGAAGGATTGGAACCTATCCGCCTTCCATGGATCACTGGCCGTGAAGATGTAGAGTATTATGATGCGCGATCTATTATGCCTAAAGACGATGGCTATCGGCATGGAGAAAATCCTAATACTGAAAGATTTTCAAAAACTCGCACTCAGGTTTTACGCGCTAAACCAGATCAAAATGTCACACAAATGCATTACGCCAAAAAGGGAATCATCACCCCCGAGATGGAATTTATAGCCATTCGTGAAAACCAGAAACGCAAACAATGGATCGAAGACCCTGAGCGGGAAAAACGACTAAAAGGAAACTCCTTCGGAGCTAACCTTCAAAACGAAATCACTCCCGAATTCGTCCGCGAAGAAGTAGCACGAGGCCGAGCTATTATTCCAGCTAATATTAATCATCCAGAATCGGAACCGATGATCATTGGAAGAAATTTTCTCGTCAAGATTAACTCTAATATCGGTAACTCAGCAGTCAGCTCCTCCATTGAAGAAGAAGTTGAAAAGATGGTCTGGTCATCACGATGTGGAGCTGACAATGTTATGGATCTCTCAACGGGAAAAAATATCCACACCACTCGTGAATGGATACTTCGTAACTCACCAGTTCCCATCGGTACAGTTCCCATATACCAAGCATTGGAAAAAGTTGATGGTAAAATTGAAGACCTTACATGGAAAATTTATCGAGATACTCTGATCGAGCAATGTGAACAAGGCGTGGATTATTTCACCATTCATGCTGGAGTGTTATTGCGCTATGTACCGATGACCGCAAAACGCGTAACCGGTATTGTCTCACGCGGTGGCGCAATCATGGCAAAATGGTGCCTAACTTACCATAAAGAAAATTTCCTATATACAAACTTTGAGGAAATTTGTGAAATTCTAAAATCCTATGATGTCTCTTTTTCACTAGGGGATGGATTGCGCCCAGGTTCCACCGCTGACGCTAACGATGAAGCTCAGTTTGCAGAATTAGAAACTCTCGGTGAATTGACAAAGATCGCCTGGAAACATGAAGTACAGACCATGATTGAAGGTCCTGGCCATGGTCCCATGCACATGATTAAAGAAAATATGGAAAAACAATTGGAGGTTTGTGGCGAAGCCCCTTTCTACACATTAGGACCGTTGACTACAGACATCGCGCCGGGTTACGACCACATCACCAGTGGCATCGGCGCAGCAATGATCGGCTGGTACGGAACGGCAATGCTTTGCTACGTCACTCCTAAAGAACACCTTGGATTACCTAACCGTGACGATGTAAAAGAAGGCGTTATAACATACAAAATAGCAGCACATGCGGCAGACCTTGCTAAAGGACACCCCGGAGCAAGAGTTCGCGACGATGCCTTGAGTAAAGCCCGGTTTGAATTTCGATGGGAAGACCAATTTAACCTATCACTTGATCCAGAAAAAGCATTGCAGTTCCATGATGAAACCTTACCGAAGGACTCAGCTAAAGTGGCGCATTTCTGTTCCATGTGCGGTCCTCATTTCTGTTCGATGAAAATCACTCAAGACGTGCGTGACTACGCCGAACAAAAAGGCATGGAAGAAAAGCAGGCACTAGGAGAAGGAATGAAAGAAATGTCCGAGTCTTTCAAAGAAAAAGGCGGCGAGATTTACTCAAAAATTTAGTCTCTAGATAAACTAAGAGGCCGCCTGTTAAATAAAAATTATTTCAAAAAGGTCGTACTCTAATTAAGGTTGGATCATTTCTCGAGCATGATTTAGAGTAGCCTCGGTTATTTTTTTGCCGCCCGACATCCTTGCGACTTCCTCTACTCTTTCCTGCTTTGAAAGTTCGCGAATACTGGAATAAGTCCTTTTTTCTTTTACCATTTTAAACACTACAAAGTGTGAAACTGCCTTTCCTGCTATTTGAGGTAGATGAGTGATGCAGAATACCTGTTTTTCGGCAGCTATTTTTTTTAATTTATCCCCGACCACTTCGGCAATTTTTCCTCCTATACCAGCATCGACCTCGTCGAACACCATTACAGGTATAGTATCTTGCTTATTTAGGTTTGATTTTAACGCCAACATAAGCCGCGAAAGTTCACCACCTGAAGCTATCTTGACGAGTGGCTTAAGATCTTCGCCTAAATTAGGAGAAAACAAAAATTCTATTGTACCTAACCCTGTCGAATTTAGTTTTACCTTTTGATTTCGAAATCGAATAAAATTAACGTCATCACCTTCATAATTGAATTGTACTTTCAACCTCACATCTTTCATGCCAAGATCACAAAGTTCCTTCTCTACATTTTTTTTAAGCATACTAGCTGTTTTTTCTCTTTTTTCTGCCAAAATTATGGAATGTTTTGACAAAATAGTCTTGTGTAACTTGATATTTTTTTGAATCTTCTCCATATTTTCCTGAAAGCAGGAAAGAGTATCTAGCTCGTTAGAAATTTTTTCGCGGTGATCTAAAATTAAAGTGATGTCTCCACCATATTTACGTTTTAGTCCATTTATTTCCGATAAACGGTCTTCTATTTCTTCAAGGCGAGATGGATTAAATTCTATCTTATGCCCATAGTCCCTCAACTCTTCAGTCAACTCTTCAATTTCGCAAAAAGCAGATTGGACTCTTTCAGCCTGTTTTCCCAATTCAGGGTCCAGCAAAGGAAGGGATTCTAACTCCCTTTTCGCAACACCTAATTCATCGAGGATAGCTCCTTCTTTTTCTGAGATTAAGTTGAGAACTAATTTAACTATTCCATGAATCTTTTCTGAATATTGCAACTTATTTTTTTCAGATTTGAGGAGACCTTCTTCATCTATTGAAAGATTAGCTGTATCAATTTCCTTAATTTGAAAATGCAACAAATCTTCTCGCTGCATACGATCGCTTTCTTTTATACGCAAATCTTCTATTTTTTTTATGTCTTCTAGATATTTATAATATTTTTTAGTTAATTCATTTCTTTCATCCATTGTTTTCCCATACAAGTCAAGAAGGTCAACATGAATTTCTGGGTTAAGTAGTGCCTGATGATCATGCTGACCATGGATATCAACTAATCTGTTTCCTAACCTTGCCAAGACACCAACTGAGACCGAACAATCGTTGATCAAACAACGATTTTTCCCGGAACTTGATATCGTACGCCTTATAACAACTTCCCCATCATTAATATTGATACCCAACTCTAATAACAAATCTAATGTTTGGGAATTTGTAACCTCGAACAAGCTTTCAACAGTTGCAGATGACTCTCCTGTACGAATAAAATTGGAATCAGCTCGACCTCCAAGGATTAAGTTTAGAGCATCAATAATAATTGATTTCCCAGCGCCCGTCTCCCCGGTCAAAGCTGTAAAACCAGATGAGAATTCTACATTTAGATTATCAATAATTGCAAAATTTTTTATCCTTAATTCCTTTAGCATAAGATTTGGTGTTTATTAATTCTGTATTTTTTTTAAGAGTTTCAGGGCTTCGGACTTCCACTCAAGAACCAAGTCTTCTTTTTGTGAACTTAATTCCATAATAATAAATCTATTAATAACATCCTTAGCTAAAATAAGATCTCCGTTTTCTATATAGGCTTCAGCAAGGCCAAGATAGTTTTCTCCAAATTCAGAACCAAGTTGTATTGCTTTTTCAAAATGTCTGATAGAAAGATCCAAATCCCCTCCTAGTAAATAAGGAAGCCTTAAATAAAGGTTTCCCAAAGCCCTATGTGGTCCACCCTCCTCAACCGAGGGATCCAACCTAATAGTCGTTTCCATATCTTTTTTAAATGGTTCTATGGTACTCAAACTGTTCCAGACACCTTGAACCTCGCCTAAAGTACCATTACAAAGGCCTTTAAAAAAATAACCTCTAGCCAACTTTGAATTAATTTTAATCGCTTTTTTTGTATACGCTATACATTGTGAAAAAAAGAAATTTTTTTCGGATTCATTATTCGATTTTTCTCCAAGTTTAAAGTAAACTCTTCCTAGTCTCCAGAAAAGTTTTTCTGATTGCGGGAATACCTTCAATGACTTCTTAACCATTTCTTCCAATGCATATAAATCGCCGGTTGATTTGGACATGCTGTAAGTATGGTCAAATTCTTTAATTAAATCTGTTTCATGGCCTGCCAAGCCTACAAAAAGTATCGCAAAACAAAAATTCTTACTTGACAAAATTGACCTCATTTGAAAAATTATTTTTAAGTTTTATTTAATACCCTATACTTAACCTTTATAACTTTCAGTATTCCACTCTCTATCTATCTCAAGTCATTAATTTATTATAACTATGATCTCTCGTAAAAATAGGATTTACTTAATAGTTTTTATTTTTTCTTTATTTCTATTATCGCCAATTATTGCTGAAGAAACATCACCCCGTAATACCGTTGAAATACTATTGAATTCTATTAGCACCATAAAAACAGAGAAACCATTGTCTCTCGAAGAAATTCAAGAAAATAATGTTCTATCTACTCGTGCACTTGCTCGGCTGGACATGGTAGAAATAAGTCGCAAGGCTCTCGGTAAGTACTGGGAAAAACGAACTTCGGCGGAGCAAAAAGTGTTTACTGATCTTCTTAGCCTGATGTTTATAAAAGAAGCTTTTCCAAATTCAGGGAAATTCTTTTCTAGTTTTAAATTAATTTACGGTCAAACCATTACCAATAAATCTCAAGCCACTGTTCCGCTTAAAGTTATTCACGAAAAAGAGGGCGAAATATATATTGATTTTCATTTATATAAAAACGCGGTCCAATGGCAGGTAATAGATGTTGATTTAGACAAAATAAGTATGAGAAATAATCTACGATCTCAGTTTTACAAAGTAATTTCTACAAAAAACTATCAGGAGCTTGTTCGCCGTATGGAGAAAAAACTTGCCAGCACTAACGGCTAATTTTTCTATAATAATTCCTTATCTAGTTTAAAAAAATTTACTTTCCCGATTATATTTTTAAATAAATAAAGAGGTTAACCAAACACAAGTTCTTATTGATTATCTTCGATTACAAGAAATTATATCCGCAACTACATTAGAAACTCGTTCTATATCTTGGACTGACATTCTAGGGTAAAGAGGAAGGGAAAGGATTCTGGCTGAGTAACTAGTTGCAACAGGGTAATCATCAAGCCGAGTATTAAATTTTTTTTTGTACAACGGCTGAAGGTGTAGAGCTTGATAATGTATCGCTACTCCTACACCTGCTGACTGTATCTTATCAACAAACTGGTCACGGGTTATCGTTAATTGTTCCAAGCGCAGAGCAATAATGTATAAGTGGTATGATGGTTCTGCATAATCGCGCTTTTCTAGAATTTCTAACTCTGGAATCTGGGAAAATGCTTCGTCATACATTGCCGCATATTGCTTGCGAATTTTTAAAAAATTATTAATTTTTTTTAACTGATGGATTCCTAACGCTGCATTTATATCTGCCATATTGTATTTAAATCCAGGAAGTCTAAGCTCCCATTGAGAAAAACCACTTTTCCCGAAACGTTTCCAAGCATCTCGACTTAGACCGTGCAAGCGCATAACCCTAACCATTTCATCCAGTGACTCATCATTAGTTGTTAGCATCCCACCTTCACCGGTAGTAATATTTTTATTTGCATAAAAGCTAAATGCTGTTGGATTCCCCAAACCACCTATCTTACGCCCCTTATACTTTGTTTCCAAAGCATGGGCCGCATCTTCGATAATTAAGAGTTTATATTTCTCGGCAAGTTCCATTACAGGGTCCATGTCACAGGGGTGCCCTGCAAAGTGAACTGGCATAATTGCTCTTGTTTTGGGTGTTATTTTTTCTAGGATTTGATTTACATCTATCGTCAGGGTTCCCGGCTCCACATCTACAAGAACCGGGCAAAGTCGTTCATGCATTATGACATTTGCTGTTGCTGGAAATGTCATTGTTGTGGTAATAACCTCATCTCCTGCTTTAAATCTTTTTGTCGCTAAGGCTAAATGGAGACCTGCTGTACAAGAATTTAACCCAATGGCATAACCACATCCAATATAATCTTTAAAATCATCTTCGAATCGTTTTGTCTTTGGGCCTGTAGTAAGCCAACCGGATTTCAGGGTTTCAATAACTTCATTAATTTCATTATCGTCAAACCAAGATTTATGGAAGGGGAGATCAATACTCATAAATGACCATGAAAGTAAATCTTATAATACTATTTTAATGAAGCTTTAAATCTTTGAGGTTTATTTCCAAAAATTCTGCTTTCACCCAACTACTTTTATTGTTAGGGACATAATACTTGATAACTCCTCTTCCGCTTGTATTAACTGGTATAGATAATAGTGTAATTACCCAGTCCCCACCAACTTTTTCCCAGTAATCGGTCAAGGGATACTGCGCAGCAAACTCGTAATTACCCCCCCTAGTTAAAGCTGGGTTTAATCTCTGTCTCCCTTTTAGCATTGACTTTACCTTAGCGTACTTTCCATCTGCACTTATAAAAATTTTTTCCACAGAGTACGATTTTATTTTCAAAAAGGGATCATCACTCCACCTATACCTTCTTACCACAGGGTATCCCAGAGGATCTTTTTTGTTTGTATTTTTTTTTATAAAGTCTAAAGTAGGAACAAAAGAACCTGAGATATGCGCGTTTTGTTTTGCCCTTTCTCTATAGTCACTCGTCACCCATCCTTCAAAATATCGAATTTCTTCCAGAGAGACTTTTTTTCTAAAATCTGGGTGCTGTAGATTATGTATTATATTCCACTCCTCTTTTAGTCGAGCGTCAAGTAACTTCTTTTCCTCATTCAAAAGAATTATAGCCTCCCTATTTAATTGGGGCATAGTTGCATTTTGTCCATAGGCTGACTGTATCGAAATGACTGAAAACAAAAATCCAAGAAATATTGTGCTAATTGGCTGCTTTAATGAGAGGCAAATTTTTTTATTTTTTATCATATTTATATTTAAGCATTAAACTACTATTAATATTTAATTGACTGAAAGAATAAAACTATCCTGTCGAACAAGAAACCGAATCTACTAATACTCTATCGTCATTTTAAGTATTTAATCTTAGCTATTTTTTGTTTATTAGGAATTCAACCTCGCTATTATTTTTTTTGCTAAATTTTCTGTAATTCCCGGCACAGTTTGCAGTTGAATCATTGAAGCTTTTCTTATAGCGTCAAGGCCTCCAAAATTTTTTAGAAGTAGTAAACGTCTTTTTTTTCCTATTCCTGATATTGATTCCAATGGCGAAGCTAATGAACTCTTATCTCGAAGTTTTCGATGATATGATATTGCAAATCGATGTGATTCATCTCGAATTCGTTGGAGTAAAAATCGAGAAGGAGCATTTTCACTAAAATAAATTGGCTGCTTTCTCCCAGGTAGTAATATTTCGTCTGTTTCAATCCTATTACGGAACTTTCCTTTTGCGATGCAGGCTAATTCAATTTTCTCTAAAAGGCCTAATTCTCGTATTATTTTTTCAGCACTAGACAAATGCCCCAATCCACCATCAATTAAAACAAGGTTTGGAAGCAATTTTTCTTCTTTCAAAAGGCGTCGGTACCTTCTACTTATAACTTCGCGCAACATAGCATAATCATCAATACCTTTGACATCAGCTATTTTATATCGCCGGTATTGCGTATTTTCTGAGACACCATTTTTAAATACCACAACAGACCCTACAGCATGCTTCCCAGAAATATTCGATATATCAAATCCTTCAATTACCGCTGGAAAATGTTTTAACCCTAATGTTTCTCTTAATTCATTAAGGCTTCTCAAGCCAAGCTCACCCTTATCAAGTTCCGCTCTCAATGCGAAGTTAGCATTTTCCTCTGCCATACGAACAAGATCTTTTTTTTCCCCCCTTGTTGGAATTTCTATACGAACACGACCTTTCTTTTTTTTCGAGAGCCAACTTGATATCAGTGAGACATCATCTATTAAATGTGGTAAAAGAATTTTTTTTGGAAGAAGAATTTGGTCAACATAATGCTGTTTAAGAAATGAAGATAGGATTTCATTATTATCAGCAGCAACCAAGCTTTTTATTTTATATATTTTTTCTCCCACCATTTTTCCATTTCGCACAATAAGAACCTGTACCACTGTCTGGCTTTGCTCTCGGCAGTAACCTAAAATATCCTGGTCCTCGAGAGAAGTAGATATAATTTTTTGTTTATCTAAAACTGTTTTCACAGCTAGAATTTTATCTCTATATACTCCCGCCTCTTCATAATTCAAATTATTCGAGGCCGACGTCATTTTTTTTTCTAAACTTTTTACCAGTTCATTATTTTTTCCTTTTAAAAAAAGAACTACATCTTGAACGATTTGATTATATTCCTTCTCTAAAGAATATCCTGCACAAGGAGCTAAGCATCTACTCATTTGATAGTTTAAACATGGCCTTCTTATTGCCGTTCCATCTAAACGGTCCTTGCTTTGCCTAAGAGGAAATATTTTATATATCAATCGGATAGTTTCTCGTATTTCTTTGACCATAGTGTAAGGCCCAAAATAAGTGGCACGATCCTTTTTTATTCGGCGAACCACTTCTAGTCTTGGGAACCTTTCCTGCGTTGTTAGTCGAAGATATGGGTAATGTTTGTCATCTTTAAGCAAAACATTATATCTAGGTTGGTGCTTTTTAATAAAGTTACTTTCAAGAATCAATGCCTCTGCTTCTGTTTTGGTAGTTAAAAACTTAATATCTTTTACCTTGTCGGTAAAAATCTTTGTTCTGGCAGGCATGTGGCGAGATTTTTGAAAGTAAGAACGAACACGGGTTTTTAGAGATTTTGCCTTGCCTATGTAAAGAATTTCCCCTTGACTATCCTTCATGATATAAATACCGGACAATTCGGGAATTGTTGTTAGAATTTTAGTAATATTTGTTTTCATCGGTCATTCCAAAATCTTTGGAATAGGTAAAATGTAATTTTCATTAATTATCATTAAATTTATTTTACATTACTTTTCTCGATACCGTCGAATTCTTCACCTCTACCTTTCGTTTGTAATGGAAAAAAGTAGTCATAAACATTCGCGTGGATTATGGAATACTCGCCTGGGTTTTGTTTTAGCGGCATCAGGCTCTGCCGTTGGACTTGGAAATATATGGAAATTCCCATACATAGTAGGCCAAAATGGTGGTGGTGCTTTTGTTTTAGTTTATATCCTTTGCACCATAGCAGTAGGGCTTCCCATCATGTTAGCCGAATTTACCATTGGAAGAAAAACTAGCCTCAATCCAGTTGGAGCATTTCAGTCATTAAAACCCGATACCCATTGGGTTAAAATTGGCTACATGGGAGTTGTGGCTGGGTTTTTTATTCTTTCCTTTTACGGGGTAGTAGGCGGATGGACACTCGCTTATGTTGTTAAGTCATTTACCCACACAATAATTAGTTTCTCTTCTTCAAAAGAAGCAGGGCATTTTTTTGGTTCTTTTATTTCTAATACATGGGAAGTTCTATTTTACCATGCTCTTTTTATGGGAATTTGCGTTGGTATTGTTTTGCGAGGAATTCAAGGTGGAATTGAGAAGGCCTGTAAAGTTTTAATGCCTACCTTGGTGATTATTCTAATTATTCTTATGTTTCGTTCATTAACCCTCCCAGGTGCAATGGAGGGTGTTGAGTTTTATTTAAAACCAGATTTTAGTAAAATCGGTCCCAAAACAATTTTAATCGCATTGGGGCAAGCATTTTTTTCACTTAGTCTTGGCATGGGCTGCATGCTCACTTATGGAAGTTATCTCTCAGAACGTGAAAACTTAGCTTCCGCAACTGTTTATGTTGTTGTATTTGACACTATGATCGCATTATTAGTCGGAATGGTAATTTTTCCTGCCGTATTTGCCATGGGGCTCCAGCCAACAGAAGGACCTAGTCTTGTCTTTAGTGTATTACCAACTGTTTTTTCAGATATGCCATTTGGTAATCTGGTTTCAATTATTTTCTTTGCTTTGCTTGCTATTGCAGCAATAACATCGGGAATATCTCTTTTGGAAGTGGTCGTAGCCTATTTTATTGATCAAAGAAAATGGAGTAGAAAAAAAGCTGTTCTCATTACTTCAGCCACTATTTTTACTTTTGGAATACCTTCTGGCTTTTCCTTTGGAGTCCTATCTGAGGTTAAGCTATTTGACATGAATTTTTTTGATCACGTCGATAATATTGCATCTAATTATTTATTACCGTTGGGGGGGATGTTGACAGCAATATTCGTCGGTTGGGTATGGGGGACAAAATCAGCAGAAGAAGAAATTGAAAAATATGAAAAAAAGTTTCACTGGAGATATACTTGGGGATTGCTTATCCGCTATATTACCCCAGTTGCAGTTTTTTTAGTTTTCTGTGCAAAGTTTTTTTAATAATAGCTTTACATACAGAATTTTATAAATGCGCCGTTTTCGTCAGAATATTTATTTATACAAGAGCCCTCCGCAGACTATTTGATTTTTTTGATTTTTTGCCCGCGACCTATCAGACCAAATTCTGGGATAGCAACTTCTTTATCCTTGCACGGTTCAACAGATCCAATTATTTGGGTAACTATGTCATATTTTTTACAGACTGCTGATATTTTATTGAGTTCTTCCGTTCCACTCACAACAATAATAAACCCTGTTCCCATGTTGAACACCTCGTACATTTCAGCATCAGAAACTTCCCCTCTTTCCTGAATAAGTTTGAATACCTCGGGGACGGGAAGAGGCGTATCAATCACAAAACGAATGTTATCATTTTCCACACGATTAAGATTGCTATAACCTCCACTTGTTATATGAACCATTGCTTTAAGGTCAACTTTCGTTTCAAGTAATTCCATAATAGGTTTTACATAGATACGAGTAGGTTCCAATAATTCCTCACCAAGACTGCGCCCCAAGCGCTCCTCAAATTTATTGACATTCGTTTCTTGTTCTTCACGTGTTTCACCAAGTAAAATTTTTCTCGCTAAAGTTAGCCCATTTGAGTGCACTCCACTTGAAGCAAGGCCAATAATTATATTACCCGGCTTAATATCTTTTCCAGTATTAACTCTATCAAGTGAAACATGGCCTATGCATGCACCAATAAGATCTACTCCATTAATAATTTCCTGAATTTGAGAAATTTCACCGCCTGAAATGCTGATTTCCCCTTGCCTAGCTCCTTCAGCAAGACCCTTTCCAATTTCTGAAAAAATTCGTGCATCAGTAAAAGAGCAACCAATATAATCAACCATACTTACGGGCCTAGCACCTACGCAAATTAGATCGTTAACATTCATTGCAACACAGTCGATACCAATCGTGTCATAACGACCCAGAAGCTCAGCTATTATAATCTTAGTTCCAACACCATCGGTACCGAACGCAATGCCCTGCCCTCTTCCAATATCTATAACATTTGCAAAGTAACCAATATCGGCAGCCAATGGATACTCTTTGCTAAATTTTCTCGTGGGAAGGACATGTTCTAGAAGGCCGGAAAGCGCATCTTCTGCTCCTCGGCTGGAGACACCGCTTTTTTCATATTTGGATTGGGCATTCTCTTTAGAGTCAGACATACTTAAACTATCAATAGGTTTTTAGACAGAAGATTGGCTGCCAATATAACATTAATCTTGAATAACGCCATTAACCTCCATAAAAAAGACTACGGATAAATACCCATAATTCGGTAACTGTTATAAATTTTTTCTATGGAAATTGCCATTGCTGCTACTCGGTAACTTGCTATATTTTTCTCAGCCCAATAACGTTCATGAATTTGTTGAAAAGCAATTCGCATTGTATCGTCAAGTCCTGACCGCACCAAATCGATTTCAACCGGACCATTTCCAATTTTTGATTTAATATCTTCTGATAGTTTTTCTCCAGATTGTTCAATCGCCTTTATAAATAAATTATTTTGATTATCCTCATATCGTCTCTGCATTCTTCCAAATCGAATATGTGAAAGATTTTTGATCCACTCAAAGTATGAAACAGTAACTCCTCCAGCATTAAGATATACATCGGGGATAATCACTACACCTCTTTCATGAAGAATGGTTTCGGCTTTAAATGTGACCGGTCCATTTGCAGCTTCAGCAATTAGCTTAGCTTTTATGCAATGAGCATTTGTTTGATTAATAACACCTTCCATTGCAGCTGGAATTAAAATATCACATTCTTGCTCAAGAAGTTCCGCACTGTTTTTAAAAAACTTTCCTTTTGCAAACCCCTTGATACTTCCTTTATTTTCTACTTTATATCTAAAAACCTCTTCCACATTAAATCCATTATCATCGTAGATGGCGCCATCCCATTCTAAAATGGCGACAATCTTTGCGCCATCTTCTTCTTCTAGAATTTTTGCAGTGTGATACCCTACATTACCCAACCCCTGAATGATTATTTTTTTTCCTTCTAAAGAATCTCCTTTTAGATTTGCTAACTTCACACCCTCCGGATGACGAAAAAACTCACGAAGCCCAAATACAACTCCTCGCCCAGTCGCTTCGACACGCCCCTGAATTCCTCCCTGCGAAACAGGTTTACCAGTAACGCAACCAAGATAATTTATATCTTTCGGCTGGTGTGCAGTATATGTACTTACTATCCAAGACATCTCTCTTTGCCCTGTCCCCATATCTGGAGCTGGAACGTTTACACCCGAACCAATATAATCTTTTTGAATTAATTCAAAGGCAAAACGGCGAGTAATTTTTTCCATTGCATCACGATCATATTTTTTTGGATCTATAAGCAACCCTCCTTTGGATCCTCCAAAGGGAACATCAACCAATGCACATTTATAAGACATAAGCGCTGCTAAGGCTTCGACCTCATTTTGATTCACATTAGGTGCAAAACGAATACCTCCCTTAGCAGGAAGCTTATGGTCGCTGTGAACAGATCTCCATCCAACAAAATTTTCTATCTTCCCTTTAATTTTTACTGGGAATCGAACCTGATAAACATTATTTACATTTTTAATGTACTGAGCCATTCCCTCTGGAATATCTAGAGTAGCCAAAGCTTTATCAAATGAAAGGTTTACACTCTCAAGAAAGCTCACTTCTTTTTCAAGGGGCACTGTCATATTTATCTCTCCTATTTTAGCTTCACTAAGGACTACGTCTAGCATAAGGTATGTTATACCAAATATGATCTGTACATCCTATCAGTGTTACAGAATATTCTATTGAAATATTTTATTTTGAATTGGATGTTCGGAGAGCCTATATATGCTATTTTATTTTATTTTAGGCTGTTTTACCCTTTACGAGAATAGCTGTGCGACAGGCAAACCATCAATTTTCGACTTCAACATCAGGCAAAGGTTTGTATAATATTACCTATAAAGTTAAGTCTTGGGTAATACAGCAAAAAATTTCTTCTGGCCTATTAACAGTTTTTGTTCCTCATACCTCAGCATCAATTATCATTCAGGAAAATGCAGACCCCGATGTATTGCATGACCTAGCCAATTTTTTTCAACAGTTAGTTCCAGAAGGTGATTCAAACTACCTTCATCACTCGGAGGGTCTTGACGATATGCCAGCACATATTCGGTCTGCTCTCACACAAACCCAAGTCTCAATTCCAATAAATTCAGGGAACCTTTTACTTGGGACATGGCAAGACGTTTACCTATTTGAACATCGAAGACAACCTCACACACGAAAAATTGATCTACATTTAATTGGAGAGTAAGTTAAATGCTCTAAAATATTTTTAAAAAATTTATTTAATTTTGAATAAGTTTAACTTCATAAAAATTGTTTTTTTATTCTTGGCGACAAAATATTTATTTTAGAAGCTCGGCTAATAATATCGGCAACCTCCAAATGCCCATTAATTATTTTGTTAAAATCTGATACGGAAACTCTATTCTGATCTCTTGTTATATATTCAATAGAATCACCATTTTTTACAATACCTTCTTTCTCAACGGAAAAATAGAAACCGCTCCGACCAGTATTTCGAATACGTGCCGACAAATCCTTTGTGTCTAGGCGTGCGTTAAGAGTAATACAAGGTTCTCTCGGTTCAGTAACAACTACTTGAGCTGACCCTATACTGAGTCGGTCACCTAGACAAACATCCCATTCCATCAACCCAGCAGTAGTGAAGTTTTCACCAAAATATCCAAAAGATAAATCTAGTTTTCCTAATTCTTTTTTCCATATATCATAGTATTCTGAAGGGTAAACACAAATTGCTTTATATTCACCGCCGTGAAGTTTCTTGTTTGCTTGCTGATCTCCCTCTAATCCGAGTCGTTTAACTTCTATAGGGCCCTCTATCGGTTTTTTAAAAATTCCTGTCTTGACAACTCTTCCGTTACGTAGCATTTCTTGTAAAAACCCAATATTAATAGATAAAATTTTCATTAGATTAATTTTTTTAAATTAACTTATTATAAAACTTTATTTTATGAAATCAGGATGGAAATAAATAACGAGTAGAAGAGTAGCTAAAGTTATAACCCAGATAATTATGTAAGACGTCATCGACTGTTTAGCTTTTTGTTTCTCTAGCCATGTTCTTGGTTTAATTCCTTGGATCAAGAACCCTAATTTAGCGGAAAGATTTACTGCCACAATATTAACTGCTAATAAAAAAGCTGCTCCGTATGCTAATTTAATCTGTCCTGCACCTAGCATTAATCCAAGAGTCGCAGTTGGTGGTAATAATGCAACTGCAACCATAACTCCCACAAGAATACTTGGGATGCCAGAGGTTAATGATAAAACAGCCGCTGCTCCAGATGCCAACGCTAAAACGGCAGAGTCAAGTCCAACATATGTTCGTGCCAAAAGTTCACGGCTTTCAACGTTCAAAGGCCAAAATATACCGATGAGAATAGATAAGGCTAGCGCCAAGCTCATTCCAGCTAGTCCAGTTTTAAACGATTTCCACATCAACTCAGTATCACCCAAGGCTGTACCTAAAGCCATTGCTAGATTAGGTCCAAGCAAAGGTGCAATAACCATCGCACCAATAACTACAGCAACATTATCTTTTAAAAGTCCGATAGCAACCACAACGGTTGATAGAAAAATTAATAGTAAGTATGTGCGATTTAAACGAGCATTTTTACCAATACTGTCATATAGTTCTTCGCGAGTTATTTCAGCTGAAGAAATTTTTTCCGGTTCTTTCTCTGGTTCCTCCTCTCGCGGCAAGGTAGCTTCTACTGGTATAACAACTACTCTAGCAGTCGAACTAGTCAAAAGTATTTCTTGAAGCCCATCCATAATTATTTGTCTCTGCTCCGGTTTGACTAAAACTCGAATTACTTTACGTTCTTCAACTTCACTTGAAACAATCCAAAAATCAGGAGCATCGTTTTTCTCTACAAAATTTCTAATACGATCAATATATGTTTCGTCAGTAACTACTTCGATAATTTTCATAAAATTTTAAGAAATTATTTACTTAGAAATACTAAAAATAAATCGAGCATATAAATAGGCAATCGATTCTGAGATAACACTGCGAACACCTTCACTAAATAACCACCATCGAGATGTATCGTAACTATTTGGCCTAATGGCAATTATTCCCACATCCACTGAGGAAAATACTTTTTCAAAAAGAAGCCATGAGCGTCTAGCATGAACACCTAAAGAGACAACATCAATTGAGGCCTCATTTAGCCCTTCTTTGTTTATTTTTTTTTGTGATGCCAATGCTGAGTGGTAAGTTCTGTCCTTTTTAACATTTAGCAATAATGGAGCCGCTATAATTTTTTTTTTCGGAATACCAGATCCTTTTAGTATTAAGGCTGCTACGTCAGCCCATGTATCATATTGTGATACATGGTTACCCATTCCTATTTTCCCCCCTGTTGTTACTAACAATTTATAGTTACCCCTTTGAAACCTTTCTTTAGCTATCTGTAGCGCATAATCGGGCAACCAACCCTCAACCACTAAAATATCGCCGTTTACGGGCTTTGTTGGAGCTAAAAAAGAATGAACAAAAAATATAATTGATATCAGAAAAAAGCTAAATGCCGTAGACAACGCAATCCAACCCATAAGGGTAAGAGAGCGGCTCTCTCGTATAGTTGTTAATCGAAATAATTTATTCATCTAAAATATGATTTTTAATTTTAGCTATTATTATTCTAAGAAATAGAAAGATACACACAAACCAATTGTAAATAGAAAAATTCTAGATGACGCTTTATCTCTATTGCTTCAATATGAATTCCTCAAATCACGGTCTAAAATAAATATACTGCCTTAGTTAAACAACTCTATACGGACGTCAAAATACCATTTTTAGACCTTTTATTGGCGTGAAATTTTGACTAACTTGATGCCAATAATTTCACCACAATGGTCTTTAAAGTCATAATATAAAATTACTTATGAATTTTTATAAAAATAAAAAAGCATGGTATGGCATTTGCATAACCTATAGGTTGTATACATTCGTCTAGCTGCAACTAGTAATTTAAGGAATAAAGAACTACTAAATTATCCTTTAGTTATTGTCTCAAAAAAACGAAAGGTTTTTTGAGAGTATTCTTTATTAGGGATAGTTTTTATACGAAACGACAATATTTTTTTAACTATAGTAACCAAGGAGTATAAAACATGATAATCCGAACTTGGAAGAATAATCCAATCAGACCTCAGTCCAATAATATGAGTTATAATCCCTTTCAGTGGGCCAAAGATTTTGAAAAAGAAGTTCTTGAAAACAATCGAAAAATTTTTTCTAGAATTTATAACACAGATGTAGAAGAACGTTGGCTAAAAATTGAAAACGACTAAAATAAAATTACACCCCACTAATTGCTTGATAGTTAATTTTATAATGTGATTTCAAAGTTAAACTCCTGAGTCCCACAGAATTATAAATTTTCTATCCAGTAACGCTGATTGATCCTCACGACTATTCTAAAAAAGTTCATTCGATATATATTTTAATTAGTTATATATCGTATCTATGAATCATGCCTCAAGGTTTTCTAAATTAAAACTACTTCATTAAGATTTTTAACTACAAAATTTTATTATTTGCATAAAAATTATAAATAATTTACATCAGAATGTGTCACGATGTACAATCACACGAAAAAAATTATTACTACTACTATTATGAAACTTAGAGAAAAAAACCCTAACAATCACCCATTAATTTTAACCTTATTAATAGGGAGCCTCCTCCTAAGTTGTTCGATTGTATTTGCAGAAACAGACTCCTCATTAGATAAAAATCGTGATATTTTAAAACTTTTAGAAGTTTCTGGTCTCCTAGAACAAATGAATTACATACAAGACGGTGTCACTAGCTCCTATGCAAGAGTTATCTCCCTCACGTATCCAAAAGTTCCAAACCAATTTTGGAATGATTTAAATAAATTGACCGATAAAGAAGAGATGAAAATACTAATAGACCAGGTGGTCTTAGTCTATGACAGGAATATGACTCATGATGTAATCAAGCAATTAATTAAAATGTTCTCAACACCATTCTGGGTTGAATGGAAACAAAAAATGCCTGCTATAAGTAAAGAAGCAGGGCTAGTCGGAAGTGAGTGGACCCAGAAAATCATGCAATCTGATTCATTCAAAAAAAAACTTGATGCCTTGGTTGCCAAATACGAGTTGGAAAAACTTAACTCCACGCCAGAAACGTCTCACGCAAAAGAAGAATCCAAAAAGTAATAGAAATAGATTTTTAGTTTTTAGCTAATTATATAATTTTCGATGCAAATATCCCTGCGTCATATTCTTGGTTGGAGTACTTTAATAGCTATAGTAGGTTTTGTCGCTTCACTGATGGCATTTTTTTTCAACCTATCTGGATATAACATTAATGTACGGTGGATTTTTATTCCCTGTATTGCGTTAGCTTTATTTCTTATTCCAAGTGTAACCGAGTGGATCAAAAAATAAAATTTCATAAATAAATTTTTGAATTACGCAAGGATAAAATAATTTTAATAGAATTAATTAACATTAATGCAAATTTTTATTTTTTATATATTTTTATTTTTATTTTTTTTTGATTCTGTTTCAGCTTTTGATATGGAATCTGACGGACATGTCAAAACCGGAAGCCAATATATTTTTGACTCTCCATCACTACACAAAGATTTTGATAGTGAATTACAGCTTCACCTTGGTATTGGTGGCAATATTTTAAATAAAGATAAATGGGCCTTGGATTACGAAATAGAAACTAAGGTATCACAGGTCGACGGACCAAGCGAGCAGGCAGAACTTAGAACTGAAACAAATGTTGATATTCACCGGTCCTGGTTACGCCTTAGTAAGGATTCTTTCCAATTTCGCGGTGGACGTCAAGAAATTTTATTTGGAGTTGGGGCAATATTTCAACCACTCGGATTATTCGACACTAGAGACGTTTCAGGTGTTATTCCAGAAGCCCATGGAGCTGATAGTTTTAGAGCTACCTGGTATCCATCTGATGTATCACTTTTTGAAACTTGGTTAGTTCCTGCCCAAATTGGTACTGCCTTGATTTCTGGCATACGCGGAGAGGCAGTGTTGGGAGAAATTGAAGCAGGAATTGTATTTCAATATCACCCAAAATCTGACCTCGAGGATTTTTCTGGTTATGACCAAGAAGTAATCCAAATGGGATATCATTTCAAAGGCGAACATGAAATTGGTTTTTGGAATGAAAGCCGTCTAGATATTGAAACTGAACCTTCATCCCCACTTCAGTTTGAAACAGTCTTTGGCATTGATTATACTTTTGAACTCGGAGAGGGCTTACATGTTTTAGTTGAATATTATTTTACTACCCGACATTCGGAGTTTGGTTTAACTGATCTCAAAGGTCAAAGAACCTACCACCAACTTGGATTCTTATTAAACCAACCAATTGGCATTGACATTAAATGGCAAGTTTTTTGTCTCTATGATTTTCGTGATCGTAGCTTTCAATTGGTTCCACAAATAGAATATTCAGTCACTGATAATCTATTTATTTATTTTCATGGAAAAGCTGGTGGCAACATAAATGGCAACAAAACAAATGGAAGACTGTATCAGCGAACGGATAGGTTTAATGGGACTGAATCGTCCATTGGGTTAACTCTTGCACAATTTTTTTAATTGATAACTTGTAATAATGAACAATAAATTAATTTCACTAAAGGGAATATCCAAAGTTTTTAAAGTCGGAGATGAAGACTTTACAGCACTAATTGATGTTAATCTTGAAATTGACAGTGGTGCATTTATGTCATTTGTGGGGCCATCTGGCTCTGGAAAAACGACTCTACTAAACCTTATTGGTGGCCTAGATATTCCGACAACTGGTGATCTTTTTTTTAAAAACATAAAATTATCATCTATGACCCGTAACCAAATGGCTCAGTATAGACGAGAAAATATTGGATTTATTTTTCAGACCTATAATCTATTACCTGTTTATTCTGTCTATGAAAATGTTTTGTTTCCACTTTTATTAAATGGTTCCAAAGAAAAAGATGCACAGGATCGAGTTATGGATATAGTAAATAAAGTTGGGCTAAGCGATCAAATTAAAAAAAGGCCTTCTCAACTATCTGGTGGACAATGTCAACGTGTTGCCATTGCAAGAGCCTTAGTCAAAGATCCTGTTTTAATTCTTGCTGATGAACCTACCGCTAACCTTGATTCTAAAAATTCTATACAAATTTTAGAGTTAATGAGTGATTTAAACAAACAATATAAAGCCGCAGTAGTATTTTCCACTCATGATGAAAAAGTAACACGCTACGTTCGTCGTGAAATCGGGTTGGAAGATGGAAAAATTATTTCTGACAAATAGTAAACATAATTAATTTCTTGATATATGAATTGGAGTATTGCCAAAAAGAATTTTTCACGTCAAGGCTTAAGAGCATCACTTAATGTTTTAGTGACGGCTCTTTCTATCATCGCCTTAGTATTTATGCTTTCTTTACTCAATGGTTTCCAAGCCCAAGCTACAAGAAATGTAGTCAGCACAGATGTTGCCGGAGGGCATTACCGTGCCCCGGGATTCGATATTCTTTCACCAACTGAATGGGAAGACCACACAGTAACAATACCTAAATTCATAAGACAATTAGATAATAACGACAAGGCCGAAGTCTTAGTTCTACAAGGACAACTTTATCCAAACAGACGGCTATATCCAGTACAAATTCGTGGTATTTCTATGGACCAGTCCCTTTTAAAGTTACCCTTGAATAGCTTAAAAAATTTTTCTAAGAATATCGATGACATCATTCCTGCAGTTGTTGGCGCAAAAATGGCTAAAAAATCTCATCTAAAAAAAGGTGACACTTTAACTTTAAAGTGGCGAGATAAATCAGGTGCCGTTGATGCTAAAGACATTTTAATTGTCGATATTGGAGACATGCTTAATCCTCGTATTGATGAAGGCGTCGTGTGGTTACGCCTAGATCACCTAAGGTTTATGACTGATAGAAAAGACCAAGTGAGTTGGATAGCCGTCCAGAACTATATTGGTCCGGTTTCCGGTTTTGAATTTCAATCAATTGAATTTTTAATGGCTGATCTTCTTGCTCTATGGCGTCAAGACAGAATAAATTCTAAAATATTATGGGCGATACTTATGACTTTAGTTTGTATCAGTGTATTCAATAATCAAATGTTGAATATTTTTAAAAGGCAAAAAGAAATAGGAACCCTCATGGCTCTAGGAATGGACTCAAATAGAATAGTACGAATATTTACCCTAGAAGGTGCGCTAGCAGCTATATGGGCCCTTGTGGTTTCTCTTCTTATAGGGTTGCCTTTCTTTATTTGGTTTCAAGGTATAGGTTTTGACGTATCTCATCTTAGCGAATCCACTCTTCCTATAAGAGAAACTATCTATCCCGATTATCAACCAATGGAAATTATCTACTCTCTGGTTATTGTCTTTTTTTTAATTGTGGCCTCTTCTTGGTTTCCTGTAAAAAAAATCACTAGACTGGACCCAACTATGGCACTCCGTGGGAGAGCAATTAAATGATAGCTTTTTTAGTTCGTGGCATCCTTCGTGATAAGTCTCGATTCCTTTTTCCATTTTCTGTTGTAACTATTGGCGTGGCACTCGTTGTTGCATTAGTTGGATTTATGGAAGGCGTTTTTATGGGAATGATAGATATGACCGCAAAGCTTAATGCCGGTCATTTGAGATTAGTTAATAAACCATTTTACGATGAAGAACATCTTCATCCACTTGATCGAGCTTTAGCTGCACAGAAAGAAACTAGCGTGTGGCTTAAAAAAAATTCAATGACTAATATTAAATGGGCACCTAGAATTCGCTGGGGTGCGCTTATAGATGTACCAAACATTAATGGAAGCACTAAATCGCAAACACCGGTAGTGGGCATGGCACTAGATTTAAAATCTTCAAATTCTTTAGAAATTCAGCGCCTTCAGTTGAAAAAGTCCCTCATAAAAGGTCGATTACCTAAGAATTTAAATGAAATGCTGATGGGAAATTCGTTGGCTAAGGATTTAGATGTGGCTTTGGGCCAATCTGTTACTGTGATTGGGCAATCTTTTGATGGAGGACTTGTTGCCGATAATTATCAAGTTGTGGGATTTATAAGGTTTGGGGTTACTGCCATGGATAAAAAAATGGTCCTGATTGATATAGCCGATGCTCAAAATACATTCTATATGGAAAATATGGTTACTGACTGGCTGGGGTTTCTCCCATCTAGTTTAAGTTTTAATCATTATGTGAAAGCAAAAAAAATTATTAATTTCAACTTAGATACCTGGAAGAAAAATCCTCCTAAAGATTGGGCAAAAGATGATCAACCAATTGCCCTTAGCATATTAGATCAACAAAATATGGAATCAATGGTGAAAACATTTACAATAATAAAGAGTTCCGTGGTTGGCATTTTTACTTTTTTAATGGTCCTTGTCCTTTGGAACGCAGGTGTCCTTAGTGGAATTCATCGGTATGGAGAGATGGGCCTAAGACTAGCGTTTGGGGAATCTCATTGGAAGTTGGTATTGACCCTTGGAATTGAAGGTCTATTTATTGGAATTCTTGGGTCAATGGTTGGTTGTTTTTTTGGCGGAACATTTGCTTGGTATCTTCAGGAATTCGGTTTAAATATGGGTGATACATTTGCTAAATCTGGGCTGATGATTAATGATGTAGTAAGAGCTAGGCTTACTTTAGATGGGTTTATACAAGGTATTGTTCCCGGAATTTTTTCCAGTGTTGCTGGAACTCTGGTAGCTAGTTTGACTATTTTCAAACGTTCAGAAGCTAATTTATTTCGTGAACTAGAAGCAGGTTAAACAATGTTTAAAATTTATAAAATATTCCTGATAAGTTTCTTCCTCTTTAGTCTTATATCAAGCTCTTTACTAAAATCAGTAGAAGCCATTGACGCTCAAAAACTACTCGAGCAGGTTGACGATAACCTTTGGTCCAATACGAAATTTATTAGTGGTCGCCTCATAATTGATAACGGGCGTAAAATACGAACTCTTACTCAAGATTCGTGGATGGAAGGGGTCACTCGCTCTTATAGTCACTATAAATCTCCTGCCCGCGAAAGGGGAACGAAAATGCTCAAAATTAAAGAAAAACTTTGGATGTATACACCTCGTACTGATCGTAAAATTCTTATAGCAGGACATCTACTTAGACAATCAATGATGGGGAGTGACCTTTCCTACGAAGACATGATGGAAGACCATAAGTTGAGTAAATCATATTCTGCAACTTTTGATAGTTTTACCAATTTAGGAACTGTTAAATGTGCTTTATTAAATTTAACAGCTAGAGGTAAAAAAACAACCTATCAGACTCGGAAGGTCTGGGTAAACCCAGAAGATAAAACGGTATTAAAAGAAGAACGTTTTGCTAAAAGTGGCAAATTACTGAAAAGAATACTATTTAAAGATTATGAAACAATTAGTGGCCGTAAATTTCCTCGAACAATGATCTTTAAAGATCTTTTGAAAAAAAATACTAAAACAACCTACAAATTTGATGTAATTAAATTTGATATAGTAATCCCTCCGGGTTACTTTTCACAAAGTATCTTAAAACGATAAGTAGTTAATAAAATGAAAAAAGTTTCGCAATTAATTTTCTGGGTATGTATGCTTTTAGCCCTAGGGTTAGTAGGATATCAGTCACTATTTAAAATATAATAAAAGGAATATCTATCAAACAACCTTTTCTTAAAAAAATTATTTTTGTAATTATTATTATCATTCTTTTTCTTACAATTCAAAACGATTTTAACCCCTTATATTTGGGAATCTTAGGTATCTCAATTATATGTTGGATTACCACACCTAATGAGCCTCAGAAATAGAATTTTAAAATACCCATGCAAAAGACTGCCCTCATAACATCTGGATTTGTGTTTGGATTACTCGCAATATCACATCTCATTAGATGGCTATCCCCAGTTGAAATATTAGTCGATGGGAATGCCCTTTCGTTTATTACTTCGTTATCTTCTGGCGTTATTTTAGCGCTTTTATCGATATGGATGTTCTTTGCAGCAAGATCAAAAAAACAGCCCTCAAGCCCAAATAAAGACAACTTTTAACTAAAGGAATAGATTCCATTTTTCACTGTCATACAATGTCACCTGAACACAAAAGCGATATAAAACAAAAATCACATAGTCCTCCTCATTTCCCATTCGAAGAACCCCCATTTCATTTATCGATGGGGTTGCTCAAAATTCCTATTTCAGAGTGGTTTGAAATCTTTGATCTTAAGGAACGGGCATTTCAAATGAATGAAAAAAGAAAACTCCTTACTGATCACCACGGTGATGTCTTTATAGCTGACTCTTCATCTTTATCAGCCTCAACAGAAGTCCTAAATTTAATGCTTAAACACTTACCTACTATTCGGCCCGATTTGTATTCTCTAAACCGTAATACGTTAAGGCTTAAACCTCATACTAATTTTAGGGAAGAATTATGGTCTACTAATCTAAAAAAAAATGGGATACATCCGCTAGACTTGGCAGCCAGGCTAGTTCAAGAAGATCTAATAATAATGAAACCACCTGACATTAAAAAAACTACATCTAAAGGCTGGTGTTTAGCAGCTGGAAGTGTCGCATTTCCATCGCGCTGGAATTTAAAAGAAAAATTTGGTCTTAATATGGATATTATTCATGCTCCTGTACCTTTTTATAAAGATCAGGTTCAGGCCACTGTGAATAATTTTTTTAACCGAATGCCTTGTGATGAAATATATTCTAGACGCAATTGGTCCTTATACGACAATTCGTATTTACGTCATGATATCGTGTCAGGGCAACCGAATAAAATAAATCAAAAGCCCATTACATCTAGCAACGCTGGAGAGCGGTTATGGCTCAGGGTTGAACGCCAAACTCTAAGAAAGCTAAAAGAAACAGGCTCTATATTATTTACAATACGTATTCATCTACGTCAGTTAAAGCATATTGTCAGTTTTGATGGAATAGCAACCAAGTTATCTAAAGCTCTTTCAGACCTACCACCAGAAATGCAAGCATACAAACAAACAGATATGTTGGCTGATTCTGCTCAAGCTTATCTTAATAAATATTGAACTTCAGAACCTATTATTAAACGAGTAATCACTTTTAGATATTAACTCAGAGTTTCATTCGTGGTATCCAGCGAGGAGTATTTCTTTTATATTCACAGTAAGGTTCCCCAAACCTGCTTTCTAAATCTCTTTCCTCCCATACTGTAACAAGGGAAATACTTCCGATTAAAAAACTCAAAAGCCATATCAATACTCCTGTTGACATAAAAAAAATAGCCTCTCCAAATAAAACACACCAAACTCCTATCATCATCGGATTACGAACATATTTATATATTCCAATTACCACTAAAACCTTTGGCGGCGCATAAGGTGCCGGTGTTCCTTTTCCATAATCTGTGAATAAAGCAACTGTTACCCAAATAACATATAGACCTAATATAATTAAAAGTCCCCCTAAAACTGTTGGCATTATTCTAAATTCGTAAGTTTCAAATTTTTTAGAAAACCATAGAATTAAAAAAGGGATTACTCCCATGATATTAAGAGGAAATAGAACCAAAACCTTAACCAAGGTAGGTGATAGAGTCATAAATATTAATTATTTTAAGGCTAACAATTAATTTAGAAAACGACAGACTACTCTTTCTCTGGTAATGGAGTTAATAGGTAGGATTGAAAACCATCAAAGTGACTAACATCCTCTCTTAAAAAAATAGATTCTTGAATTTCATTCAGCCCAGCGTTTAAAGGAAACATCATAAAAATAATTTGCCATTTAAAATATTTCTCATTGACGACTTGGGGTAATAAGAAGATGAATGGGTGGATCCATTTCCAAATAAGACCATCTCTAGATTCTTCATAGATACCAAACATTTGATTGATAGAAAAAGCTGGTTGTTTCGATTTAACCATTAACCCCGCTTTAGATTTTTGCCTATACTTTCCGGCATAACCATAAAGTAGAAAGCTTCTATCTTTGGATGAAATATGATTTTTAAATGAAGAGCCCACTATCACATCTTCTTGTATATTTTTATTTATCTTCAAAGATCGTTGCCCTAAAAATTTATGGTCACGGGTTTCATCCTTAGAAATTTTTGGGTTTCTAAACTTACCCCATCGTTTGGAAAAATCCATATCGGCCTCCAAAGGAAGTAAGGGCATAACTTGAACGTTCATTCTATGTACCCTCACTTTACCAAAGTCTGCTATCAATCGAATAAAGGAGTCAGGTAAGCTAGAAGGGGAAATAGTATCACGTGGATAGAGATACGACCCTTTTGAACCTTGGTGACTAATTAAGGTTATCTTATCCAACTGTCCATTTTTAAAGACACGGAGCATTTGTTTGGCAACAAGCGGTTCTAAATTTCGACGCAATGACATATCATCAACCGGGATAACCAACATTTCATGTTTTGTAATTTTATTTTGCAAATAGCTAAGTACTTTTCGAGATTCGCTCATGGTGGCATATTTTACTTTAGTCGTTGCCTGGTAGATTCGATTGTAATTTAGAACGGATGGAATTAGGAACATGATACATAGAGTTGCAATTAAAATTTTTCTAAAATGAGATGCTCTAGAACATGACAAAAAAAAGATTCCTCTTTCAATTCCTAGTGCAGCCAGTAGAATTAAAAAGGGAACCATATATACATAAGACCTTGGGGGTCCCATAATTTCGCTAAGAACTACTACTAAAGCAGGAGTTCCAAGTAAGATTAAAAAAAAATTACGTTGGGTTCTTTTGAGGGTCCACACACCATAAAGAACTGGAATATAGAACCATGGCCCCCACGGCCTTACAAGATCCAACATGACTCCATAAAACTGTGGCAGAGTTGCATCAGTTGAATGGATACTCTGGGCTTGATTGAGAAAAGATTTATAGCTTTCAATTGCACGAAGCAGATCATCATAAATTATAAAAAAATAACTTAAAGTGAGTACCATTAAAAATAAAAATGGGAAGATTTTTTTTCCTATAGCAAACCAGAAAACCGGACCTTCAGTTTTTTCTAATCTCCACAGTACAACAAACGTCGCAATAGCGCAGCCAGGTAAAAAGTAGGCATTGCTTGGTAGCGTAAGGCAAAGAGCAAGACCCGATAAAATTAGAACCCATGCTCCTTTGTTTGGTTTTTTATTTATAATCAGAGTTATGCCAAGTATTAACGTGATAGCAAATAACTCAGTAAAGGCATAACCTCTTGCATGCTGTGCCCAGTAAAGGTGATGGTAGGAGCCAACTAATAGCGCAGAAGCAATAGTCCCAACCATTCTATTCCAGAAAATCTGACCTAAGTAGTAAATAAAAAAAATAGAAAGAATGGAGGATAACAAAACCGGAAACCGAAATACAATTTCTTGCTCTCCAAAAATTTTCATTAACCCATTAGATAAAATAATAAAAAGAGAATGCTGATTAGGATGAGAGTATTCGAATAATAATTGGAATAGCGTTGAGTTAATGTGCTCTAGGTAGGTTACTGCCTCATCTCCGTGAATCGGTGTAATAAGACCTGGGAAACAAAGCAAAGCAAAAAAAAATGACAAAGTGCTAGGTGTTTTCCAAAAGTATTTTTCTTTTTCAGTGGTTAACACTTAATAAATATTTTTTGAAATTTATAGAAGATCTTATTTTCTCTAACCTGGAGTGGCCCACCCTGTCTCGCACTATGCATAAAAATCCGGAGGAAAGTCTATGAAGTAGGAATTAAAAAGAGTCGTAATAAGCTTTAATCAGGTTTTGCGTTTTTACTTGAATATGAGTGGCTCTTTAGACATCCATCATACTTTTTGCTTTTGACCTACTTTTAATTTTAAGGTCTTGGGCGCGCTCTTTGATTTTCTTAAGGTGTGTTTCAATTTTCTTTAAAACACCATCCATTGACACATAAAGATCGTCTGTCTCATTAGTCGCATGTGCGGTGTGACCTTTGGTTTTAACTGTAATCTCAGCTTTATGGCGAGACTTTTCTACGCACAGAAGAATATAAATAGAGGTACTTTCATCCAAATCATCAAAAAGTTTATTTATTTTATCGTCTAAATGACTTTGAATACCCTCTGTTATTTTAAGACCCTTACCAGTTATTTTTAAATTCATATCACACCTCTGGATTCTAGTAATATGTGGTACAGGTTTAATCTATTATTATCTAATATTACCATAAGACAAAAGAATCTAAAATAAACTCCTAACAATTTTAAACTAGCTATTGTTTTTTATAGATATAAGCACACGCTTAAAAATTACTAAGACAATAACTATAAAAAATAAGATAAAATTCTCTAATTTTTATTAATAAATAAAACTAAATTCCAAATTTTAAATAAACCTTTAACGGTCAAGTCAAACCTGGTTTGATATGTAATAGGAATTAGAAAAAGTCATATTATTTATATTTTTTAATAATTAGTATAATTATTGATTAATATATTTTATTGTTGTTAGAGTATTTACGTTGGTCATATACTAAGAAAATTGATTTAGCTTTATCGCTCTCCGTTCATCATTTAGGCACCACTATCATTATGAATATTCCACCAAAATATTTCCCGATTTTACTTATAATATTGGCATGCTTGGTACGAATAGTTTATTTTTATCAGTTTCAAGCAAACCCATTCTCTAATCACCTTCCGGAACTCTGGGATCAAACCCTTTACCATGAAGGTGCCAAAGCCTTGATTGAAGGAGATCCTTTTGCAAATGGATTCGATGGGCCCAACCAACAGTCACCCTTCTACCAGTATTTCTTGGGACTTGTTTATTTTTTCTTCGGCGTAGAATTAGTATCGGCTTGGATCACGCAGCTTATTCTTGGGGTTATTTCAACAGTTCTACTTTATACGATAGCTAAACATTATATGAGTCAAGGCTCTGCATTCACGGCCGGCATTATATTCACATTTTATGGAGGTAATTGGTTTTACGAATGTACACTGTATCGCGCATCTTTGATCACCTTCCTTGTTCTCTTAACTTACCTACTGCTCCTGCGTTTTGGCGAACGACCCTCTATCGGACTACTAGTAGGAAGTGCCTTATCTCTTTCTTTTCTTACTCAAGCCCGTACCAATTTAATTTTCTTTGTTCCATTTGCACTAGTATATCTTTGGAGGAAAGTTTTTTCGCTTAACAATACCGGGAAAAAGTGGTTAGCAGGATTTCTAGTTATTTTTTTTCTAGCATCGCTACCTCTTCTTATTTGGGTAAAACAAATTCATGGGCATTGGGGTCTGTATGATCAAACGGGAGGGGAGAACCTTTACTTAGCTAACTCTCCAGATTATCCAGTTCGAAGTGTTGTACACGATAATGAGTATCGAAAACTACTTACAAGTGAACGGCTAGGAAGCATTCCCGCCCTCCAGTTAATTTTAAATGATATTGCTGAACGTCCTCTCGAAGTTACTAAAGTATACTTAAAAAAAGTGTACTACTACTTCAATAATTATGAAGTCCCGACAACACATAATTATTATCTTTCATCCGAACTATCACCTGTTTTATCCTGGGGTTCAATTCCATTTGGAGTAATTGCTTCTCTTGGGGTCAGTGGTTTTTTTTGGTCTTGGATAGCTTGGAAACGGTTGACTCTCCTACATGCTTTTTTTTTAGGCAACCTAATTGCATACCTTCCTTTCTTTATATTTTCGCGCTATAGATTGTCAATGGTACCTTTCCTATGCATATTTTCAGCATTCATCCTTCAGGTGATTTACCAACGCTTTCAGATTAGGGAACTGCGTGTGTTTTCATTGGTTCTAATATTGGTATTCGCTCTAGGTTTTTTTGTAAAAACAGTTCCGCTTCCTGAAGGGAAAATTCGTATCCTTGATTATATTAATCTTAGCTCTGCTTACTTAAATAATGATAAACCTGATGATGACAACAAAGCTTACAATTATCTAAAAAGGTCATGGGATTTATCCCAATCTCTACCTGCTGATTCACGTAATACAAAAGTGATCAGTATGGCTTTGTCACATTTCTATTTTAGAAAATCTGACTTTTTTCAGCATAATAAGGACACGGTTCGCGAATCAATTGCTTTACAAACAGCAATATCTTTCGACTTTAGCTCTTCATCCCTTCATGCACGCTATGCCCGTAACCTCATTCAAAAAGGGGAACCAGAAAAAGCCCTATTAGAATCTTTAATCGCCCTAAACCTTGAACCAAACTCATTTGATCTAAATTTACTTTTAGGAGAAGTTTATATCATCGAACGGTCTTATCCTTTATGGGGGCTTTATCATTTACTCCAGGCAAGTAGCCTTTCCAAGTTACCTCTCTCCTCGTCTTTGGAGAATTCTATCCAAAACCTTCAAGGTGCTTTAAAGCTTAATTTATTACCCACCGATCTTAAGAAATTAAATTTAAAAGTTAAAGATTTGTTAACTAGAGAAGTCTCTTCACTCAAGAGCTTTTTAAAGAATCCATTCTTACCTGTAGAAGCGACCAAATGGACGAGAGAAAAATTATATAATTACCGGCTTAAACTGCACCAATACTTACTATTCGAGCGTAGAATTAATCCAGCTTTAATTTATTATCAGCTGGGAATGCTAGAGTTTACCTTTTTTAATAATGATAATGCAGCTTTTTACTACCTCGAAAAATCTTGGGATCATGGTTTAAGAGCCCAACAATTGGCATCTTTATTAAATGACCTTTCAGAAAAATTAGCCACGCGTAATATTTCTTAAATAGGCATTGCTACTTCATAAAACTATAGAGAAATATTTAGAAGAAGAGAATGCTATGTCAAGATAATTTATTAATTTGATTTTTTTTTAAAACAATAATAATATTGATAACTAATACAAACTTAAACTACGAACAAGTATGAGTAATAAGTTAAAGATGATGCTAGTCTTATTTTCTTGCCTATTGCTTGCGCTCTTCGTGATGCTTTTCATGGGATTAGGCGATAAACCAGTAATCGTTCCTAGAGCTCCGCTCTAAGTTGAGGGTGATGTGCCAGAAAATATTATTATTCGCGAAGCTTGTGAGTCTGACTTATCAATCTTAATTAAATACAATCAAGCATTAGCTAAAGAAACTGAAAATCTCACCCTAAATACCGATGTTCTTCGGTTGGGCATTCAAAGTGCTCTAAAACAAAAAAATTGCCATTACTTTGTTGCTGAGCTAGAAGGTAATGTAGTTGGGCAGACTATGATTACATCCGAATGGAGCGACTGGCGCAATGCGGAAATGTGGTGGATACAAAGTGTCTATGTCCATCCAGATTATCGGAAACGAGGGGTTTTTCATTGTATTTTTAAGCATATTGAAATTATTTCCGAAAAAAATTATTCCGTGAAATCACTTCGATTATATGTCATGAAAAATAATCTAATCGGCATTAAGACTTATAAAAATCTTGGTATGAGTAATTCGGGTTATTTGGTCTATGAAAAAACTCCCCTACCACCTATAAACCAACACCCAAAAAAAATTCCGTCAAGTTGACACATAGCTGATATGTTTAATTTGGGCCACAATGTGCCACCGGTATTTCATCAATACTAGTTGTGTAACACTGGGTCTTTTTCTCCGATTTTGCACTCCAACGTTTTTGCAAACCTTCTCCAGTAAATTTAATAGTCCCAGAACCCATCTTACTGTTGATTCTATCTATGGCTTGCATAAGAGATTCTGAGTTTTTCTGAGACGCTATATCGTCAAATAAGCACTTCTGATATTGATTAGAGGATAATAAATTATCAAGTAAAACTCCCGCTTTTTTGTATGCAAGACCAGGTTTATAAATACTCTTCAATCCCCTAAGCGCTGCGCTGATAAGTTCACGAGTGTCATTCGTAGGTTTCATCAAGGAAATAAGGCGCCCTGAGTTATATTGTTGGTCTTTATTTTTAAATGGATTAGTTTGAATAAAGACATAAACCATAGTTGCTACCGACTTTTGATATCGTAGTTTCTCAGCAACTCTTGTAGTATATGTGGTGATCGCCTCGCTAAGTTCATCCAGTGAAAATACTGGAATACCAAATCCACGCGAGCAGATCAATTGTTTCTTAGGGCGAGTAACCTCTTCTAAAGGAATACACGACTCTCCATTTAATTCTCTAACTGTTCGTTCCATTGTGATAGAAAATTTTTTACGAAGTACTCTAGGAGACGATCGTTTAAGATCGAGAACTGTATTAATACCAAGCTCAACTAGCTTCTTTTCTATACGCTTACCAACACCCCATACCTCTTTAACCTGAATTTTAAAAAATAAAGCATCCAAAACATCATGTTCTTTTATACTAAGATCGCAGACACCATTATAAATAAGATGCTTTTTAGCTAGATGATTGGCAATTTTTGCTAGGGTCTTTGAGGCACCAAATCCAACGCATACCGGTAACCCTAGTAGTCTATTTATCCTAGCTCGAATACGCTGACCATAGTCGTTGAGATCAATATGTTTAAGCTCTGTTAGATTTAGAAAGCACTCATCGATCGAATAAATTTCCTGATGAGAACCAAATTCAGAAATTATTTTCATCACTCGATTAGACATATCAGCGTAGAGCGTGTAGTTACTGGAATATGTAATTATCTTATGATTTTTTGCAAAACCTTGCACTTTGAACCATGGAACACCCATCTTGATTCCTAAATTCTTTACTTCCTGTGATCTTGCGATAACGCATCCATCGTTATTAGAAAGAACTATGATAGGCTTTCTTTTTAAAGCAGGATTAAACACACGTTCACAAGATACATAGAAGTTATTACAATCAATCAGCGCAACACTTTGATTCTTTATGGTCATAATTTATGAATCGCCCAACGGACAATCCCCCAAACTTCCAAATCATCCTCAGAGTTTACAACGATATCTTTATACTCAGGATTTGCAGCTTTTAAGACACAACCCTTCTGATTATTAAAAAGCTGCTTGACTGTAAACTCACCATCAATGGTCGCTATCACAATGCTGCCGTCATTCACCGGTAAAGAACGATCTACAACCAGTAGATCATTATTTAAAATACCAAGTTCCCTCATAGAATCTCCTCGGACTCTTAAAAAGAATGTTGCCTCCTTATGCTGAATAAGATATTCATTAAGATCAATATAGCTCTCTATATAGTCATCTGCCGGAGATGGGAAACCAGCCGCAATAGTAGAAGCAAAGACAGGCCACTCACCAGTAGGTGACTCAGGTGTGACCTCTATTGGAATAAGAATACTCGTCTTATTTTTCATATTTCCGAATCAGGCCGATAACCACCCCTAGAATTTCAAGACTTCCCTTAGGTCGGATGACCGGATACAAATCATTCGCTGGTAATAAAACTGGCTTCCCTCGTTTTTTCCCAAGGGTTTTGACTGTAAATTCATCGTCTATGTTGGCAACAACAATATCCCCTGTCTTTGCTGTAGACCTAATCTCAACCACAACAACGTCTCCATCATTTATGCCAACATTTATCATAGAGTCTCCCTGAACAGGAACTAAGATTGTCTTTGATGGCTTGCTAATAAGAAACTGGTCAATCATGAACGGGTCAGTGGTTACATCAGATACGGTTGTTGGAAGGCCTGCTACAACCGGTGTATGAGAAATATTTCTCTCGAAGAAACGTTCAGTTGGAATCCATACTTCATCGGGAGTTCGTATCAAATACCTCTGCTTGGCAAGTCGAAACAACACCTTATTAACAGCTGACTTTGCCGCAAGTCCCAAAATATTACATAAGCGCGCATACGAAGGAAAACTATGGTGCGTCGCATAATAGTTCTGAAGTCTCGATAGATAGTCAGAGTCCTTGATGGTCATAGTATATTAGGGTATAGTCTTCCCTTCATATTAGAGAACGAACGTTCTCTAGTCAAGGGGATTAATCATACGTAGCTAGCAGACAAAATGAAACCGCTAACCTGCTAATGAAGAATGTAATAAAGAAGGCATGTAACTTTATTATGGTTTAAAAAAAGTATTTATCTGTGGACCGAAAAAACCTTTGGCAGAGAAGGGCAGAGCCTTAATTTGGTCCATACATTAATTAAGAAACATAATCTATGGACTGGTTTAATTCTTCTAAAATCTCGATAACCCCGAGTAATTATGGAGACCATTTAAGAATAGGAACCGTTGAAATTGAATTTTTAGGAGAACCATCTACAATTTTATCACTATAAACCAAATAAATTAATACATTCCTTGTGGGATCATAAAACCGAATCACTTGAAGAGTTTTAAATAAAAGCGATGTTTTTTTACTAAAAACTGACTCCCCGTTTACAACTTCAAGAGGGAGTTTAATAGCCCCTATTTGTCTACAAGCAATCGATGCTTCAGCTTTATCCTCGGCTATTCCAAGACTCCCGCTAATTCCTCCTGTCTTAGCTCTACTCAAGTGACATGTAACTCCCGGTACTTTTGGATCATCAAATGCTTCTACAATAATTTTATGATTTGAACCAAGAAATTTAAAGACAGTATCTACTGATCCAATTTCCTCAGCGTGCAAGTCTAATGGATTGACAAACATTAAAATAATAAAAATAATTCGATTCATGTATTCCTCTTTAATCAGTTTGTTATAAAAATATTTTAGTTAAATCTAGAATAAGTAAAATATTTACATATCCCAATGTTTTCCTATAGCCCATTTATTAAAGTAATTAAAACCCTCTCCTTAAAAAAAATTCCACAAATATAATTGCCCAAAATATTAACTCTCTAAAAATTAAAAAAAGTTAACACAACATTAATACGCAGTTAACAATTAATTAACCCGACGTTAATAGAAAGGTCGTATTAATAGAAGTATGGAATGATAAATAATTAAAAAAACTATCCTTCGATAGTCATCTAAAAATTATTACTAATATTTGGAGAGTTTTATGTTCTATAAAGTTGAAGTATTAGATGCTAAAGGTAAATTTAAAAAATTATTCACAAGTGAAATGTTAAGCAAAAGACATTGGGATATGTTCCCAGATAATATAAAAAAAGCTGAAAAAGAAAAAAAATCTAAAAATCAAATAAAGAATAAGTTTAATGTATTTCCAGACAAAAAAGTGCGGGCTTAAGAAGAGCTAGACATTTAGAAAAAATATAAATTTTTAAAAAATAATTGCGAGGTAATTTTTATGAAAATATCATTAAAGTCGTTTGGGACCTATTTATTAGTATTTTTGTTTGGTTGGTCGTGTGCCGTATTCAGCTATTCAGATGTTATTTATTCTTAATTCAAAGAATATTTAAAATAAAATATTGTAAAAACTATAAAACTAGACTGAAGAACAGTATAAATTAATTGACTGTGATTACTTATTTATAAAAAAAGCTGCTAAGAAGAAGTTTATTAAATAAATAATTGATTTTAGGGTGAACAATGACTTACGACTGTAAAGTTTATGATAAAAATGGAAATCTTAAAAAAATTTTAAAAAAAAATGAAGACTTCTCAAAGGTTACTAATAATTTTCTTAATCAAAAGCCAACTAAGCGAGCCATATCATATCTCAAAAAAATGAAAGAACCCAAAGCAGCTACGGGGGCTAAAGTGAACTTTTATGATAAGCAATGTTGTGTATGTAAAATGGTATTTCATCCTCGCCACAAATATAGCATCTACTGCTCATATGAATGCCAAAGCAAGCTATATAGAGGAAAAAAAAATATGAGGGAAAAAATACGACTAATAAATGCCGGTAAAAATTTTTAAACCTTGATTTTTTTATTAATGACTTCATTTGTTAGGTTTTATCGATGTGATTTCTTAAACTTTAATTAAGTCGAAAACGCTCGCACGCTAAATAATGAATATTATAAATTTTGTAGAGTTAAATTAAACTGACCTATTTTTTTTTGTTTCTTCTGATAAAAGGTTACAACACATTTTTGTTGTTCTTTTTTTGAGTGATTTTGAAGAAGTCTGTCTTTAAGATTTAAGGACTCATCTGAAAAATACATTTGTGTCGTTAGTTGGCTATGATTTGATGATCTAACTGTAAAATGTATATGAGGAGGACGAGTCCAAAACCAACTTGCAGGGTAAGAACCGGGCTTGATAGTTTTAAAGCTGTATTCTCCATTTTCGTTAGTAATAGCCTTCCCCCAATACTGAAAATTAGGATCTAGTTTAGCCCGATTTCTATCTTCCGGATGATTGTATCGACCTGTAGAACATGCCTGCCAAATTTCAATGATAGCCTTTGAAACCGGCTCACAGTTTTCACCCTGCACAATTCCATTTATATATATAATTTCTCCCTTAGCTTTTTTAGACTTATCTTTCAAATAGGTTAAATCATTGTCTTTATCATCCGGATAATTTAATGGGTAAAAAGGCCCCGATGATTCTCGAGGGGTGAGCTCACAGCTTGAATAAACAAAAGAAGGCGCTAGCCAATCAGTAGTAATTAATGCCCCTAATGTTAAGAATCCTTTTAAAAAATTTCTTCTTCGTTGATTAAAATTATTTTTCCCATTCATATGATAATTAAGACTATTACTAGCCTACTCTAGTTAGTTAATAAATTTTTTTATATCATCACAAGTTTTGACATGAAATAATAAAAATTATATTTTATCCAAATAATATAATAAGTTTGATGAAATTTTAGGGCCTATATTTTTCTAATCTTGTTGGCATTGTAATAGTATTTTTGTAGAAAGCTTAATTTGTTTTAATTTTTATTTTGTTAAATAGATTAACCATAATTTATTTAAACTTTTTAAGAAAATAATGTTGAAATCTAACAATCAAGGCAATCTTTTTTGTTTTGGCTTAGGTTATTCTGCCCAGTTTTTAGCTAAAAGATTAATACCTAAAAATTGGCTTGTTTCCGGTTCATATCGTGATTCTAACGCTATCACGTCAATAAAGGAAATAGGCGTTTCAGTTTATTTATATGATGGCAACAGAGTTTCATCTAAAATTCTTGATGCGATACATAAAGCTACCCATATTTTAATATCTATTCCACCGCAAGAATCAGGAGATGTAGTTCTTCAACATTTTGGTTCTATTTTTTTGAAATCTAAACACTTGAAATGGGTTGGTTATATTTCTTCAACTGGAGTTTATGGAGATTCAAACGGAGAATGGGTTGATGAGACTTCCCCTCTAAAGCCAATTACTTTCCGTGGTCAAAGGCGTGTCGAAGTTGAGTCTGACTGGCTTAAACTCCAAAAGGACTATAATTTACCAGTTGTAATTTTTCGCTGCGTAGGGATATATGGACCGGAACGCAACCTTTTAGTTTCTATTCAACAGGGACGTGCTAAGAATATTAATAAACCTGGCCTTATGTTTTCTCGTATACATGTTGAAGACCTTGTGCAAACTTTTGAAGCTTCCATGCAAAGCATACGGCCTGGAGCGATCTATAATGTAAGTGATGATTATCCTTCACCACCTTCTGCAGCTATTGAGTATGCATGCAGTCTCTTGAACATTAAACCTCTACAGCCTATTTCATATGAATCAGCTGTTCTTTCAGAGATGGCCCGTAGTTTCTACCAAGCTAACAAGCGAGTATCTAATAAAAAAATTAAAAAAGAATTGGGGATAAATCTTCAATATCCAGACTATCGTTCTGGATTAAAGGCTTTACTCAATGAATAACATTACTTCTTTTGGAAATAAGCTAATAGGCTTCTATCAAAATCAGATTTTTTTTAGCAACTTTTATAAATAAAACCCTAGTACATTTTTACAGAAATTATATAGGCAAAATAATGGAATGGATTAACGAGAAACCTTGGTATGGACTTAGCGTTGATATTAACCCAAATATTTCTCCTCGTGAAATGGTATACAAAGTCAAACTAGATTTGGAGACCTCCTGGAATCCAACGGGGGGCGTTCGACCGGGTAGGCCTAAATCCTATGCAAATCAAGAGATGTTTCAGTTCTTCAAATCATTTACTGAGTACGGTGGTGTGCCTCTAGAGACCATTGGAACTTTGGATAATGGGAGAATTGTCTGGGCATTGGCTACCTTAAAGGAAGATTTTACCTTAATGAATGCTGATAGCGTAAAAGCTTACCTATTACTGTATTCCCGAAATAAAAACAGAGATAATATTGAAGTCTACTTTATGGCATTTCGGCCGGCTTGTGGAAATACACTTCAAATACCATCTAAGGCGAGGACTTTTTTTAAAAATATATGCCGAAGGCCCTTTACTAAGCAGTTTCCTTTTATTTCCTTGGAGTTTCACAAGTTTGACGAGAACATAATTAGAAAAACCAAAGAAACAATTACTCATGGGCGAGAGGCAATTATAGGTTTTGCCAAAAATGCAGAATGCCTGATAAACAAAAAAGTAAATAATCCGATTGCCAACCGCTATATGTTTGATGTTTTTCAACCGGAAATTTTAAAAAATTTACCTTCAATTGAAAATAAAGAAATAAATGAATTAGCAAATATAAAGACAAAATTAGGAATAGACGCAATAACAAAGGCTCCAGGTCAAAACCTGGAAACTAATTGTGTTACTGCTTGGGATTTGCTTAATGCTGTAACCTACATCGTTGATCACGTTTTTGGAAGTAATCAAGATTCGCGTTTACGCCTAGCTTGGTTTGGATCCAATGCAAAAATTAAAGAAAGGGCCCTCAAACTCGCACAGAATTTGTAGAATAAAATTAAATTTAGTAACAAATTTTGCAAAAAAATCTAATTCTTTAACACGCTTTACTTACAACCTAACCTTCTGTTATCTATTGAACTCCCAATAATTCGATATCAAAAATCAAAGTAGCATTTGGTGGAATAATATTTCCGGCACCGCGCGTACCATAACCCATAGATGAAGGAATGATTAAAGTCCTTTGTCCACCTACTTTCATGCCCAGCACGCCTTGGTCCCAGCCTTTGATAACGCGCCCAGCCCCTAATGGAAAAGTAAAATTTCCCGGGCGATCACGGGAACTGTCAAACTTTATTCCTTTATTATCGATGGAAGATTTATCGAAAAGCCATCCCGTATAATGAACACTCACCTCTTTTCCCGAAACAGCTTCTTTACCAATACCTATTTTTACATCAATTTTAGTAAACTGACTACTGTCAGCGTCAGCATAACCTAAAAAAAATAGAACGAAAATAACTATACTTATACCAAGCAACTTTTTTACTCCAGACATTGTGACCTCATAAATAATTTAAAGAAACTACAAATTTTATAGTCATAGAATATATCAAAAAAGATATAAAGAACTAAATTTTACACAGAGTATTTTTTTAAGAAATCCTTATATATTATTCGGTATTTATTTCTTACATAAAATAGTCTATGAATCCGTAAATTAACTTTGGCTTGATTTTGAAATAAATATCTCAGGTCGCTAGTGTTTCTCCATGCTGCATTTTTTTGAAGCGTTCTTGTTTTGTAACGAATTTCTTGGCTGATTCAGACTGAAAAAGCTCGAGAGTTTCGGTTTCATTTTCGATCAAAGGCTCTAGAGCTAAATCCATATACTCGCTATTTTTTGGGTCGTTACGTACTTGTTTACATATTAGGCGCATTCTTATGACAAGCAAAACCCAGCAAAAGTGTTTCCAAATAATTTCAGAAAAATATTTAGGATAAAAAATAAAAGGTGGTTCAATTGGGAAGGTATGACGCCGTTCTTTACGTGACTTACGGCGAAAAAACCCACCTTCGAGAGGGTGTACGTTTTCGATATGAATGCATCCCTTAAACCAAGTGATTAACCCCATTGTTTTGCTTGAACTTGTACCGGTTGCAATCGCTCGTTTTATAAGTATTTCTGCATGCTCATAAGTATAATAATTTTCCCAAGCTTTGTGACAAGCGTCTTCCCAGTTTTCCTTTGACATTTTTGGGTGCGCGGTAACGGGGTGATTTGCATCGTACATATTTAAATCTTTGTCCATCTCAGTTCCAATAGCGTGTAATTTTTTATGGTCCTCTGAACCAGGAAAGGGCGTAAGGTAAAAAAATTCAAGCAAATCTACAGGTAGTTCTCTTTTTATAATTTCGATATCGCGTAAAATTGATTCTTGTGTGTCATTAGGAAAACCTAAAATATAACCGCAACAAGTTATAACTCCTACTTTTTTCCAAGCGAGAAGCATTGCGCGATAGTCAGTAATTTTATTTTGCCGTTTACTTGCCCCCAGAAGTGAATCCGGATTTATATTTTCTAAACCGATGAAAGCCCTTTTGACTCCTGCGCGTCCTGATTTTTCGATAAAACCTGGTAAATTATAGCAAAGCGTATCTACTTGAATAGTAAAACTAATTTTTAGTTTATGAACTTCACGCAATTCAATAAATTTATCTAAAATGCCTTCCCAGTTTTTATTTCGCGCAAAGTCATCGTCTGAGATGAAAAATGAACTTAAACCTTGTTTTACATTTTCACGAATAATATTTTCGATGCTTTCGATTGAGCGGTCTCGCGATTTGTGTCCTTGAACATTTATAATAGTGCAGAATGAGCAAGTAAAAGGGCAACCACGTCCAGCGTCAAAACTCGTCGTTGAGCCTGCCGTTAGACGAATTCTTTCTGTAGGGAGTAAAGGCATTGCAACATTATCAATATCTGGTAAATCGTCTAAAAAGTTATAAATTGGGTCAAGTTTGTCGCTAGCCGCATCAATTAAAACTTGTCCGAGTCGACCTTCAGCTTCGCCTGAAAAAATTGAAACACCAATGTCTAAGGCTTTTTGAATAAAATTATCGGGTTCCTTGAGCATTGACATCACCCCCGATACATGGAAACCACCAACAACAACTTTAATACCCTTTGCGCGCAATGGTTCGGCAATGTCTAATGAACGAGGAAATTGATTTGTTTGTACGCCGACAAGCATCAACATTCCGTCATCTGCACTCTCTATAATAGAAGTAATTTTTTTCGTATTGATATGGGTATTTGCTTCGTCAAAAGCGTGAATTTCTATTTCAACATTTTCCCCTAATACTTTCTCTTTATCGCATTCAACTGCTAAACCGTAAAGACAAGCTAGTGAATTTGCTGGCATTGACGAGCGAAACCACTGAATCACATAACCATCGTCGTCGTAATGAGAAGGTTTAACTAAAACAAGACTAAACTTTTTTTTATTTTTCATTTTCTGCCCGGAGACGTTCTAGCTCTCTTTTCATTTCATCGTCACTATCCGAAGTCATTAGATTAAACCTCCCAACTGTTTATTAAATAAGTAAATGATTGGCAGACAGATTGTATCAGAGAAGGGTGTATTCTGAGATTAGATATTATTTGGCTTATTTATTAATATGGAGGTACCAGCGTAGTGGCTTAAATAGTCTTGGATATTCCCTTACCGTACTTGAGTACATAGCGAGTACATAACAAAAATAGGCTACGAGGAAAGTCTCGTAACCGATTGTATTATATGGAGCTAGCGGGCGGAATTGAACCGCTGACCTACTGATTAAGAATCAGACAATATTGTAATAATCTGAAACTTTAAGAAATCTTAAGCAATAAAAATATTAGCTTAAAGTATTATATATAAATGATTTATATTGTTCAAGTCGATTCTTGACATTTCAGGGTATTAAACCTATATTGCCTATACGGTAGAGTTTCATATAGGCAATTATGGCTAAACGATTCACAGATGCCCAGATAAAGGGTCTCAAGCCCACAAATCAACGTACAATTCTATTCGAGGATGGAGGAAGAGGCTTTGGCCTCCGCATTGAACCCTCTGGCCGTAAATCCTTTTTTTTAGAATACCGCTTCGGCGAAGCGGAGGAACGACGAAACAGGGTCTTAACAATAGGTAAATATCCCACGGTGTCTCTCACCGAAGCACGGTCTATCGCCAGCCAATCCCTTTCCCAAGTCGAACAAGACATCGATCCTGCTACCCAAAAGCTAACGAAAAAAATTGCTGATCGAAATGCATTAACCGTAGGTGACCTAGTTGATGAATATATTGAAAAGTGGGCAAAGGTAAAAAAGAAAGAACGGTCATGGAAAGAAGATGAGCGACTTCTAAACAAAGATATTCTTCCCGCATTCGGACGCAAAAAAGCCAAAGACATTCGACGAAGAGACATTGTTCTTCTTTTAGACACGATTGTAGAACGAGGTGCAACAATAACAGCCAACCGAGTATTAGCTGTCACTCGAAAAATGTTCAACTTTGCAGTAGGTAGGGATATTATTGATGCCTCTCCTTGTGTACAAATTCCTTCTCCCTCTAAAGAAAACAGAAGAGAAAGATACTTAACAGAAGATGAAATAAAAGTTTTCTGGGAAAAATTGGATGATACCAAGATGTCGCAGGAAATAAGATTGGCTCTGAAATTTCTATTAATTACTGGCCAACGCAAAAACGAGGTACTTAGTGCCGAGTGGAACGAATTTGATCTTAAAAGTAAATGGTGGACTATCCCATCAGTAAAATCTAAAAACCAACTGACCCACCGTGTTCCTTTAACTTCTATATCAATGGAAATCCTTAATGAGTTAAAGAAAATTACGGGTCAATATCAATTTTTATTTGCCTCTCCCGTTGGGCACACCAAAAAAAACCCTGAAAGAAAAGTGGGTATGTACCCGATATTAGGGTCAGCGGTTGACCGTGCCCTCCGAAATAATCTAACTAATAATTTAAAAACTAAACAAACAAATATTTTTAATCTAGATAATTTCACACCACATGATTTAAGGAGAACTGTTGCTAGCATGATGACAAAGTCTGGAGTGGACAGATTAGTCCTAAAAAAAATACTTAATCATGCCGACCGAGATGTTACAGCAGTTTACGATAGATATGAGTATGATAAAGAGAAACAAGTCGCCATGCTAGCTTGGGATAGAGGCCTAAAGAAAATTCTTGCTACTCAAAAGAAAACCGAACCCAAGACAGTTCTTCCTAAGAAACGTAAGAGAGAAAAATCGAAGAAAGTTCTTCCTAACAATAAAATAGGTGAAGATAGCGATACAATGACCTATGAAGAGTATTTAAAGTTGCATAATTTAAGGGATTTTACTAAAAAAAAATAACTTTATTGCATTATCTATATTAGTTGGACCAAAACTTTTATTTAATTTAAAAGGTTAGGGCAATGAATGAATCTAGTTATTTAACTCTACTTGGAAAGCTTGAGCATTCTGATAGCTGGGGATTTGGTGATGCATTTGAACTTCTCTGTTTTCACACACGTGTTTTTGCCAATGCATTTGATTCAGGAAGGGAAAATTTTATTAAAATAGATATGGCTCTCAGGGATGTGTGGACCACGATGGAAGATGCTGTTAGCGAAAGAAAGATTCGGGTTACAAATGGCAAAGTGAGTGACCTTAGCGAGGGACCATTATT
>JABHTG010000041.1 GCA_018697205.1 Nitrospina sp. | reverse complement strand
TTTTTCTTCGACCGAGTCTCAGGTGATAAAACTAAAAATTTATCGTTATTAGAAATTCCTAGTTCGTTAAGTTTTTTTGTGGCTTCTTCACAATCAGTATCATTTAAATAAATTATAGGTCTTCGTTCTTTCAAGCTCACCCCGCATTTCTCAGCATAGATATCTAGAAGGTGTTTCCTCGGCTTCCACCAATCATAAGTTCCATTATCTAGAAGAAGCACCAGATCATGCTCCCTATATTTTTCTCGATAAACCTTTCTACGTAATCGTTTTTTCCAAACGTTATAGAAAAAGGGAGTTTCAAAATGGTCAATATTGGGGTCATTTTTAATGGTATTAAAGAAAATGCCGTCTCCGACACCAAAGGTTATTTGGGCATATGGATACTTCTTTTTCAAGGCAACTACCGAGGGGGCAGCCGAAATTAAATCGCCCACACCCCCAATTAACCCAATAAAAATTGAACTCGGAGCTTCACATGGGTGAGGCATGCCCAGCCATTTTTTTAGTTTTATAGGAATCATTTTTCGAGTTAGATAAAATTTCGCAGGAAGGTAAATCAAAACAATTTGAAATGTCCTGTTTCTAATTAACCACTTCTCATTTCACGATATCAAGCCAGTCTTTTCTTGAATAAAAACATCAAACGGTCACAACTTTCATCCCAATCAAACTCATCTATCTTTCTATATCCATTTTCAGAGAGTACCATTAGCAACTCTTCATCATCCAGCAGACGAGTGAGATTTTTGCTCAAACCATTAACATCTTGCGGCAAGGATACTAACGCGGTTTGTCCATCAATAGCATAGTCAAGACAACCCCCCGTGTCAGTTGTTACCAACGAACAGCGGCAAGCCATTGCCTCCATCGCTGTCATACCAAGACCTTCATACCAACTTGGACATAAAAAGATATCACATGAGCTATAAATTTTTCTTAACCGCTCGCGTGCTGGACGATAATGGTATTCAAAATCGAACCCAGCGGACTCAAATAACGCTTGTGGATCTTCTAGTTTTTCTCCAAAAACTACGAGCTGAAGATTGTACCCCTGAGCAATAACTTTTCGCACTGCTTTTATACCATCTTCATATCCTTTCCAGTCATAATCATGGTGAAGCATGCACACTCGCCGAGTTGAATTCCATTTTTTTTCTTCACAAAAAAACATATTTTTATCAACTGGCGTGACAAGCACATCGGCGGTTTGGTCGTGTTCTCTTTCAAGAACCCCCCTAAGCCAATTCGAGATCACTAATTTTTTCATTGGCAAATCATACGTTTTAATCGCTCTACTTTTGTAACGTGTCCAAAGACTTTCATAGTGAAGAATAAAATAAAAAGGAACCCCTTTTTCGGCAGAAAGCTTGGCTGCGAATTCTGCTGTCTGCCAAGCTGTTGCCACAAGAATATCCGCTTCTGGAATATACTTGGAGTAGTTAGCTGGAAGTATTTCTATCGGAACCGTATTATCTATCCAGTCAATAGCTTTGGGAGAAATGGTAACAATTCTTTTCACAGATGCTATGATTTTCTTGTCCCATCTGTACCATTTGATAGGTTTGGCAAGAACAAACCATCGAACTTCCTGGCCTGCCTTCTTTAACCTGTTAGCATATTCAAAAAGCAGTCGGTTACCACCACTAATCCGAGCATACTGATTGACCATAAAAGAAATTTTCATTGAACTTTGGAAGTAAAGGAGTGAGTTTTTATCGAAAACCTGCAACCATTATTTGTTAAATAGCTTTGACCATCGGCGAAAAACTTTTTTTGCTTTGAGCATCAATTTACCTTCAGCTTTCTCATCAGGGCGCAACTTAAATACCGTAGAGTGGCATTCTTCTATTTCTTCCTCTGGTCTGCCATTAGTATAATAATATAGAGCCAAACTTTTTCGATTCATATGCTCAGGGCAACTAAGAGGTTCTGGGTGCCCGTGAAAGGATGCCGATGTTGTTGTGAAAATAACTACTCGATTGAACTTTGGTAGATAACTTCGCACACATTCCTTCATATCTCGGTCCCATAATTCAATGTGCCCACCATATTCTTCACGCCAATCCTTATTGAGATACAAAAGCAGATTCAACCTTCTATCTAATCCATATCGCTCATGTTTATTGAAATCAGCGTGAACTCCTAATTTACCTCCTCGATAGATACTATGAAGTCCTCCCCCTCGAAAGGATGGGTCGGAGATAAGGTTTGTGATTCCGGTTAACTCCTCAAGAAATTTTAAAAATAAAGAAGAGTTGAGGGAGTATAAAAGATGTCTGCTAAACAAACCGATGTTTTGTTCATTTTCGTTAGCTAGTTTTTTCTGATGACCGTCATAATATTTGATCCAATCAATATCATTTTCACCTGGAAACTCTTCAAGCACCCTTTCCACTATATTATTGGCGAAAAAATCATCAAAATAAATATGAGGGAATGGTTCTGCCTGTGCGTAATTTTTCTTAGCTTCTGCCAGAAGCAACCTCATTTTTTCCAGTGGCAGGAGTGACTTCTTAAAGTTGGCGGTAGCGGGCATCTTTTTTACCAGTTAGAATAGGAACTATATTGTTCCTCTCAATCATTAAGCTAAAAGAGTGCGGATTTGGAAAATTATTATATCAACTTTTATTGTGAGTTGAATGAAAAAATTTAGTTTTTAGATTACAACAATAATCAGATATGAGCTTTTCCACTTTAAGCTTGAAAAGTATTCATAAAGATCTATGCTCAATTGGCATTTTAATTTGTTCTATCGAATATCCCAAAAAACACCTTACATAAATAACTAAAAGCTTAATCTATTGGTAGAAAACTAAATTGAAATTTAAAAATCCATATTCAAAGTTAGAGAAGAATAAAGAAATCAATGCAAACAACTTAAATGCTCCTGACAGCTCTTATATTTTAAACTATTTAGAAAAATACCCAGATCATAATGTTTTGATCTTAGGTTCAGGCAATTCTCCTAAAATAAGCAAAAGGGTAATAAATCTTGATTTTATGCGTTTCGAACCCGTGGATGTCATGGCATGTGGTTCGGCTCTTCCGTTTAAATCATTCACTTTTAACGCTGTATTTTGTCATGATGTATTGGAACATGTAAAACAGCCATTTAAAGTGGGGGCAGAAATAATTAGAGTCACAAAGACTAATGGTTACATGGAATGTTCTACACCTTTTCTTTTCCCTTTTCACGATGTCCCAGACCACTACTTCAATTCCTCTACTAGCGGAATTCAACAACTCTTTCTCGGAACGAAACTACTAGATGTTGGAATCAAGATGGGTCCTTGGCATGCAATGAACAACATTG
>JABHTG010000119.1 GCA_018697205.1 Nitrospina sp. | reverse complement strand
CCCGCCCGGACAAACTAGCAATACTTTAATACCAGTATTTTTCAATTCAACTCGCAAAGATTCAGTTAAACCATTGAGAGCTGCTTTTGAAGCACAATAGGAACCGTAAAAAGGAACGCCTCGTTTACCAGCAATGGAAGAAACATTAATTATGTGCCCGCCTCCTTGCTTTCGCATTAAGGGTATTGCTTGCTGAATGCACCGAAGAGGCGCTAAAAAGTTTAAACGAAACAAAAATTCAATCTTTTCTAGATCAATTTCTTCTACAGAACCGCTCATGCTACGACCGGCATTATTGACCAAGACATCAAGCGCTCCAAATTCTTCGTTAATTTTTTGAAACAGATGATTGACTTGAAGTGGTTCGGTAACGTCGGTAGGAACAACTAAAACCCTTTGACCTTTCTTAGCAATTGAGGTTGCTGTAGTCTCAAGGTCAGCCTTAGAGCGAGAAGCAAGAACCAGGTTTGCCCCCTGTTGTGCAAAGAGAGCTGCGCAAGCTTTACCAATACCCCTTGACGCCCCGGTGATTAATACGGTTTTCCCCGCCCAATCAGATGCCATGAAGTGAATCAACTATACATTTTTTTTTCGTTGAATTATCCAACTTTTTCCCGCTCAATTTCTTTTCTCGAATAACGGCTATTAGAAGCATAATCAATAACTTTTGCACCTTCATGCTCCTCCAGCGATTTCTTGTAATAAGTTTCCTCATCAAGGGATAATTCTGGAGGTGAACTAGCTTCAATCATCTTCCCGTCAACAAGTTCTGCAGGAGAAGACGGATGCTTAAAAATATCAATCGGAAGGCTTTCTGCATCATAGGCCGCATCCATATATTTTCTTCTGTATTCAGTATCAAAACTGATCAAACACTTAGGGTTTTTATCTTGGAAGTGAGTGAATTCGTTAGTTCGCCTCAAAATTGTTGAAAGGGACTCATCTCGAAGACTACCAAAACCAAGGTGGTTTGCGACACAAGACATGATTTCTCCATAGAGACTTACACTTACCTTCTCTCTACCAGCCGGGCACTCATATGCCCCAGTTAAATTGGTATTCCAATCAAACCTCAAAACGTCAGAATACTCTTTAAGTAAATCATCAAAAATCCATTTACGGTCGTCTTCTGTGAGACGCTCATCCCAGGTTTCTTCATACCGCCCCTGAGTAACAACTAGCGCACCACTAACTCCAATGTCCAAACTCCTAGCTAATTCCAGAACCTTAATAAATTCCTTCCTATTGGAGTGGCTAAGCATGGATGAGAAATAAACATCAATTCCCGCTTCTTTACACCACTGCACAACTTTCATAACCTGGTTAAAATGTCCTGGTGCCCCGCGGTTCTTATCATTTAACTCAGGGTCAGCACCATCTAAGCTACAATGGAACACCGCAACACCCAGTTTCTTTAGTTCAAAAACTCGATCTCTCGTTAACGAAAGGCTATTGGTCACTAAAACAATAATATTTCGTTCCGGATGCATTGCCTTAATAACTTCGTCTAAATCAGGGCGAATGGTTGGTTCCCCTCCAAGAATTATTGAGAGAAAAGCACCTTCTTTTTCGGCATCAAGCCAGATTTTCTCAATTTCAGTTGGAGAAAGTGGTTTCTTCCCGTCTTCATTATATTTAGTTGCATAACAAAAAACGCAGTGGGAGTCACATTCATAATTGATCACCCACTCAACTACACGAAGCCTGGTTTGCTTTAAAACCATTGTGCGAAAAAGCCCAATGCCTGCCCTGACTAAAGCTCTTGGGTGTTTGAATAAAAATCGCGAGTGGTACAGTGTGTGCTTTAGAGCCCTTAATTCCATTTAATTTGACCTCACTTTTTGGAGCCTGGAACTTTCTCTGGAAAACCCATTTTTACTTATTTCCAGAACCTTACCAAGAGTATTTTTTAAGACAGCTGGCCGCAAAGACAGCGTTTTTGAAAATTCAATGTCACCTAGTGAAACACAGGTAAAACAATCTTCCTTCTTCCTTACTTGTTGAACATTTTTCCAAGCTTGAGCGATACCATGCTCTTTAATATTTGATCCCTTCTTCCAAAGAGGAACACAACTATACAGGCTTCCATCAGAATCCAGAAAACAATATAGTTCCCCTGCACGACATCTTGAATAATAAGCTGGTAATTTGTCTTTTTGATCACTATATATAACATCTTTTCCAGGGGCAGCCCAATTAGTAATTTGCTTCATAGCGTCATAAGAGTTAAAAAAAAGATAACCGTTTTTCTTATAATTAATCAGTTCGTCGTGGTATTTGCCTGTTTCTTCCAAAGATATATATGAGGGATGATTGGACCCGCAGTCTTTTTCATCTTCCCCGAGGACATACTGACAGAAGTTGAAAGGAATGTCATACTTCTTAGAAAGTTTAGCCAAAGATTCCACAGGTGTTTCTTTGCTTGCGTTGATAGAAATCTTATTAAAAACGCCATGTATGCGGACAGGTAAGCTCGCATTGATTGCAGCCTCTAAACCTTCAATAGTTTTTTTATAACTGCCTTCCCCGCGGACAGCGTCATGGGAATCCTCATTCCCGTCAATGCTAATTTGAAGAATATCCAGATACTTTAAACTATCTAGATGCCGAGGAATAAACTGTCCGTGAGTTGCCATCTCTATAAAGATATCCTTACTTCTGAGATATCTAATAATTTCGCCAATATCCTTACGAGCTAGAGGCTCGCCTCCTAAAAGCCTCACAACCCTAGTCCCCATAGAATGAAACTCATCAATAATATCTTTAATATCCTGAAGAGAGTAATCTTTGTCATATAAGTTTTCTAGATCTGCATAACAATAATCGCAAGATAAATTGCAAGCTCTTGTAACCTGCAATTCCAACATAAATGGAATATGTTTTTTATTGAGATTAGCTTTAAGAAGTCCTGCAAAAACCTTCGAAAAACATTTTATTTTTTTATATGGTGTATAACTCATAATAATTCATTTGATGTTAATTCAAACCGACTTTTACCCCCATCCTTACCGCACGTTATTGTAACACCCTCATGCCCTGTTTTGATATAAGGAAACAATACGTTATAAAAATATCTGCATAAATGACTAAAATCGTCCTGTTTTATTTGCCAAGTCATCCCGAGCTTATAATATCCACAAAGCCCTCTTACTTCAATAATTGTATATTCAAAGCTATGAGGTTTTTTAGATGTCAATTTTTTTAATTCCACACAAACATTAGCATCAACCGCTGGACAGCAGACGATTACTTTATCTCTAGTACGCTCCCACTTAAACCAGCCCTCATTTTCAAAGGTAAGAAGGTATGGCATCAATGAGTGCAAGAGCTCGTAGCAATGTCCTTCTGGAATAAGATCTTTTAACCGGTAGCTTTTTCCTTCTTCGTATAAGCTGCAATTACTGCAAGGTTGCAGCGCCTTAAACTGTATGTCTCGATTTCCGCAAATCATTTTTTTATCGTATAAAATTTAACTGCATTTATTATATTCTCCAGCTTGAAATTGAGCATCATAGTTATATCTGCATCGGGAAGACTTCCGCAGGAGTAACAATCATGCTTAGGCATCTGTTCCCAAGCTGCATCAAATCCATCTTCAAAAACATTTTTGGAGTCTTTTCCCCATTTAAAGGCACATGGATACATTTCCCCGTCAGCATCAACGAAAAGAGAGTTATCCTTTCTTTTGCACCGAAGCAAATCGAAATCCTTAGTATGGTTAGATTTATCATTTTTGACTATAAAATCCTCATCATAGGGCCAATTTTTCATATAGTCTAAAGCAGCCGTTGAATAGCCAATCGGAACTCCCTCTTTCTTTCGTTTTAACATGTCATTGAAAAAGTGCTTTTTGGAATATTCTTCAAGCCATTTATCTTTTTGATGATAATCTCTATCATCGTAGGTTGCAGCTACAGAAACGGTCAATAAAACTCCTTTTTCTTTGGCGAAAGAGCTTAAAAACTCGAGAGAATTTTTATTGTTGTGGGTTAAAACTGCCTTCACACGAACAGGAATATTATGTTTTAAAAGTAATAAAATAGCATCAACTGCTTTCTGAAAACTTCCCTCGCCTCGGTTAAGATCATTCCCTTCTTTTTCTCCATCTAGGCTGACACAAACGGAATCACACAAAGATAGCTCATCGAGATATCTTTCAGCTAAATAACCATTCGTAATAATTTCGCAAACCATTTTCTTACTTTTAATATATCGAATTATCTCCCCAATTTCCTTAAACATTAAGGGCTCCCCACCCAACAATACGATCAACCGACAACCTCGATTATAAAGGGTATCTACAAGCTCAATGAGATTATCTCGGTTTATAACTCGCTTTTCTTGAAGGTTTAAATGTTGACGATCAGGGTTAAAAACATCCACATAACAATAGAAGCACTCTAAGTTACAGCGATTAGTGATTATAAGGTTTGCCATTAAAGGCGCACGACTATTGGTGAGCTTTAACTTAATCAAATTAAGCCCAAGAAGAAACTTACAGTAAAAATTAAATATCTCTCTTTTGTTCATTTAAAAAAATTCAAATCCAAATAAAATCTTTAATTAGAAGAACTTTCAAATACAATCTGGTTCACATTGCTTGGGCATGTACAACTCTGACATCCATCTGTATGCAAAAAAGCTGGAAATACTGAATATAGAGCCTGAGGGCACATGGTCCCTGTAAGGTCAACTCGAAAAACATCCCCGATCTCACAACCGACATGGCATTGACCTTTGATTGAAATAACTTCAGCGCACACAGTAGAAGTCACTACATCCATCGGTCTCAACGGCCGCAACATTTCCTTGACACTATTAATCCAAAAATCAATCCCCTTGACGGGCTCAAGAAATAGACGAACGGTAACCGTATTTTCACTATTCGGGCATGTCAGCACTAACTCATCCTCTGAAAAGTTTGCATCATACATGAGCGCTAGAACCATTGGATATAGCGAGTGAAACAATTCTAAACATTTAAATTCCTTTAAGAAACTGTCGTCATCAAATTTCTCATCTTCTTTTTTGTGATACCTGCACTTAAGTGAAAGCTGATCAACTGTCACGCTATTTTGTTTTTGTTCTAACTTTTTCATCAAGTCACACATTCGCGGCCCCCTTCTTTTCTATAACTACATACATAAAACTAGCTAACCATTTATCCAAGGGAGATAAAGCTTTCT
>JABHTG010000118.1 GCA_018697205.1 Nitrospina sp. | reverse complement strand
ATGAAAAGCGTTTCATTGACTAAAGCAATGTTAAATAAATATGGTTTAGTTTTATTAGCAACGGATCATGATGATTTTGATTATAATTTAATTGAAAAAGAATCAAAAATAATTATTGATACACGTGGCCGTTTTCAAAAATCTGCAAAAGTACTAAAAGCATAATAGAAATCTAGAGAGATGAGCAAACCAAAAAAAAATATTAATTCAACATTAACAAATACAAAGCTATTAGTGACTGGTGGTGATGGGTTAACCCATTTTCAAATGAGAGCAAGATTGAAATGACTCATTATTTCTATGTTTATGTTCTGCGGAGCGAAAAAGATAATAAAAAATATACAGGATATACGATAAATCTTGCTCAAAGACTTAAGTCTCACCACAAAGGAAATGTTTCTAGCACAAAATATAGAAGACCACTCCATTTAATTTATTTTGAAGGATGTCGTAGTGAAGTGGATGCAAAAAGAAGAGAGAAGTATTTGAAAACAAAGAATGGTAAAATGTATTTATGAACAAGCCCACACCACCCCCACCGGAATTCCAACAGCCCTACTACTTTGAGGAAGATACAATTTCTCTTATGGATATAATGCTCACCCTGGCGCGTCAGTTAAAGGTCATTATTATTACGCCAACGATTTTGTGCACGCTAATGATTATTTACGTTTTGTTTTTTACAAAACCGGTTTATACATCTACCGCTAAAATTATGTCTTCATCCAGTGGCGGTGGTACGTCCCAGGCTGCGGGTTTGGCTGCCCAGTTTGGCATTGCAATGCCTACAGGTCAATCCGAACCAAAATGGGTTTATCCTGAAATTATCAAAAGCCGGACTTTGGCACGATCCATGCTGAAACGCAAGTTTGATACAAATGAATTTGGCCCCCAAAAAACTCTATTCCAGATTTTGACTTTTGGGAATAATGATCCTCAAGTAGGTTTAGATACTCTAGAGATTATGGCTGTTGATAACTTTTTAGGGATGATTGGTATTGCTGAGGATATTGGAACATCCATTTTAACCTTAAGCATTAATGCCTCAGCGCCAAGATTGGCGGCAGAAGTCAACCAAGCACTCATCGAAGAACTGGATGCACATCAAAGAAAATATAACAAAACTAAAACCAGTGATACGAAACAGTTTATTGAAGAACGAATTATAGATACTGAAAAGGAATTGATGGCTGCCGAAGAAGATCTTAAAGTATTCATGGATAGAAATCGACGTATAGAGAATTCACCTGCACTTCAGCTAGAAAAACAAAGGCTTGGTCGAGAAGTCGCCGTTTTGACGGGTGTTTTTACGACTTTGAAACAGCAATTGGAAACCACCAAGATTGAAGAAGTGAAAGAGTCAGATTATGTGGTTATATTAGATTCACCAGAAGTGCCTTTACAACGTTCTAAACCCAAAAAGAGACTTATGGTTATTTTAGCAGGATTTTTTGGACTTGGGCTCGGTATAGTATTGGCCTTTATTCGGGAATATGCGGCAAATAGTAAAAAAGAAGAAAAAGACAAAATGACAGAAGCGAAATCTTTGATTATAAAAAACATCTCGGAACTTATCCCCGGTAAATCAAAATAGATATTATTTCCCCTAAAACATCTTCGTGTCAATTAGTGTCATTCGTGGACCAAAATTAATGGAGAAAATATGAAAAAAGCACTCATCACAGGTGTCACCGGCCAAGACGGATCTTATTTAGCAGAAATTCTGCTTGAAAAGGGCTATGAAGTCCATGGCATCATTCGACGAAGCAGCTCTTTTAACACAGGAAGAATTGATCATATTATTAATGATGGACGATATAAAGATCAATTTTTCTTTCATTATGGGGATGTCACAGATGCGAGTAACTTAAACCGGTTATTAGAAACGATTGAACCAGATGAAATCTACAATCTTGCAGCCCAAAGCCATGTGAAGGTTTCATTTGAAATCCCAGACTACACTGCTCAAGTGGATGCATTAGGCACCCTGCGTTTTTTAGATGCGATTCGAGAGACGCACCTAAAAACTAAGTTTTATCAGGCTTCAACCAGTGAACTGTTTGGAAAAGTCCAAGAAGTGCCTCAAAAAGAAACGACTCCTTT
>JABHTG010000115.1 GCA_018697205.1 Nitrospina sp. | reverse complement strand
CATGCGATGCTTATGGTGTGATGCCCCCTGTGGCTAAAATGACTCCTGAACAAGCCATGTACCACTTTATATCTGGATACACTGCAAAAGTAGCAGGGACAGAAAAAGGGTTAAGCAGAGAACCCACTGCCGTATTCAGCACGTGTTTCGGGGCACCATTTATGACTCTACACCCTTCAGTTTATGCCAATATGCTGGGCGAACGGATTGCTAAACATAAAGTTGACTGTTGGCTTGTTAATACGGGTTGGACTGCCGGACCTTATGGTGTTGGACATAGAATGGAAATTGCTCATACGAGGGCAATGATCAGTGCAATTCTTAAAGGAGAGCTTAAGGACATGCCTACAGAAGTAGATCCGGTATTTGGACTGCATATTCCAACATCTGTCTGTATCGAAGGTCATCAAGCGGTACCTCAAGAAATTCTTAACCCAAGAAATACATGGAAAAACAAAAAGGAATACGATAAAAAGGCCCGGGAACTTGCCGCACAATTCGTTGAGAATTTTAAAGAGTATGAAACTACGGTTACAAAAGAAATCCTTGCGGCCAGCCCCAACCCAATGGCCCCCATTGAAAAAAGCCGACCGAAAGTGCAAAAAATAAGAGGCTGATCCAATAGTTCTCTCCGGATCGCACCACCACGAGCCGGTAAAATTGTTTAAAGAGTTTTGGAGGGAAATATTTTGGAAGACCGACCACGCATCGCCATTACTATGGGCGACCCCGCCGGTGTCGGGCCGGAAATCATTATTAAAATGTTTCAGAATCAGTCGGTTTACGACTTCTCCTGTCCGCTTGTTATCGGAGATGCGGCATTTTTAAATGAAGTGGCCTCGAAACTAGCATCGAGTGTTTCTATTACCCCTATATCATCACCTGAAAAAGCGTCGTTTATACCGGGCTCTATTGATGTATTAGACCTAAAGAATATTTCAGCTACTATTAATGTGGGCCAACCTAATTCCTTGGGCGGGCAAGTTTCTGTAGAATATATTCGCGTTGCAGTAGACTTAGCACTGAAGCATAAAGTTGAGGCTATTGTTACTGCTCCAATCAACAAAAAAAGCATTCATCTTGCCGGATTTACTTGGCCAGGGCATACTGAAATGCTAGCTGATTTTACTGGAACGAAGGACGTGGCTCTCATGCTAGCGGGTGACGCATTACGAGTGGTAATTGTTACAACACATGTTCCACTCAACCAAGTAGGAGCGCTTGTCACACACAAACAAATAATAAAGACTATTAAGCTCACTCATCACTGGTTACTTGAATATGCCACAGAAACTCCCAAAATTGCATTAACTGGCCTTAATCCACACTGTGGTGATGGTGGAATTTTTGGCAAGGAAGAGCTAACAGAAATTATTCCGGCAATTGATACTGCCCGAAAAGAGGGCATCAAGATTTTTGGTCCATTTTCAGCAGATGCTTTATTCGCAAATTTTAAGCCAAATATATATGATGCAATAATTACGATGTACCACGATCAGGGAATGATACCCGTAAAAATGGCTAATAAAGGAACTGCCGTTAATGTAACTATTGGACTGCCTATCATCCGCACATCCGTTGATCATGGGACAGCTTTTGATATAGCCGGCAAAGGGTGCGCCTCCACTGAAAGCATTGAGTTAGCAATAAAATCTGCTGCTAATTTTACAAAGCCTATATCCAGCCATTCTAGATGAAGAAACCACGCTTAGGTCAAAACTATCTGATCGATGAAAATATCGCCCACGAAATAATTCATCACGCGGGCATTTCAAATAACCAACATGTATTAGAAATTGGCCCTGGACAAGGAATTCTCACTACTCTTTTACTGGAAAAAGCCAAGTCATTAATAGCCATTGAAATAGATTCCAAGCTTTGTCTAGCATTAACTGAACGTTTCAATGAAAATAAAAACTTTCAACTGATTCAAGCAGATGCTGTGAAGTATAACTACAGCGCATTGGTAAATAAGTGCCAAGTTGTTTCAAATTTACCGTACTACGCCGCGACCCATATACTTAAGAAACTTATCCATTACCGAGAATACTTCTCTCAAATCACAGTCATGTTACAAAAAGAAGTAGTAGATCGACTAGTAGCTATCCCGGGCACTCGAAGTTATGGGTCACTTTCAGTTTTTATCCAATTTTACTGCGAAGTAGAGCGAATTATCGAAGTAAATAAAGAAGCTTTTTCGCCAAAACCAAAAATTGATTCTTCGGTAATAAAACTAATCCCTCTAACCCGTCCGAGAGTGCAAGTCGATAATCTGAAAACATTTTTTTCAGTAGTAAATGCTTCTTTTTTACATAAGAGAAAAATGCTCAAAAATAATCTTACTGGGTGGGAAAATTTATTTCAAAATCAAAATGGAAAAGCTGAGCTAGCAGGAATTAATTTGAGTCGTAGAGGAGAAACTTTATCCATTGAAGACTTTGCAGGCATCTCTAACTATATCAACTCATGTAATGACTAAATCCAAATTAGAAGAGGGACACGTTATTTTAGTCGGTGCCGGCCCGGGTGACATTGGACTTCTAACTCTCAGAGGAAAAGATTGGTTAGTGAGAGCAGATGTCGTTATATACGATCATTTGGTTAACACAAACATACTTTGCTTTGCCAGTTCAGCAGAACTTATATACGTTGGGAAAAAAGCGGGTCATGCCACAATCACACAGAATAAAATCAATAAATTACTTATTGATAGTGCTCGCAAAAGAAAAGTTGTTGTTCGTTTAAAAGGAGGAGACCCTATTATTTTTGGCCGTGGAGGAGAAGAAATACAAGCTCTCAAGAAAGCAGATATTCGTTTCACAATTGTCCCTGGTATTCCCTCTCCTATTGGTGTTTCAGCGTATGCAGGAATCCCTCTTACACATCGCGATCACGCGTCAACTATTTCAATTATTACAGGGAGCAACGAGTCCGGAGAAGAACATTTAAAAATCGACTGGGAGCACATTTCTACTCGTACAGGAACACTAGTTTTCCTTATGGGTGCTCGTAAACTACCCAGAATCGTTGAACAGCTTATTAAGTATAAAAAAAACCCCGATACTCCTGTCGCGGTTGTTCAATGGGGTACCACCTCTCGCCAGAAAAGTTGGATCGGCACTCTTAAGACGATAGTCGATATCGCTGCAAAAGAAAAAATCCAACCTCCAACGCTGACTATCATTGGTGAAGTAGTTAATCTAAAATCAATCTCTGACTGGTATGAAACGCTACCATTATTTGGGAAAACGTGCGTTGTAACTCGGGCCGAAGAACAATCAGAATCATTTATTCACATGCTTGAAGAACGCGGAGCCGAACCTTTTCTTTATTCATCTATTAAAACTATTCCTCCCGCAGACTGGAGTTCTCTTGACAAATCCCTTGAAGCCTTGTCCGATTATGATGGACTAATTTTTACTAGTGTAAATGGAGTTCATTATTTTTCTCAGAGACTAAAGGAAAAAAATAAAGATATCCGAGAACTCAAAGGAGTCCGCATTTATGCGATCGGACCAAAAACCGAGCAAGCTGTTCGGGGTCTAAATATTAAAGTCGATATAGTTCCTGAAAACTATATAGCTGAATCTTTAATTGAATCCATAGGAAAAGAAAATATTAAAAGAAAAAAATTTCTTTTGCCGCGTGCTAGCATCGCTCGTGATATTTTACCAAACACGCTAAGGGAAATGGGAGCCAGCATTGATGTAGTACCTGCTTACCAAACAATTAGTCCTCAATCGTCTGATTCAAGTTTTCTTAAACGACTAAATGAAGATAGTATTGATGTGATCACCTTCACATCATCATCAACTGTAACTAATTTTGTTGATCGTCTTAATAAAGAAAATATTAAAAAAATTAAAAAAATTATTATTGCCTGTATAGGACCCGTTACTCAAAAAACAGCAGAGGACTGTGGGCTTAAAGTATCTATCGTTCCGAATGAATATACAGTTGCTGGTCTTATTACAGCCATCGAGGATTACTTTAAAAAGTAATCTATGGCTCCAAAATTAGCCCCTGTATTAAAGAAAAATTTAGCATTCATATGAATAATATTTTGTCAAAATTCATTAAAAACTGACAAACCTCAAGCCACCCCCCCCTCTCCTAAAATATTAATTAAATCATTGATTATATTACCTTTATTGGTTAGAATTTAAATCGTACGGCTTTTGATTTTTTATTAAAACAACACTATTAGATTGCACACACTCTATTTCAGAATAAACAGTCATGAACACAACTAATATTACCGCCCCAAATATAATTGAATTTTTAAATACTCTTCGAAGTCATATGAAACTCTGCGGGTATAGTTTCGGCAGTATAAAAGCGTACCTTGGACAAATCCAAGGGTTTATTCGTTCCAATCGCCAAATTAGTCTTCGAGATATCACAGAGCAGGATATTCAGATTTACTTAAAAAAGCTCGTCGACAGTGGTCTTTCAAGGTCAACCATCGACCAGTCAGCCAAAGCACTAGAAATTTTATATTATGAATTATTTAAAAAACCGTTGAACCTTGAAGGGTGTAAGCGACCAAGAAAAAAACGCCCTGTTCCCACAATTCTTACTTCTAGTGAAGTTTATCAAATAGCCTGCTACGCAAAAAATTCTAGAAACCGCCTAATGATTGAGTTGGCCTATTCGGCTGGGTTAAGAGTTTCTGAATTAATAGAAGTAAAAGTAGAGCACCTTGATATTGAAAACCTAAGATTGCATATTTCGGGGCTTAAAAAAAATAACCGTGTCGCTTTTTTTTCAAAGCATCTCAAAGAGTCCTTAATAAAACAGGTCGGAGCTAAAAATACCTCCCAATATTTGTTTCCTAGCGATAGGGGTGGAACACTAACAACCCGAGCCGTGGCGAAGTTTTTCAAGAAAGCTCTTATTGCATCTAGCTTAAAAAAATCTGCTACGCCTCATTCTTTAAGGCAATCATTTATCCATTTGATGCTTGATCAGAAGACTAGCCCCGATACTTTGCAAAGTAATCTGGACCTAAGAACTCTCAATTCCATCCCTTCCCCTGATTCAATAAAAGCAGCTTAATAAAATCAGACGTATGTCCACGAATAAGATTTTATTTTTTTGAATATATTTTTTTACTAGGATTAACCTTGTAGTCGTAACAACAATTAATTACTAACTTACTTTTTCGTACCTCATATTTCTTCTCTGAGGTTTGAACCCACTATCAATAATAATCCGCCTAATGTCTTCTTCGTTGAGACAATGAACAGTGCCTGCAGCTCTTACAACATTCTCCTCTAGCATAGTACTTCCCATGTCGTTTGCACCGTAATATAAGGCCATTTGACCAACTTTAGGCCCTTGAGTCACCCACGAGGATTGTAAATTAACAAAATTATCCAAAAATATACGACTAATTGCCAAAGTCTTCAAGTAATCAAGTCCGGTTATTTGAGAGGTTATACCAAGGTCAAAGCTCAGGTCTGTACGACCTGGCTGAAAAGGCCACGGAATAAATGCAGTAAATCCCTTTGTTTTATCCTGCTGGTCGCGTAGACGTCGAAGATGCTCTACTCGATCTTCATTAGTTTCTATATGTCCAAACATCATTGTCGCAGTCGTAGGGATATTCATACCGTGGGCAGTAGCCATAACATCAAGCCATTCTTCAGTCGAGCATTTATGCGGGCTTATTTTCTGCCGCACATGGTCTACTAAAATTTCACCTCCACCTCCAGGAATACTATCCAATCCAGATTTACTTAACCTACGAATAGTATCGGTTATGGTAAGTTTCGAAATTTTTGCAGTGTGTACTATCTCGGGCGGAGATAATGCGTGCAAATGTATATCAAACTGTTCTTTAATCCGTTGAAATAAATCTTCAAAATAATCAATCTTCAAGTCAATGTTATGACCTCCTTGAAGGAGGATCTGTTTCCCCCCCAAGGCAATGATTTCTGTTATCTTCTCAGCTATTGTTGCAAAAGGAAGAACATAGGCTTCTTCGTCACCTTCTTTCCTATAGAACGCACAAAAAGAACAATCAGTAATACAGATATTTGTATAATTTATATTGCGATCAACAATGTAAGTTATAACTCGTTCTTTTAGCTTTTTTCTGGAAATACGTGAAGCAATATTTCCTAACAAAAGCATATCTGTGGTTTCGAATAACCTGACTGCTTCTTCAGGCGATATCCGCCTGCCATCGAGTGCTTTTTCAAGAATTTTTTTAATCATCGCAATGAATCTCTAAATGATTATAGTCCAAATCTTGGAAATAAACTGAATCTCCTTCTCCCCGTCTCACAGGCCCATCTCCAATATTAATATTATTAGCTCTAAGTTTTTTTACCGCTAATTGGAATCTCTCTCTCTCTATCTTAAAGGCAAAGTGCATATAACCTGCTATGCTAAGTTTTTCTATATGGGGTTGTACATCCAAGTCAGGAACTTCAAACAAAGCAATATAAGAATTTCCCACACTCAACATTAAGTGGCGCAACCTATTGGAAAATCTTTTTTCAACTTTAAACCCAAGTATGCCAGTATAAAATTTTTCCGCCTGGTCAAGGTCGCGGACATTGAGTGCAATATGATGGATACCTAAGAGCCGCATGATTATTAGAATTTTTAAAGGGAGGGCGTTTTATAAAGTTCCATCTCCAGCACCAATAGAAGTGCCAGCGAGTCCGTCGACACCCGTATCGATCATTCTCTCTTCCTCAGTAACCACAAAAACATGGTAGCCAAACTTACTTTTAATAGGACCTGATACTTGCCCAACAGGCGACTCCATAGCAGCTTTTTCTAACTCTGGAGCTGCTGTATTGAATTCCAAAAACCCAAGGTCACCGCCCTTTTTATTGGTTCCACAAGCACTGTATTTTTTCGCTAATTTAGAAAACATTTTTAGCATCAATTCATTACTTTCGCATGACTTAAGATTTTCAAGCAACAAATCTGCTACATCTTTAGTTGATAGCACAATATGACTAACACGAATTCGACGAATAGGCATGACATACCCCATGAAATAAAATATATTTATGTAATGGTTAATTGTATCCTTTTTAGAATTTTTTACCAAGTTCTTAGGGCAAGCACAAATAAATTAACAAGAATTTAGACTTGGCTATGATTTAAAAGCTACGGTGAGGTATAAAACGAAGAAGATTTGTACTCATTAAGCCCGTGAGTAAAAAGAACGTTGAGTGCAGCCGCTGCGGGTACTGAAACTATAACTCCCACCAGTCCAAAAAACTCAGCTCCCAATAAAACAGCTAATATAATTGCAACTGGATGTAGACCTATTTTTTCACCGACGATACGTGGAGTAATTATCATACCCTCTAAACCCTGAACTACTAAAAAAACTGTTGCCACGCCAAAAACAAGCGCCAAATCTTGGGTCTGCATGAATGTTAATATAGCCGCTGGAACGAACCCAAATACCAATCCTAGATAGGGAACTAAATTTGCTAATCCCGCCAACAAACCTATAAATAAACTCATGGGAGTTCCACAAAAAAACAAGCCTACACTATAAAGCCCTGCCATAATGAAGCTCACCATAAGCTGCCCTCTGACAAACCCTGCCAGAACTCCATCTACTTCTTTCACCAGACTTAGCAACTTGTCTCTAGATCTTACGGGAACAAAATCAAGTACTTTTTTATTTATCAAATCATAGTCTCGGAGCAAGTAAAACATAGCTACAGGAATAATCACGAGGTTGGCTAAAAGCAAAATGAAGTTGAATAAACCTGCTACAGAGCCCCATAAAATTGACGTGACCGATGATAGTGCCTTAAGGGGGAGCTCTCCGACCTTTAAAAGTTCTTTATTTAAAATTTCTTGTATTTTTTCTGGATCCCCAATAATTCCCAGTAATGGATAAATCCACCCTTGTATAATCGAAATATAACTAGGTAGGTTTTGAACCAAGAGCTCTGCTTCTAGTTTAAGTAATGGGAAAACCAGGAGTCCCACTCCAGCAATAAGAGAAAAAACTCCTATCATTAAAACTAAAACAGCAACCGTTCTAGAAATTTTCAAAGACTCTAGCCGGTCTGTAACTGGATCCAATAGATATGCTAAAGCAAAAGCCATGAAGAATGGAGTTAACACTCGGCGAGAAAAATAGAACAAAACTACGACTAGCAAAATCGCAATAATAACAAGATATATTGTTTGCGTATTTCTCTCTTGATTCATATCAGAGGTCACCAAAGAGCAATGGTGGGTTTTCTATTTTAGGAACTTTTGAGCGTGAAGTCTTTTTTTTCTTCGAATCTGGAGTCCAGTGCCTTTGTATAGCGGGGATAAGAAACTTTGTCATTTTTTCTCCAGCGCGCTGAGAAGCTTTTATTTCACTAGCAAAAAATTCATTTTCAGAGGCTGTAGCGAAATCACTTTTTGCTGCCACCACCTCGGATTGACTGGACGAAATCACCTTAACATTGATTCCAACTCGGACTCCTTGCCCTTTTATTTCTCCCCTACCTTGGGCAGAAACTGAAGTAGCGTTACCTATTATAACAATATCTGCCCCTACTTTGGTGCCAACGCTCGCAGCCGCTGAGATATCACCACCTATCGCAGCAACAACCATTTTCTTAGAAATTTCATAACGCAAAGAATTCCTGCGTATTACAGGGATTCCCGACTCTATGAAGCTTCTAGTCAGTAACGTTTCGATAGCAGGAACTGCCTCCCAAAATTTTACTTTTTCATCAAACCTCAAACTACTTTCGTTAATGAGAATGACCACTTGTTTCAGATTTTCTAATCCTACCGCAACATCCCTTTGGCTCAAGGTTTTACTAATCGCTTCCTGAAATAAATTTACCTCAAGCTTAATATGACTTATTAGCTCTTCAGAATCGTCGTAAGATTCTAAAAAGCGATAAGACTTCACATATTTATTGTATGTTTTTAATATTTTTTGCATTTCTTGCCGATTTTTTTTAAATTCATCATTCCCCAACATTTCCCGCAAGCCCTTCTCCAAGGCTAACCTCAAAGCTATTTTTACAGCTTTTTTTCTAGCTTTAACAAAATTATTTTCTACAACCAAAACTTCTGCGCTTACCTCGTAAGGGACATCAAAGTCAAACTGGGCAAAAGAAATAACAACTTGCCCAAGTATCACAAGTATTAAAACTATTCCAAAAAAAAATTTGAAAAAATTTTTTTCATACATCGTTATCTTGCCTGAATTCGTCTTGACCTAACCATAGAACTTCGTCGCTTTAATTTTTGTTCTAAAGGTTCCTTCTGAACCATAAATTCTAAGGATTTGATTTCCCTTGGGGTTAAAAATCTATATGCTCCAATAGGAAGCCCTGTCAAGTTTAAACTCCCAAAGTGCGTTCGCTTCAACCTAATAACGGCGTGACCAACAACCTCACAAATCCTTTTAACGTGGCGATTTTTCCCCTCAAACATTACTATTTTTATAAAACAATTTTTCCCGCTGATACGATCAACTGAAGCCTCTAGTGACATCGTTGGCTGATTATCTAATCTTATTCCGCGCCTGAGTCGACGCAAAGTTTTTTCATCTGGGACACCTCTCACCTTAACCAAATAAGTACGTGGCACCTTATATTTAGGCTCAAGTAGTTTTTTTGATAAAGCCCCATCGCTACTCAACAATAGGGCTCCTTGCGTATTATAATCTAGCCGCCCCACTGGAAAAACACGAGCTGAAATATTTTTAATTAAATCCATGACTGTTTTACGACCACGTTCGTCTACACCCGTTGTTGTAAGAAAATTTGCAGGTTTATTAAGTAAAATAAATACTCTCCCCTGTGGTCGAGGAACCAATTTCCCATGCGCGCGAATCTGATCCAATAAAGGGTCTACGGTTGTTCCCAGTTTGGTAACCACATTACCATTAACCTTCACACGACCTTCGGTAATCCACTTTTCAGCTTCTCGCCGTGAGGTTAACCCTGCATCAGCGATCACTTTTTGCAAACGGACTTTCATTTTAATCAAGAGAAAAAAGAGTTAGCGTGAAAATGTTTTTATTGCTCTCTATTTAAGAACCAGTAGAAGAGTCAATTTTGGTAGGGTCCGTTAACGGAGCTTCTTCCTCAGAAGCCTTATCCGCCATTCCCTCAACACCATCTGCAGATTGTTCATCAAATGGTAGCGTTGTTTGATCTGGTGGGATCTGTTCGAGCTCATTCTCCTTAAAATCCTCTAACGTAGGCAAATCACTTAAATCCTTCAACCCAAAATATTCAAGGAATTTACGTGTAGTTCGATACATAATGGGACGACCAGGAACTTTTTTTCGCCCTCCTGGAGAAATAATTTTTTTCTCTAATAGAGTGCGAACCACACCGCTGGAATCCACGCCGCGAATTTCTTCAACCTCTGCCTTTGTCAAAGGTTGTTTATAAGCTATTATAGAAAGTGTATCTAAACTAGGTTGAGATAATTTAGTTGTTTTGTCAAATTTTAGGAACTTACGAACCCAGTTGGAATAATCGTGACGCGTACACAACTGGTATCCCTCTGCAACCTGTATAATTTGTAAGCTCCGCGTTTTATATTCATCTATCAATTCTTCTAAAACTGATTTCAACGAAACCTTTTCGATTTCATCACCAAATAAACTTTTAAGCTGAGTTTGACTTACTGGTTGGTCTGCAGCCAAAAGGATATTTTCAATAACTGCTTTAATTTCTTCGCGTTCCACCAAAAATCCCTTATTAAATTATTGTAAGAATAGCATTGAAGCCATTCTATCTACTTAACCTATTCTCTGCAAAAATAAATCAACGCCACAAATATTGGATTATGATATTTATTCCTTAAAGTACTTACTCAGCGCAAGTCCTTGCGAATGGTAATTGGATTTAAGTTTTTTCCCATACACTTTCGTCGGTTTCTCAATGACATTTTCAAACTTAAGCCGGCAAAAAGTTTGCCCATCCTCTACCATGAAAGGAACATCATGCGGGCGAACCTCCATGACGGCACGAGTACCTTGATTTTTTAAAGTCTTACCGCCATGCCAACCAAAACCTGGATCAAAAAACCCAGCGTAGTGGGTACGCAATTCACCACTATTGGGTTCATAAGCAACCATCTCTGCAAGCAAATGAGGCCAGATACAAATTTTTTCTTTGGACATCATTATGTAGAAGCTTTCTGGTTCTAAGATCAACCGTTTATTCCTGATCT
>JABHTG010000107.1 GCA_018697205.1 Nitrospina sp. | reverse complement strand
TTTGTTTATTGAGAAATTGTTCTTCAGAAAATCAACATACTCTTCAAGTTCTATATTTTGTCCAACTCTGCTTGAGTTGTCCAAACTTCGAACCGGGGGATAAGCTCCCACGCCATCTTCGATTAATCCCGACTTACTCATTTAATCACTCCTAAAACCCTATCAGCTATTTTCTTGGATTCTCCCCAAGAGTAAAATCCAATAAAGGTCTAAAATTTCTTCTTGACGACCTTCACAAGAATACACATCTGTGGCTAACTATCAACAGACCTGTTTTGTCAAGTTTTGACAATTTTTTGTTTTTTTACTTTGTCGATGGGGATTCCAACTTGAGAAATAATACTTTATTCTATTATTTCCAAATATATCAGATAGTATATTATAAAAATCAAGAATTTGATAAAAATACTTTGTATTGTTTGGATTTGCGACAACCTTGTTCCAAGCGATGAACTAAGGTTCATATAACGGCGCTTAAAATCAGGCCTTATCCAAATTCTATAGAACGATTTGAGTAGAAATTAAAACATAGGTGAGGAACTCGATACTAAGTTTAAGTAAATATTTAACCCGTATTTTTTTATGAGGAAACTGATAATTAAACCGAAAATTACAGGCCTTCCGGGATTTTATACGGATTTGTCACTTAAAAGTGAAGAACTCGCCCGTCTTCGCCATTTTATCCATGATCAGTGGCTGAAGTATCTCAAAACTATAGCTCCTAAGCACGTGAAGCGATTCGAGGAAATTGGATTAGAGCGATACCATGAAGTTTCTCACTTGGTTGATCATAGCTCCGTGTGGCCGAAAAAAGTTCGGATACTTCCTCAAAATGCGGTTTCTGAAATAAGAAAGATGAGTTTTATAAATCAACTTGAAGATTACTTTGGCCAGTTTGAAATTTCCGATGAGGAAAATGTGGGACGCGAAGAAATATATTGGCGCCTAGTTCGACCCAATGAAAAGAATGATGTTGGTCCGCTACATGCAGATGCCTGGTTTTGGGATCTGGGTCACGGCACCGTACCCAATAATAAGGTTCGTGTCAAAGTATGGATTGGAATCTATGTTGAACCGGGACTCAGCGGGTTTATTTATGTTCCCGAATCGCATCTAAAGGATTGGCCCTATCGTTCAGTGCTAAAGGACGGTTTTAATAAGCCGCTGATCGATGTTTCCGAAGGCAGTCTAAATCCGGTGTTTTTTAAAGGTGAGCCAGGTGATGTTATTATTTTTCATGACAAACTTCTCCATGGCGGAGCTATTGGCAAAGGTGAAAATACCCGAGTAAGTTTAGAGTTTACTATGTTTGTTAAGCCTTGGTAGGAAAATTGCCGATCCTTCTCGCCAACTTTCCTTGAATAAAACGAAAACTATTTTTTGGTATATAAAAGTTCCTTTACACCATTCTTGTTAGGTTTCATGTTGTTCCCCTCTATAAAAAGTTTTGATCCACTTTCAACCAGATTAGGTTTGTCAACACCCTCCATTATTAGGTTGTTCACCTCGAGGTGTGAGGGGCCGTATTCTGTTTTTTTCTGAAAAACCGCAAGTCCTATTTTGGAACCCTTAACCCTGAGATTATTTATTTTCGAGTAAGACAGGTCTTTGCTGGCAACAGCAATTCTGGAGTTTTTAATTTCAATATTTTCTCCTTTCAGGACACTGTTCTCACCTATGCTCAGGGCTTTATCTCCTATATTTTCAAAGGTTACGTTTTCAATTTTTATCGAACTTCCTGAAATATCAACCCCGTCAGCGTCATTACCCGATGCTCCGCAATTTTGGAAAGATGTGTCCTCAATTGTTCTACTGGAAAAATCTGAATCAAAGGCATCTGCAGTTGAATTAAAATATGACAAAGACAACGATGAGCAGGTAAATATTGTTACTAGTCATTTACCTTTTCGGGTGAGTAAAGTATCTAAGTACGTAGAGGGGGTCAAAAGACTAGGAATATGCTAATGGGTTGTTATGCCGTTTTCATCTGACAGTTCAATTGATGGCAAATCCAAATTCGAGGACTTTGAGCAGGGTGTATCCTTGAAAAAGCAAAACTTGTCTGCTTCTGACTAATTATACTCATAACCTCTGAACATTTTTTTCAAATTACTTCTTTGAATCAGTCGTGCAAGGCCCGCGGTAGATTCCCCATACACATTTAAAGCATTTTGAATTAAGGAAATTTGTGTCTGGCTATGCTTTATGTGGAAAGTAAAAGGGCCACAAGGCTCAATTTGGTTGGGGTCTATTTCAAAATTCCTTTTGGCTAAAGATTTAAAATCATACTCAAAGGATTCAACGTATTCTAAAGTAGTATTCTCGAAAGATTTCTTACATAGCATGCTAAATTTTTCGAGACTCTTTACATAGTCCGTTATTTTTTCAGTTAGTTTCCCATTTTCTTTTAGGAACTGTATTGTGGCCGTGCAAAGCATTTGATTCAAATCTTCAAAAGATAAATAACATAGGGCTTTATGATAGAGTAGTTCTTTTCGACCACTGGTCCCTGAAACATAATCTTCAATGTTCCCTTCCCTTTGGGTATAGGCTTTTACCTCTTCTTCAGTTTCAAATAAATCATTTGTTGTGTCATTAATATAACTCTTAAAATAAGATTGAATTGTTTCTGGGTAGGTCTCCGGATGATTAAGAATATACAAAAGACAGTCAAATCTGGAGAGGCCGAGAGCTTGAATCATTCCAAAAATTTCTTCAAATAATGCGTTATTAATGAAAGTTTCAATAAGAAGGTTCATTAAACGGCATTCAAGATAATCATAAAAGGATAATGTTTTATTTCCAACAACAATTTCTTCGTATTCAGCAATGCGGTATTCCTTGCCAAGAACTTGGTATTTTCCAGCGCAGCCAGGAAGAATTCGCCACTTGATTATCATTTCAAATGTTTTTCTGGATTGCGGACTCGCCATTTCAGTTCCCGCTAATAGCATCAATTGATACATTCGGATTGAGTTCAACCCCATATCCACGCCGACCCTCAATGACTCGAAATGTTTCTCCTTGGAATCACTTGGTAGACCCAGAATAATTTCTGTGTAAGTCGGGTTGCCCTGTTCTTTTCCAAATTCTGCTAAGTTCATAATCTTGTCGGTGGGAATATTGTCTCTCTTGATAGCCTTCAAAACTTCAGGATCAGTCGACTGCAATGCAGCCCCAAGAAAACCTGATCCTTTTAATATATTGGTAATATTTATAATTTTTTCGGGCTTATTTTTTCCTGCAGATGCTTTTATGGAAAGCGGATAACCTTTTTCTTTTTGCAGACGAGAAACGGTATTCGCGGTTGACACATCAAAATCGTACATGCCAAAGTTTAGATCTGCAATGATCAGTTCATCGCAATTATTTGCACGACGGGCAATGTACTGGAGTGTCTTGGTAACCCTTTCCTCGTCATATCGAAAAACTCTATTGGCAGCTTGCTTGCCATCTGCGCAGAAGGTGCATTGAAAAGGGCATCCCCTGGTCGTTTCAATGATTGGGATGAGGGGCATTGAGAAAAATTGATCTAGTATCCCCATTTGATAAGGACAAGGTACATGATTCAAGTTATTAATTCTTGCCCTTTCCCCAATAATTAATTCGTCTTCTAAAACGTAGGCACAATTTTGAACTTTTTCTTTTTGTTTTTGAAGTTGGGCTGAGTTCATCCCAAATTCTTTTAGTTTTTTAAAAAGGTTTACAAAGCCTTCTTCTCCTTCTCCTATGATGTAGAAATCAATCGAGGAATATTTTTTTAAAAACAGGGTGCGCTCTTCTTCAGAATCTGGGAAGTTAGGCCCGCCAAAGACTATTATTAAGTTAGGCTTTTCCTTTTTAGCGGCCTTGGCAAAAGTATTTGCAATTTGCAAATTCCAGGCATAATTAGACAAACATAAAATTTCAGGCATGTTTTTACAAAGG
>JABHTG010000101.1 GCA_018697205.1 Nitrospina sp. | reverse complement strand
TGGTTTCATCGAATAATTCAGGCTCATAATTTAAGGCGCGTATCATTTTCTAAGTTTTGCAAAGGTATGGAAGCCACGGATCAAGTTGTTGACCTGTCTTAAAGTATAGTGATTGTTTTTTATCTGACTAGAAATGATGGAACTAGAGAAAAAAACCATACGAGATTATTCTTAGTATTATCAATTCAATTACTAATCTATGTCTTTTATCGTTCAGAGGTTGTATTTCATGGATGGTTTAGTGATGTATACCTTAAGTATTATCTCATCTCCGTGTTTTGTATTCTTTTTTGGATTTTGGTTTTTAGACTAAGAGATGAGATAAAGCTTAATGTTATTATGGTAACTATTAGTTTAGTAACCGGAATCTACATGATATAGTTTTATTTTCATTTTTTCGATTCGGTAGATATAGACTTTAGTGCTAACCGTGAAGGAAGAGTTGCGGCAGCTAAGGCAGTTGGTATAAAGTTGTGATACACAAACTAAGCGCGAGGTTTATCAGAATCTTAAGCATGACGGGTATGACGTTGTGCCTTCAGTTCATCCTAGGCGGTTTATTCAAACTAATGGGATCCTAGGGGGAAAAGCACTATATCCTCTGGCAGGAATTTCAGAAAAAACTACTATTTATTGTAATGAAAGTGGAGAGTATGCTGTTTTTCTAAGCGAACGTTATGGTTTTAATACTCCGAATTTAGAATGGGATTCCGCATAAATTGATTGGGCATTGATAGGAGACTCCTTTACCCAAGGGGCTTACGTAAACTCAGGTGAAGAGATTGCTTGACAGATCCGCTTAATAACTAATGAGAGTTTAATTAATCTAGGGATGAGCGGAAATGGTTTGCTCGCTGAATTGGCATCTCTTAAAGAGTATGCAGACTCTAGAAAACCAAAAAAAGATATTTGGCTATATGTATGGAGGTAATGATCTGTTAGATATGGGAAAAGAAAAGTCGGCCTCGTTATTAATGAATTATTTAAAGCCAAATTTCTCTCAGAATTTAAGTAATCGTCAACTTGAAATTGATAAAAGACTTAGCAAGTATATCTCTCAGGCTGGAATTGACTCAGATCGATCTTGTTTTCGTCCTGATTTTGTAAATTTAAAGAGATTTTTAAAGGTCTTAAGATTAACTAATATACGTCAGCGAATAGGCTTTGATCTTTCTGTAGGACCTTTATTTAAGGAGGCTCTAAAACAAGCGAGAGACAGGACAGTAAGATGGGGCGGGGAGATTTTTTTGTTTATTTGCCAAATCATATTCGATATACAGCGAGAATTCAGAAACATGATTTATATTTGAAACGCGGAATTATAATTGATACGGTAAAAAGCCTCAATATTTCTGTGATTGATATTCATAAAAAGGTATTTGAGAACCACCCCGATCCACTTTTTTTATTCCCGTTTCGATTGTTTGGTCACTATACTGCCGCAGCGAATACCGAGATCGCAAAGGCGATAACTTTAAGTATTAGCAAATAAGAAGGAGACACGATGGATAGCACAAAAAATATTTTAGTACAAGAGGGATTAGCTTTTGTCTACGGGCCGACTGACATATTAATAAATATGGCTCTGGCTTTTGGATTAGGTTTAATTATCAGCTATATATATAAAGTGACTCATAAGGGTCTGAGTTATTCTCAATCCTTCATGCTGACAATAGTTTTTGTTACTTTTATCGTTGCAGTAGTAATGATGGTGATTGGTAATAACTTGGCACGTGCCTTCGCGTTAGTTGGTGCTTTGTCAATTATTCGTTTTCGTACGGTTATAAAAGATACGAAGGATACTGCCTACATTTTTCTTGGTCTTGCAGCTGGTATGGCAGCAGGAACTTCATCATATTTTCTTGCAATTGCAGGTGTTGGTTTTTTTTCGTTAATTTCATTGGTTTTAAATGCTACCAATTACGGTTCATTTTACAAGAGCGAGTTCCTTCTTCGATTTCGAACGTTTTTGGGGGAGCGAGAACCTGAATATAGTAGTGTCATTAATGAGTTTGCACGTTCCTCTAATCTATTGCATATAGAACCTTCGGGCGATGGCAAAACAGCAAAACTTACTTTTGATATTTTATTACGGAAAGAAAAAAAACCTGAAGACTTGAGTCGTCGTATTGCTGAAATTGAGTCATTGTCCGAAGTTGTTCTGGTAGCTTCTAAGCACGATGTAGACTATTGACTGCTTCTTAATTTTAATTTTAGCCGAAATGATGAGACGACTTTTATTTTAGAGCATGATTTATAAATTATAGAGATTTGATTGATTTAGATTTTGGAATTTATAAGTTTATTGAATGGGTTTATCTTTGTTTTTGATTAGTAAAAACTTCCCCTCAACCAATGGGTGCTCACAGTATTTTTGTTGTAGATTCGAGAAATATAGCGATGTCCTAAATTGTATGATTCCTCTAAGCTGGATAGTTTTTTGTGAACTTTTTAACGATTCAGGATGTGATCTTTCCGCCATATAATTGACTGGTCCTAGATTTTGTTTTTTTAGGTTTGACGAGTTACTAAGTAAGAAAATTAATCTTCATAGTTAAAAAATGAAAACAATTAAGTTGAAACAACGAGAAAAAGATGCACAAGAAATCATGGAACAGGAAAAAAATATCTTTGATGATTACGCCAAAAATTATCAAGAAATTTTGGGCGAATGTTTAAAGGTTACGGGATATGATTCTTCATACTTAACTATGACCAAAATTAGAAAACTTAGAACCCTAAATTTGGAAAATATTCTTAAACCTATAAGGATTTTAGATTTTGGCTGCGGTCTAGGGAATTTTTCTGTTGGTTTGAAAAAATGTTTCCCCAACTCTACTTATGTTGGGGTAGATGCTTCCTCCGGAATGATAAGAGAAGCGTTAAATAAATTTAGTGGGTATGGAGAGTTTTATGAGGCGAGCTCAAGCGAATGGGGAAAAAAAAAATATGATATTATATTTTCAGCGGGGACTTTTCACCATATTTCACATGATGCGCAGGAAACTATATTAAAGGAACTTGTAAGTGTATTAACGAGCTCTGGAAAAATTTTTATTTGGGAGCATAATCCAATAAATCCAATAACCAGAAAGTTGGTAAAAGACTGTCCTTTAGATCAAGGTGCAATTTTGATTAATCC
>JABHTG010000113.1 GCA_018697205.1 Nitrospina sp. | reverse complement strand
TAAAACTTTGTCCAGCAATGAATACGGTGGCAGAGAATCTGTATCCTTCTGTCCTGGCCGCAATTCTGCTGAAGGTTCTTTCGTAATAATTGTTTCTGGAATTAGGGCATAACCCTCATTTTTATTAATCCATTCTGATAATCGATAAACCCATTTTTTTGGGACATCCTTAATAACAGCAAATCCTCCTGCCATATCACCATACAAAGTACAATAACCAACACTGAGTTCGCTTTTGTTACCGGTCGTCAATACTAGCCAGCCCATTTTATTTGAAAGTGCCATCATTAAATTACCTCGAATTCTAGCTTGTAGATTTTCTTCAGTAGTATCCGAGGGTATGTTTTTAAATACTTTGGAAAGAATTTTATCGTAGGCTAGCATAGCTTCTTTTATAGGAAGTGAAATGATAGATATTCCTAAGTTTTTTGCTAAAGATTCTGAATCATCTACACTTCCCTTGGAAGAATAATTAGAAGGCATGGTTATACCCATAACATTTTCTGCCCCAATTGCTTTCACTGCTATTACTGCTGTAAGAGCTGAATCAATTCCACCACTCAAACCGATAACTGCCTTACTAAAACCATTTTTTTTCATATAATCGCGAGTACCAAGAACCAAGGCCTTAAAAATTTCCTCTATAGATTCAATTCTAGGCACCCGGCGCTTTAAAATACGCGGCTTGCTCACATTGGTTAAAATAGTTGGTAAGTGATATGTTCTAATCGATGAATTTATCGTTTTTTTTAAATTTTTTTTTGCAGTCTTTGGATAAATTTTTAAATCTGCATAAATCATTTCCTCTTCAAATGCATTGCCTTTAGCTATAAAAGTTCCATCTGGAGCAACTACAAGGCTATGTCCATCAAAAACTAACTCATCCTGACCACCTATCAAATTGGCATATACTATATGAGCCTTATATTGACGTGCTCGCTGACTAATCATGTTCTCACGAGCTTTACCTTTCCCTTTAAAATATGGAGACGAGGAAATATTGAGAAGAATGTCGGCTTGCCCCTCTTTACAAATCTCTTTACCTGGTCCATCTACATCCCAAATATCTTCACAAATAGTTAAACCTATCTTTATACCATTCATCACAAAGCAGGTTGGTTCATCACCTTCTATAAAATATCTTTTTTCATCAAAAACCCCATAATTTGGAAGAATCATTTTCCTATAATTCCCTACCACCTTGCCTTTATATAACAAGGCGGCAGAATTATATAAATTTGTTTTTACTTTTGCCACATAACCAACAATAGCTACAATTCCTGTCACACCTGAAGCCAAATGCTTTAAAGTTTTTAAATTTTTTTCTATAAAGTCCTCTTTGAGAAGTAAGTCTTCTGGTGGATACCCTGTCAATGCCAACTCAGGGAACAAAATCAAATCAGCTTCAAACCTAGCAGCTTCCTTGAGACAATTTTCAATACGGTTTAAGTTGTGCTTAAAATCCCCCACGATTGAATTCATCTGAGAAATGGCTACACGTAGATTCACTTGAGAAGATGTTTTAATATCTGACACTCTTACTTTCCCACGGGTTTTCTTAGCAACACTTTTCATTGAAAGCGTTTTTTTTTCTATCTTCATTCCCTTCCCCATACGCCTCCAATCCGCAACAAAACACAGACACTTTTGCAAAAAAATATTATATTGTTAAAATTCCCTAAGTATTTAGGAAAGATTATACTACAATAAGGCATCGCCTTATTTCATAAATATCCACTCATAGACTAATTGCCTTATGTCCGAACTATCCGCCGTGGAAAACAGTATTAAACATTGTATTGAGAAAAATGGTTTTCCAAAAAAAAATGTGCGTTTACCTTTCAAAGCAATCCACGAAAGTTGTAAAAACCATAGCGCCTCTTTAAAAGAAGTGCTCGCTAATCTGAGTCATTATAAAATTTTTGGAACTATCCAAGGAGATTTTATTGAATTTCGTGCTACCACTGATTTAAAGAAAAAATCAAATACCCCAAGCCAAACAACTAATCCAGCTAAAAAAAACATACCGAATATGAGTGACCTTAATGAAATGGCTCAATCATGTATATCTAAAATGACACCTGATCAAATTGAAGAGTTGCAAAGTACGGTTGCGAACATGAGCGAAAAAGAAAGAGAAAGCATACTCAAAAATTTTTCCCAGCAGTTCTTTAAGAATCAACCTTAAAAAAAAATCAGATAAGTTTTTTAACTTTAAATGCTTATATTCACTAAAGATATTTCTAAGAGAGATTTCATACATAGTGCCGAAGATCAAGATCTTGAGATTAAGAAATATATGGATTATCAAAGATGCTTATTCCCATATACTATTATCAGAGGCGGTTTAGATCTAGCCTATAAAGAGATAGACGATATTCTAAACTATCAAGATAACGGAAATCAGCCACCAAGCGATTCTAACCGCCAAGAATATCCATCTGACATACCTGACTGGTATCAATCAAGGTTTCCATGGACAGCCAACTTTATAAAAATTGAAGACATTCACATTCTTCTAGTTATTCTTATCACAGCTATGGATTCCTTCCGTACACATGAAAAAATGAACACGTATCACTTAATGGTGATTTATGATTCTGTTTTCAACATTGTCAATCTATATAATGATTTACTAAAAGAATCTCCTGAAAAAGCTCGCGATATCCACCTTAGCCAGAACGAACCAGTTTTTTTTGATGATTTCATCAATAATTATTGGCCGCATATAGACTGGATGATTTTATCTCAACCTGATTTTGAACATGCAAAACACCTTAATCGAAAAAAAAAAATTGAGTTGGAAATTCAGCAAAGAATGGCTGACGGAGAAGAACCCATCAAAGCTCTACAAAACACAAGCAAATTATTTAACATCGACCAAAGCTCACTCAATCTTTTAGAGAGAAATAAAGTATTGCAAAGATTCTTAGAACTAGAGGTTGTTTCGCTAGAAGAAACTTCATATGATCTGTTGAATTCCGAGGTTGATAGTGGTACCAAGTTTGGTGTCATGTCTCATATTGATTCAGATTTCTTAATTAATTTGCACCATCAAAAAAACTCCCAAGTTAACCACCAAAAAACCAGATAGATTTTTTGTTAAAATTTTTATAAGATGTATACCTAATACATAAATTATAAGTAAATTTCTTTATTCTGGGTTTCTGGAGAAATCTGGTTGCCTCTTGAGAGTTATATGAGTTGTTATATTAAATTTAATGGTTGGGCTGGAGAAGATATTCCTGGAACTACTGTTCGTTTTGCTAAGATATTCAGAATGGGCCGTAGCAAGGCAAGCCGAGCAATGCACAAGATAATTAAAAATGAAGATTGGCAATTTCAATGGCCCGTTTCAGATGAACAGGCAAAACTTGCTCGCAGCTATTGCCGCTGGCTAGGGTTTGATTTAAAACTAATCCCAGCCCAAAAGCGCCCCCTTACAATAAACGACAAAACTAATATAGACCTCACGTATCCTTCGATATCCCCAAAATATTTTGCCCCAGAACTTCTCAATCAGCTAATAGAGTTAACTGGCAATATAAGTAATGCATTCACCATTGCTCTTTATACAATTAATCTAAGCGGTAAAACCTTGGGATTACGCCACTATATTTCGTTAAGCAAAAATTTTAACCCAGAGATAAAGTTTGGTTTTGGTAAAGGTCTTATAGGAATAACCGCAGAAAAAAAACAACTTTTAGTCGAAAATGATTACAAAAGCAACCCGATAACAATTGAGCTTTATAAAACAAAAGAAAATTTAAAAAGTTGTTTTATCACCCCGGTAATTCATAAAAGACTTGAAGGAGTTCTTTTCATCGACTCAAAAGATAGCTCTGGCTTCCCAATAAAACAACAAAAAATTTTATCTGGGCTAGTAAACCAGGTAGCGTGGCACTTAAATCAGGAAAGAATATTGCCTTTGAAGAATAGCTTTAGATAGTCAGCAAAAAGCTCTTAGTATAGAAAGTCTTTTCATCCCAAGCTTACTTAATAAGTATGAAACATTATAGGTTTAAAAAAATTTAACGGAATGATCTTTGTTGTATAGGAATATTGCCCCTCTCAAAAGGTCGCGTTACTAAAGTCGGGGTTAAATTATTCGACCTATTTCTTTGGTTTTTGTTTGTGACTGATTTTTTTCCCACGAGAGATTTGTTTAAATTTTTTCCACCGCTCTTTTTTCTTCCTGGTTTTTTTTCGGTTACTTTTTTAACCATTTTTTCCCAAAGAACTTGCTTATTGGTACTCTTATTTTTTTGAAAGGAGCTATCGCTCACCTTAGATTCTGAATTTAATGCTGGCCCCAATTTTGCAACTTTAACTTCTTTAACCTCCCTGCCTCCAAAATTCTCTGATCCAGAAAATTCGGCATTAATTTCTTTTAAGTCGCTTGAATATTCAACCAAAGTATTAGAGTCGCTAAAAATATCTGTCAAATAAGAATTCGTTGACCCGCCTGAGTCTATGCTTGCTATGGATTTATTATCCGATCCCCTTTTTTGAAGGGTCATTTGAATTACATTACCTTCAACTGTATTTGCCAATTGAACCGTACTTTCGACCGACAAATCACCCACAGATTTTCCCGACCCCTCTACAGTCTGATTTGCAATGCTAATAGATGACGTTTGACGTTGTGTGAAGCTTTTCGTTCCCAAAGAACCATCGGGAAGAGTTGCTAAATCCTGGCCTCTCAAACTACCAGAATATGAAACTGTGATGTCTCCACCGTCTACATTTTGAGTCAAAGTGCTAATTTCAATACCATCTAATTCAAAAATATTTACATCCCCCGTAGAATTGTTAGTAAGATCTATAGAATTCAATGTAGTTTCAATTGGATTAGTTGACGTACCAAACCCTCCATTTGAAACTACGACCAACCTTCCATTTTCCGCTTCAATATCTGTTGACCCATCCGAATCCCCATCAAATATTCCGCCACCTGTGGAAGTAAGTGAAATAGTAGAATCGGAATTACTCGATGAGACCAGTGAACTAGTCAATGTTAAGTCTCCACTTGACTTTAAAGTAATTTCATCGCCGACATCTTGGACTCCTGAGATAGTCATAGTCTTACTTGTTCCACCAACTGTTACAGACTGATCTCCTCCTATTGTCGAAGCACCTAGGGTGACAGAACTATTCGTCGCAAGCGTTGCATTCGCTGAGGAACCAGTCGTATTAAAACTAACGGCACCTGTGAAGTCATTTGATGTACTGCTCAGTGTAATCGATTGGTTGCTTGCACTAGTCGTGAAAATAGAAGTACCTGCTACCGTTAATGACACTGCTCCTGTAATCGCTCCCGTATTTGCGGTTGCGGTCAAACCCTTAAATGTAGAATTCCCAGTTGAAAATGCAATACTAGAAGAATTTAAATCAACAGTTGTTATGTTAGTGCTATTTGCCGAGCTAATACCGTTTACTGTCATTGCTCCCGCTGTATTATCACCGATGGTCAATGTTCCGGCCGTGATGTTCTCTAGTTCTGTCCCTGTAATTGTCATATTCCTCGATGTAGACCCCAGCCCTATACTGCCAGCATCAGATATAAGTATGGTCGTCGCTCCGGTTACACTGTTAATTGACCCTGACAGATCAAAGTCATTTGCTGTAATAGAAAGTGCACTTCCTCCAGTGGAAAAAGCCCCTGCCGTGTTGCTAAAGTCGCCAGATCCATCATCATTTGAATCTGCATCAAGTGTGGTTGTATTACTAGTGGTTAAATTTACACCTTGATTAATGCCGTTTCCTGAGCTAACGCCTAAACCCTGAAACGTTGACGCATTATTAGAAAAGCTAACATTCGAAGCACTTGCCGTAGTTAAATTAACCGTAGTCGCATTGTTACTGTTTGCCGCAGATATACCATCAACCGTAATATTACCTGTCGAACCGTTACCAATATTCAAAGTACCCGCTGTTATATTCCCTAGTTCTGTTCCGGTTATTGTCATATTACCGGACGTACCTCCTAAACCAATCGTTCCACCATCAGATACAGCGATCGTTGTCGAACCTGTTCCGCTATTGATGGACCCAGATACCGTTACATCGTTTGCCGTTAGAGTCAGGGAATTGTTTCCCGTAGATAGTGTCGTGGACGTATCGATTGAAAAATTACCCGCACCACTTGCATCTGAATCGGCAGTAATTACTGTTGCCCCAGCAGTGGTCAGGTTTTCACTCAAGGAGATATCACCGGCTGAAGTAAGTGTGAAGGCACCCGCACCTTCGACATTGCCAGAAGTCGTCGACATAGTAAGGTCACCGCCAGCAGTAAATGTTACCCCAGACCCAAAATCAATCCCCGTTGCTCCGGTCAGAGTCAAGGCACCTGCACTTGTTATGGATGCCGATTCAAGAGCAAGTTTTCCTGTGTCTGTTGCTATTGTTAAACCACTTCCGAAGCTTGTACTGCTACCACCATTGGCGGTAAATGCATTAAAGGTAGAATCGTTATTAGAAAAGCTAACATTCGAAGCACTTGCCGTAGTTAAATTAACCGTAGTCGCATTGTTACTGTTTGCCGCAGATATACCATCAACCGTAATATTACCTGTCGAACTGTCACCAATATTCAACGTCCCTGCCGTTATATTGGCTAGCTCTGCACCAGTAATAGTCATATTTCCGGACGTACCTCCCAAGCCAATCGTTCCACCATCCGATACAGCAATCGTTGTCGAACCGGTTCCACTAGTAATAGATCCAGCTATATTTATATCGTTTGCGGTGATACCCACACTTTGATTATTTGTGGAGGTAATAGTTTTACCAGAAGAAATGGTGAATAATCCCGTGCCATTTGCATCATAATCTGAATTAAAAACAGCCGCCTGGTCAGTCGTCAAGTTACCGCTAATAGTGATACCATTTCCTGCATTTACTGTAGCTATTTTAAATGTTGAATTACCTGTGCCAAACTTTACTGAACCGCTAGAGTCATTTGAATTTAATGTCACCCCACCAGAAATATGTGAAAGAGAAACCCCATCAACATACATATTGCCACTTGAACTATCGCCAATCACCAACTTTGCCGCAGCAATAGAAGTCAATTCGCTCTGAACTAATGTCAAGCCACAGGCGGCACCGTCACAAATGGTAGAAACTGTTGAAGCATCAGTGCCTGCTGTTGTACCATCCAATCCTATCGTTTCACCGCTTCCACCCAGAATGGTTAGTGTCCCAGCTCCTGCGTTCAATGCCCCTGATAAATTAAAATCTGCTCCTGTCAGGGTAATATCCCCTCCGTTGGTTGCCATTGCTCCAACCGACAAAGTTCCACCAGCACTCATAACAATACTTCCACCAGAAGTTTCAATTTTGTCTGACGAATCCGAAAAAGATATATTTCCATTAGTTGCTGTGAAGGTAACACTTTGTCCACTTGTCTGAGCAAAGCTTAAACTATTGCCTAGAGTAATAGAGCTAGTAGCAAGCATGTCGATATTTGTAGTAGACGCAACTGACTCCAGAACATCTTCATAGGTTGTAAAAGAAGCCGCCCCACTAGCAGATGCCGTACCCGAACCTCCAGAAATAGTTATAGTATCTGGATCTAATAGAAGTGTTCCCGATTTTCCATTGGCAGCCGTTGTATCAACACTGCCAGCAAAGTAAAGTTCTTCTTTACCGGAAACTTCTGCAAATCCACCGTCACCGAATAACCTTCCACCTCTCGATCTTATAGTTCCAAAAAATTCTGTACGACGATCAGCCCAGAAAATTGTCCTCCCCCCATTACCCCCTGTTACTGCATCGGCAAAAATTGAGACATTGGGTCCAACGTAGTTTTCTAGCGCAGTTGGAATCGAACCTAACCCTTGGTAATCACCACCAACCAATAATAAACCACCTCCAGCATCACCAGAAATATCAATACGTGCGTAATCATAAAGACCCACTTTGTTACCCAAAATATGGACAATACCGCCAGCCTCATCAACCCCTAAACCAGACGCATCGATAGTTCCTGAAACACTGACTAATCCGTTACTGCCACCTGTAAGATAAATAGAACCATTTTTTTCTATTATGGACTGAGCCTGAACATACCCAGACATATTGATAACATTGTCTACTAAACCCTGAGCAGACTTGACATCCATTGCAACTGTCCCACCATCTGCATAAATATTTCCACTATTGGATACAAAAGAAGTGAGTTGTTCTCCATCAAATCCTGTGACGTTTTGTATAACCTGACTATTAACACCAAAACTGACCAGTTGATCTCCATATAAATCTAAAGTAAATGTATTACCTGCTGCGAGACTTACTTTTCCTAAGCGAGCATTAATAATTCCTGTATTTTGGACACCTGGTGCAACAAAGGCGATTAGCCCTCCTTCTGCTGCGGTAATCGTTCCACTATTGGTAATTGTATTTAAAAACTCAGGAGCGATATTAAAGTTGTACTGTCCATTAATGAAATCTTTATTTGACATATCGCTTGTTGTTGCGACTAAACCATGAACATCAATCTCCGCTCCATTCCCAAAAAGAATACCATTGCGATTTATCAACATTAGGTTTCCGTTTGATGTTAGTTTCCCAAATATGGAAGAGGGATCGTTTCCTGTCACCCGATTCAATGTAACTGAATTATCTGACGGCACTTGAAAATTCACATGTTCGCCCCCCGCGATACTAAACGAGCTCCAGTCAATGATTGATTTATCACTACTCTGGGAAATATTAAGCTTGCTATTTGAAACTTGATTAATTGCCGCTGATCCTGCCTGCACAGTACCATCAGTTGGCAAAGCGTAAATAAGAGAAGGAAAAATACCTACAAGATAAGTGAGAAGAGAAACAAGAAAGGTTAGACCTCTTCCGGGCCTTCTTATTTTATGGATCAAATGATGTTTACGAGTAGAAGTTTTCACAGAGGAAACAGCTTTTTTTTCTTCCACAGTCGGAAGAACCGACTGTATTAAAATTCGCTGGCCTATTTTCATTACACTCATGCTAATTTTCCAAAAACCATTAAACTAAAATATTTTCAAATTATTTAGCTTTACAATACTGATGTGAAGAAGACTGCTTAATAGATTCATTACAATTAAAATCTATTAGAAAGACTAAAGAAAAGCCTCGAATCCTTATTCCCCTCTGCAGCTACATTATCTGAAACCGGTTTATTCATTTCGAGATAGCCAGAAATTGAATCCGTCACATTAAACCTCATTCCTAAACCAATTGAAGTAAGATCCTGTCGTTTAGCTCCTGTCGAAGTTTGGACCTTATTCCAAACCGATCCATAATCTAGAAAACTATAGAGCTGAAAGTCTGACAAATAATCCCATGCAGGACGAAATGCCTTTTGTAATTCAACTTTAAAGGCAATTCCATGATCACCAGTAATTTCAGAAGAATCATACGCTCGACCATACTGAGAGCCACCTACTCCAAATTCTTCAGATGCTAGTAGTTTGTCGAACGAGTATTGCCAGGAGCTAGCTACTAATAAGTTCCAACTCGGTGCCAAGTTTTGAACTCTCATGGCACTTCCTGCTAATTTTGTAAAATCACTTCTACCGAGTGACCGTGAAAGGTTAGGCGAACCTGATTTCGTTGCATCAAAAATATTTAGTCCCTGACTTAAGTTAAACCGGATAAGATTCACCCCCTTGTACTCATCTGCGTAGTCGTAAGAAACTCCCATATTAATAACTCTCAAACGATCTTCTGAATCTACCGACCCTAGAATTTTTGTCGTTGAGTTCCTCCCTCCAAAACCTAAGTGCCCAGTCAAATTTTTCCCGCGAGACCTAAGAAATGGATGTGTCAGTCGAAGGGTAACGCTCCTACTGTCTCCATTAATATTAAACTGCTTAAGACTAGAACCTGGTTCCGAATCACTTGCTGAACCTGAGAAAAACAACCTTGTACCTTCCTGACCAATGGGGAGATCATAAAATGCGTTTAGGAAAAGCAACTCTTCCGTTTGACTCGTAATTACTCCTTGTAAGCCCGTTCTACTGTGATCTCCTAATAATGAATTTGCAGTCAAATCGCCTGAAAATTCGTATGGACCATTAAATTTTGAACCTCGGTTATCAGTCCCCACGTGACCCTCGAAAGCCTTGTCACTTAAAATTAAAGTCATGGTGGTAGCGTTTGGCTTATCTTCCGATGGTGTCAAAACTGATTTAGCTGTAACTCCAGGTAGATCATCAATCAACAACAAATACCTTTCGAGGTCAAGTGCTCGCAAGGGACGGGACTTAAGGATTTTTTTCCTATACTGATTGATTAACTTTCTAGGACCTCGAATAGGCCCCTGCAAATTTATTTTGTCGATATAGCCTTCAACTATTTTTAAGTAAACCACCCCGTTATTAATTTTCTGAGGTGGAACAATGGCCTTAGATAAAATATAACCATCGTTTCGATACTTATTTGTTATTGTTTGAGCTATTTCATAAATATCCTTAAGGGATATTTTTTTATTCAAGTACTTACTATAAAAAGGCTTTAAGGTTCTCTTGCCATAAATGGTTGTTCCCTGAATGAACAGTCGCTTGAAAATAAAATTGACTCCTTTTAGATCTTTGGGTGATACCGGCACCATGCTTTTCGGTTTGATGGGAACAATAGAGGACTTTGGGCTAGGTCTCTTACCAAATCTACGATCAAAACGATGAGGCGCAGCCTGTTTATAAGTTCGATCTCTCCCCTCTGGAGAAATCTGAGCATAGACTTCACTAACTTGTAATGGCCAATTGCACATTCCAGCTAGAAACAAGATTAGTACTCTAAGTTGATTTGGCCCAATAAGGGCTCGAGAATTCTCCACCACATTTTCCTATCGGCTAAAATTAGTTATGTGTTAACTTTTACTGAATAGTTTTTAAAATCCTTGCATATACCTAACTCTTTATTTAATAGTGAGTTTAAGATACAAAAAACAACAAATCGTCCATATTATCTTTTAAAATATGGATACCTATGGCTGCAAGCCCACCTAAAACTATCAAGTTCTTACTTTGTAATGGCTTGGCCAATATTGCCCAACAAAATTATGAGCAAGGACTGTGCCAAATATTGGACTATACTCAGATGCCATTAAAGTTCTTATTTACAACAAGTTATTAGTGATTTAGGTACTCAGGCTAAAATTATGGTGGATGAAACGAGGAATAATCTTCCTCTTCTACTAAAATAATGAGGATTTTCAGCAGTAAAACAGCAAAGACGAGCATTAAGAGGGGTAGAAAAAAATCTTCTAAACCATTGAAAGAAAATATAAAATAGACGTTATGACTAATTGTAATTTTCTATTTTCAAATATGCAGAATATTGGCCTTAAGCAAACAGCCTGTTCGATTTTTCCGCAAAAAAATTCTGGCTGTAAAAAGGCTGGTTTAAAATAATTTCATTCCTTTGTGTTAACATCATAAATCTAAATTAAAAAGTTAGCTTTGATTGTCAAAACCACCAACCCTAAACACTAGAGCGTATTACCGTTGTCCCTTCAAAAGCCCTCAAAAAAACAATTAAATAAAAAAATCTCCGCGCATGAATTTCGCTTACAAGGAACTGATGGTATCCGTAGCGAGGTAAAGGTATCTTCTTCAGGAGATCTCGAAAATTTAACTCCTCAAGAAGTTTTTTTGAAGTTTGGTTACATCACAGAAGAGTTCATGGAAATATACGCTTATGCCTACACCAGACAATTGGTATCTGCAGGGAAAATTCGTGTCGGAGAAGATGTTGTTATTGGATGGGACCCTAGAGATACAAAAGGAGATTATAATTCTGCTGTTGTTAAAGGGGTATGTAAAGCGGGCGTAAATGCTCTGATTGTAGGCGTGGTTCCCACTCCTCTTATTCCAATGTATATTCTACACAAAGATGCTCGTGGTGGTTTTATGGTAACTGGGTCTCACAACCCAAAAGATCAGAATGGCATTAAAATTTTTTATTCTTTCAAAGGACTGAAGTTACTACCTGATAATGACAAAACCTTAACGCGCGCGGTTCTTGAAGTAGAATCTTCCGCTCTAGATAAACTTCCTCTCAAAGGAAAACGCGTTGACTCTAGAAAAGAAGCCTTAGCATTATTTTATAATTTTTCTCTAGCACCAAAAAACACATGGGTCCCACCAGAATTAGAAAATACTCTTTTTAAAAATATCACCCTAGTCGTTGATAGCGCTAACGGGTCACTCTCTGAAATTGCAGGAAAAATATTTCTTCAAGTCGGGTTTAAAAATGTTGTGGCTGTGAATTCTAAGCTAAACGGGGATGTAAATCTAAAAAGTGGCGTGGCTGACCTTGAAGGTAAAACAATAATAACAAAAGAAATGATCCAAAAAGGTACTGGAGTATTTGCTAAGCATTTGGCCATAACAAAGTTATTTGAACTTGGTTACAAAAACAGAATTTCAATTGCTGCGGGAAACCACCAGGTTTGTGGTGCCGTTTTTGATGCTGATGGAGATCGGTTCTATCGACTGGATTATGATGCATCTAGAGATGCCTTGATTGTTATGAATGGAGATGCAGCTGCTTTCTTTCAAGCCAAATACCTCATAACCTCTGATCCTAAAAAATACAAAGGAACAAGGTACATTAACACTGTCGAAAGTGACCTTAATGTATCATCTGCAGCGAGAGAAGAGGGGTTTATTCCCATACTCACTCCTGTGGGAGATAAATGGATTTTACTAAAAATTGCCTTACTTATGGCAGAAAAACGAATTCGTTCAGTAAAAAAATCCAAAGAAAAAAAAATATTATCAACCAGCATACTTAAAAAATGGAAAGACATTCAAAATAAAGATTATCTAGACGTTTTAAAGATAGAAGAGCTGGAATTAGAGCTAAACCAATTCGAGAAAATTAAGAAAGGCGTAAAGCAGGTCACTAGTAATAAAAATTATTTATTTTCTATTGGGAGTGAAGAAACCGGGCATTGCATCACTGAAGGTTACCTTACTTTAAAAAATGGAAGTCAAGCCCCTGTTTTTTTTGGTAATGGAATTAAAAGTGCGATAAACACATTCGTTTCTACACAAATTTTATTAGGATCAAAATCAACTCAATCCTATTTTTCTAATCTATTTAATCCTTTTCGTTCTGGGCACAAAAAAGCTTTCTACATCTATTATATAAACAAAACGCTTTTCCATAAGAATTCTCAACTCTGGAATCAAGTGAAAACTTTTATATACAAAGAAGCTCGAAGCAAGGGTTTTAGTCCGAGTCTAACAAGTTTTAATGAAGAACCTGACATGTTGTACATAGCGCTTGATTCAAAAAAAGGTGAACGCGCAGCCATTTTTATCCGCAACTCTGGGACAGAAAATAAGATAGGGATTAATTTGAGAGGACCAACGAAAAGTGCTGCAAAGTTGAAGCAAATAGGCGAGAAGTGCATTAGAGTAATCATGCCTTCTATGAAGGATTTTGAAAACCATCTTTGTAAATTAGAGGGTGCTATTCTCAGCCAATTAATTTCTGGATCTGCTTTAAATACTAAGATAAAATTCAAAAGGCCTGCGGGAGAAAGAGTTCTTTCGGAAATGATAAAACAGGGACTAATTCAACTTACCAATAATGGCCATGCCCTTACTACCCTTGGGAAATGGTACCTGTCGATAAAGAAACGTAATAATTGAAATATAATTATTTCGAGTTCAATTGGAGTATAAAATATTGTTTCTCCCTCAAACTATCTTTACTTTTAAGCGTGATTATAAAAAACTCTAACTTTCTTTCCACTTAGCGTCATGAATTTTTTTTCAGATACATATTTCCCTCAACTCGACAACTTTAAACATAATGATATTTTCCAAAATATCAAAGAAGTTTGGGATCCACTTAAAGATCTTAATAAAATTATCCTTAGAATATTGGCAGAAGACAACTCAGGTGGCCCTATCGAATCAATTTCTGGCCTTAGAATCGATACAAACAGATTAATCAAGAGTATCGTAGTAGAACGCTGGATTAAGCTCAAAGCTCCCATTACATCTCAAGCTCTAAATATTCGGATTGAAGGTGGAACAGTTTTAGAACCTACGGCCATAATCAAAGGCCCAGCGATAATCGGGGAAAATAATGAAATTCGTCAAGGATCATACTTAAGAGGTAACGTTTTGGTAGGAAATAATTGTGTGATAGGTCACTGTACGGAAGTTAAAAACTCGATACTCATGAATCATGTAGAGGCAGGACATTTTAATTACATTGGCGATAGCATTTTAGGCAGTTATATCAATATGGGAGCAGGCTCGAGACTTGCTAATGTTCAGTTCCGTGAGTTACAGGAAAAGATGAATAACATTATCAACGATATTGAAATACCCATAGAAAACAAACTAATTTCAACCAAACTTTCCAAACTCGGTTCAGTTATAGGAGATAACGTAGAGATCGGCTGTAACGCAGTATTATCTCCTGGTACCCTAATTGGTAAAGATAACTGGGTTTATCCAAACTGCACGGTCTCGAAAGGTTTTCACCCTCCTGGACACTTTATAACTCCTTCTGAGCACAAACTAAAGTCTCGACCAAAATAAACCTATCTTAGATCCTATCTCGTAATATAAAATAGATTTAAAGTATTGATTTTCTTTATTTACTCTCGTAAAGTCCACTGTTAGGGTATTAGCATATTATTTAAATAGTTTTTTACGCATTGCGGATGTGGCGGAACTGGCAGACGCGCATGATTTAGGATCATGTGGGGTAACCCGTGGAGGTTCAAGTCCTCTCATCCGCATTAACAAATTTGACTTTTTACACCATGAACATAAATATTGAAGATATTGACTCCTGCAAAAAGAAAATTAAGTTTGATATTGCTTATAAAGATTATCAGGCGAAGGTTAAAAAATCTTACCTAAATCTCGCCCAGCAAATAAAGCTCCCTGGGTTTCGACCAGGAAAAGCACCGATGTCAGTGTTAGAAAAACGCTTTGGACCAAATGTTAAAAAAGAAGTGATGACCCAGATCATAAGTGAACGACTAACTGAAGTGATAGAAGAAAAAGGATTACGGTCAGTAAGCCCGCCACAACTACTGGAAGTTGAGGCTGAAGAAGGGACTGATATAAGCGTTTCCGCTTCGGTAGAGATTGTTCCTGAATTTGAAATTAAAAACTACTCCAAAGTCGAGATTCCCCTTGAAATTCAAAAAGTGACTGACGAAGATGTAAATCAGGCGATTAATTATCAACGTGAGCGTCAGGGCACTAAAGCCCAAATAACTGACAGACCCGTCGAGGATAGAGACTTTGTTAAGCTTGACTTTAAAGGAACTCTAAATAATGAAACTTTTGAAGGTGGAGAGGGTAGCGATCATATAGTCCAAATAGGCTCTGAGTACTTACTGAAAGATATGGGAGATCAACTTATAGGCATGTCTATAGGAGAGGAAAAAGATATTTCTGTTAAAATTCCCCAGGATTACTCTTCTAATAAATCTATTGCAGGCCAAGAAGTTATTTTTCATGTTTCTCTAAAGGGTATACAGAAAAACCAACTCCCCGAGCTAGATGATAATTTTGCTAAAAATATTGAGCCAAAAAACAAGTTTTCCAGTTTAGAAGACATGAAACAGAAAATTAAGTCTCAAATTGAAGAACATGCTCGGGGGGATGCACATAGAAAGGCTAAAGAAGTGGTTACAACAAAAATTACTGCAATGAATCCTATTGAAGTACCAGAAAGTTTAATTGAAGAGCAAATTAAACATATGGTCATTCAGAATTTAAAAAAGGACCAGCGGGAAAAAAAACAGGCAGAAACTATCAATGAGGAAGAAATAAACGTAACAGACTCGCAAAGAAAAGATCATAGAGAAAATGCCATCAAACTCTTACAACAAGAACTCGTACTAGATCAATTGGCGGTTAACCTTAATATTCAAGTTGATGAAAACGAACTCAACGCGGAAGTCAACAATATGGCTCGGATGCTAGGTGAAACAGACGCACATAAAATGAAAAAACAGTGGGGGAAGGATGGTGTCTTGGTTAGACTACAAAGTCGGATCAAGCGCGACAAGACTCTAGATGAAGTGATGAAGGAGGTCAAGGTTAAGGAAGAATTTGTTGACAGAAAAGAACATATTGACAATAATTAAAAGAAATTTATTCGCCTTAACTTAATTTTCATGCGCTACTTCGAGTACTTCTTGAATGCTTTGTGGGCGACAATAACATGACTTAGCATCATTGCTATTTCATAATTTTAAGAAAGAGAGTATATGACGGATACTTATAATCAGTTGATTCCAATTGTAATTGAACAAACCAGTCGTGGAGAACGATCTTACGACATTTATTCGCGACTACTTAAAGATAGAATTATATTCCTTGGCACAGGGGTAGACGATAATGTAGCTAATGCCATAATAGCTCAAATGCTTTTTTTGGAATCAGACGAACCTGATCAAGATATTTATCTTTATGTAAATAGCCCTGGCGGACAGGTAAGCTCAGGAATGGCTATTTACGATACCATGCAATATATCAAGCCAGATGTACAAACTATTTGTATTGGTCAAGCCGCTAGTATGGGTGCCCTTCTCCTTGCTGCTGGAGCTAAAGGAAAACGTTTTTCTCTGCCACACGCAAGGATAATGATTCATCAACCAAGTGGAGGATTTCAAGGCCAGCATACAGATATTGAAATCCAAGCCAAAGAAATATCCCGCATTCGAGAAATCCTTGACGGAATATTATCAACTCACTCTGGACAGGATCCAAAAAGAGTTCGGAAGGACACGGAGCGTGACAACTATATGACGGGTGAAGAAGCTTTGACCTATGGTTTGATTGATAAGCTGATCACTAAACGTGATGAAGCTGAAAACAAGAAGGAGAAGGAGAAGGAAAAGAAAAAGGAATAGATTTTGATCGAGAACATCAGCTTATCTTGTTCACTCTATAAAGGAGACCTATGAGTAAAAAAAAGCCCCTAAAGAGTAATAACTATAGGTGTTCATTTTGCGGTAAGAACCAAGAAGAGGTGAAAAAGCTGATTGCCGGCCCAACTGTTTTTATCTGTGATGAATGCATAGAGCTCTGTAATGAAATCATGGTGGAGGAATGGGCTCAGGCAAAGTCCGAGGATGTTCAACACTTATTAAAACCTAAAGATATCTACAATCACCTAGAAAGTTATATTGTTGGGCAAAGCCGTTGTAAGCGCATACTTTCAGTAGCTGTTCACAACCATTTCAAACGTATAGAAGCTAATGTAAATATGGATGAAGTAGAGCTCCAAAAAAGTAATGTCCTACTTATTGGCCCTACTGGTTCTGGGAAAACCTTAATGGCTCAAACGTTGGCAAAAATTCTTGATGTCCCATTTTGTATAGTTGATGCCACAACGCTAACTGAAGCTGGTTACGTTGGGGAAGATGTGGAAAATATTATACTCAAATTATTACAAGCTACCGACTATGATGTAGAAAAAGCAGAACGAGGAATTATTTACATTGACGAAATTGATAAAATATCTCGCAAAACAGAAAACCCCTCCATCACTCGCGATGTATCTGGAGAGGGTGTACAACAGGCTTTACTTAAAATTATCGAAGGCACAACTGCCAGCGTTCCTCCTCAAGGCGGAAGAAAACATCCTCACCAGGAATTTTTGCAAGTCAATACTTCCAATATCTTATTTGTTTGTGGTGGTGCATTTGTTGGCCTTGACAGTGTTATCCGTGACCGCGTAGGAAAGAAAACCCTTGGGTTCAGCCAAACACCTATCTCTAAAAGAAAAATAGAAACAGAAGCAATTCTAGAGAAGGTACAACCAGAGGACCTGCTCAAATACGGACTCATTCCAGAATTTGTCGGTAGATTTTCTATAGTCGCAACACTTAACGAGCTTGACACAGCAGCATTAATGAGAGTACTTTCTGAACCCAAAAATGCCGTAATAAAGCAATATCAGAAATTATTTGAATTCGAAAATGTTAGGTTGAAATTTACAGAAAATGCCATTAGAGCGATCGCTGAAAAAGCAATCGCTCATAAAACAGGGGCACGCGGACTACGTTCAGTATTAGAAGAGCATATGCTTGATATCATGTTCGAGCTACCTTCACGAGACGATATTGAAGAAGTTGTAGTAAATGAAGAAGTAATTAAAAATAGCGAGGAACCACTCCTTGTTTACCACAAGCAAAAACAGGCAAGTTAAATGAGTTCCAACCACCCCTTGTTGCCGCTACTACCCCTAAGAGACATAGTTGTTTTCCCTTTTATGGTGATTCCACTATTTGTAGGGCGGGAAAAGTCTGTTTGTGCTTTGGAAAAATCCATGGCCGAGCAAAAAAATATTTTTCTGGCCTCCCAGCGTAACCCAAATAATAACGACCCAACCCCAAAAGACATTTATGAAACTGGTACTATCGCCAATATTCTGCAGATTCTAAAATTAAGCGATGGCACCATAAAGGTTCTAGTAGAGGGTCTTCAACGAGGACGCATAATCAATTTCGGCAAGAATACTGATTTTTATCAGGTGGAAGTCGAGCGCGTTCAAGAAAATGAGCAAGTAACACCTGAACTTAAGGCGCTTATGAGAAGCGTTAGCAGAGTATTCGAACAATATGTCAAACTAAACCACAAAATACCACTTGAAGCCGTTTCTGCAACAACGAACATTATTGAACCACATCGCTATGCAGATACTATCGCGGCGTATATGACTTTTCAATCCAATGAAAAGCAAGCTCTTTTGGAAACATTCAATCCAGGCGATCGATTAGAGAAATTACTAAGCACTCTAAAGTCAGAGTTGGAAGTTCTTAAAATTGAAAAAAGGGTTCATGGGCGTGTAAGAAAGCAGATGGAACAGAGTCAAAAAGAATTTTATCTAAACGAGCAACTTAAAGTTATCCAGAAAGAATTAGGTAAGGGTGATGAGTTTAAAACAGACATCGATGAACTGAGCGAAAAGATAAAAAAAATTGATCTGCCCAAAGATATTAATGAAAAAATATCTAAAGAGCTTAGGCGACTGGAACTTATGCAACCAATGTCAGCTGAGGCAACCGTGTCACGGACCTATATTGAGTGGTTCATTGATCTTCCTTGGAAACAGGGGGAAGGATCTGAAAAAATTAAAATCCCTGAGGCTATAAAAATACTCGACAAAGATCATTACGGACTTGAAAAAGTTAAAGAACGTATAATCGAGCACCTAGCAGTACTCAAACTAGTCAAAAAAATTAATGGACCAATTCTATGTTTAGCAGGACCACCGGGAGTTGGCAAAACTTCTCTAGGGCAATCCATAGCCAATGCTATCGGAAAAAAATTCGTTCGTATTTCTTTGGGCGGCATCCGAGATGAAGCGGAAATAAGAGGACATAGAAGAACATATATTGGAGCCCTTCCGGGGAAGATTATTCAAGGAATAAAAAAAGCCGGCACTATGGATCCAGTATTTATGCTTGATGAAATTGATAAAATGAATTCTGATTTTCGCGGTGACCCTTCATCTGCGCTACTGGAAGTACTTGATCCAGAACAAAATTTTAACTTCAACGATCACTACCTTGAAGCTGATTATGATCTATCACAAGTCCTATTCATTTGTACTGCTAACGTACTTCATACGATACCGCAACCCCTCTTAGACAGAATGGAAGTATTACGCTTACATGGTTATACTGATGACGAAAAAATCGGTATAGCCGAAAAATTTCTCATTCCAAAAAAAATAAAAGAACACGGTTTAACTAAGAGTAACCTTAAGTTTACAAAAAAAAGTCTGAGTCAAATTTTAGATAATTATACTCGTGAAGCTGGGGTGCGTAATTTAGAGCGCGAAATAGCTACCATCTGTCGCAAGACAGCTAAGAAAGTTGTGGATAAGGGGAAAAAATATTCCATCAAAATAGAACCTAACTCTCTTAAAGAAATTTTAGGCATTCCTAAATATCAACGCTTGTCAGCTAATAGAACTCTTCCGATAGGTGTTGCTACAGGCTTAGCTTGGACAGAGGTTGGAGGAGAAATGCTATCAATTGAGGCGACTATCTTACCAGGTAGCGGAAAACTTTCACCCACAGGTAAACTCGGAGATGTAATGAAAGAATCTGCTCAAGCAGCTCTTAGCTATGTCCGGTCACGTGCGAAAGACTTTGGAATTAAAAATAATTTCTACCAGAAGACTGATATCCATATACACATCCCCGAAGGAGCGGTTCCTAAAGATGGCCCTTCAGCGGGGATAGCTATGGCTATCGCAATGGTATCAGCTCTAACAAATAAACCTCTGCGACACGGTATTGCAATGACTGGCGAATTAACATTAACCGGAAAGGTTTTACCCATTGGTGGACTCAAAGAAAAATCTCTAGCTGCCCATAGAGGTGGAATTTTAAAAATTATTCTTCCAAAAGAAAACGAAAAAGATATCCCAGAGATTCCGGAAAAAATTAGAAAGGTTATGAAGTTTTATCCAGTTTCAAACATGGATGAGGCTATCAAAGAAGCATTTGGGGGGAAAGTAAGCTCGATGAAGAAGAAGCTAGCTAAATCAAGAAAAGGAAATGAAGGAGACAGTTCTAGCCGTCAATCTCCAACCACTTTGAACTAAATTTTCATTCTACAATTTTAGCTAGTATCTTTACCCGCCAAAATAATAAAAACCTGAACAACACGTTAGCCCGTAAACTGTAAAAACTAATTTATTTACATATCTTGATCTAGGTGATGATAAGGAACTAACTCCTCCTCATTTACGGCCATGGCCATTATCTGATCAGTCTTAAGAAACTCATTCATTACTTTTAGTAAAGTAACAGAATTGGAAAGAAACATATCTGCAGATTGTTTATCGCTTGAATTCTTAGACAGCTCATCATATAAGTCTATTATTCGCTCCGCCTTATTTAAGCGAGGATTAATTACTTTAAAATCGATTTCCCGCTCTCCTATCTTACGAGCAAATTCTTCATAGTTTAGAAAAACTTCAATATCTTCAGGATGTTCTCCTCTGGAGAGAAGGATTTTAATTGTTTCTTCACGTCCATGATCCTGAACTAATTTTTTAAATTCAATAGCCACATTATTTAATGGCACTCCATCTGACGTTTTGCACAAGTACCTTAAGCTAAAAATCATTTTATTTACATTACTATCAAGCTGCATTCCGTAAAAAGAATATTGCTTTGAATCCGCATTCCTTTCAAACGCACCCCACATTCCTCCAGATTTTTGAACTAAAGTCCGCCTTATATTCAATGAATCTAACCGGGCCAAACAGGAAGCCTCATCTAACTTCACAACCAAATCGGGTTTTTCATTAGTCGTCATTTTTTCAACCAATGAAGTATTGATAGGAATGTCTGCTAATTTTTTTTCCGTTCTCGAGAAAGTTTGCCCCGTGGTTATTTTTATTTTCTCTGTTCGAACCCACGTAGCTTCCTTTTTCGGCTGAATAACAGGTCCTTTAGCTTCTTCCGCACCGCCACACGCGAAAAAAGTCGTTAAAGATACTAAATAAACAGTTAAAATAAAAAACCGCATCATCAAAAAACTCTTTAAAAATTTTTGTTTGAATACTATTTTACACCCTAAACCTTAAAGAGGCTCCAGAAAAATCCTCAGTTGTGCAATACACTCAGCTAGAATTACTGTATTAGATGATCAAAAAACCGCGACTAGGCAACCATAAAGCCTTACTATTTATTTCTCTTCCAGTTAGGCAAAAGGTAAATTTTATTATAATTTTTGAGAACCCTTTCAGTAAAGCTTAGCTCTAATCTACTGCAAATCCTGAATCTATCCATAAGAAACATGCTTTTAAAGCTCAAAACGTCAATTATTTATCAAAAAAAAAAAACCTCTTCCAATTTTTTTTGTCATCTAACTATCATAAACCCTTTAACTCTTTTTATTATAAGGGTTTTATAAATTACTCTTACAAATCCTTAATTGGGCACCCGAATTGCAGAAAAACCTTTAGAGCTTTAACTAATATTACGATATAGCATTTAATAACAAAGAGAAAAATAGCTATGAAAACTTACAAAACGTTTTACCCTATACTCCTTATACTACTTATTACCCTTTTACCGGCCTGTGAACTTCGAATGGCCCCTACGGAATATTGGTCCAAACTTTTTCGAACACAAACTGACTCGAGCTACTATCAAGGGAAGTCTGAAAATTTAGCAAACCAAATCGCCAAGGATATCGAGGACTACGAAATCAATAAAATCACAGTTATGGACTTTGTTGATGAAGGCAACCGGACATCAATACTTGGTGAGTATCTCTCATCTAGAATAGTCGAAGCGTTCACTGACCGTTCCCTTTTCCAAGACCGCATATTCCATGTAACACAAAAAGGAGAAGTAAACGATGTCCTCCAGAAACTAAATCTGCAGCATAAATACTTATATGCAAAAAATGATTTAGAGACACTTGGTACGTCGCTTAATTCTCAAGCCATCTTAACTGGAAAAATTACTGACCTCGGTACCAACATAGATATGCATCTCACTCTAACCGATGTCGTTACAGGAGAAGTAATTTCTTCGGCAACACAGCATGTAACTCGTACCAAGTTTGCAGTTGAGATGCTTAGGCAACATTAAATATTTATATGAGAAACCTACCTTTAAGCTTTTCTGACTCTAAAGACGAGAATATTTTTCTCTTCAAAGTTCACGTCCGAATTGCAGAGCGGTACTTTCCAAGTGCCATAAGAGGAAAGAAATGTTGATACATGTGGTATTTGATAAAAAAGTGCATGGGGAATCCCGTTCCTGTAAACTCATCTTCGCACCAAGATCCTTGTACTTCTTGTCTATCCAATAAGAATTCGATCCCACGCTTAACCACCAAATTTTTTTCTTCCCCGCTAGCAATCATTCCCATCAAAGCCCAAGCAGTTTGCGAAGCAGTGCTATTACCTTTTCCTGCTAACGATGGGGTTTTATAACTTTCGCATGTCTCTCCCCAACCACCGTCTTCATTTTGATGCGCCTCATACCATTCCACCGTTCGACGAACATAAGGCTGATTCATGTCCTCTCCGATAGAAGCGAGTCCAGTAAGAGCCAACCAGCTACCATATATATAGTTAACTCCCCAACGACCCCACCAAGACCCATCAATTTCTTGCCTATCTTTTATAAAACCAATTACCTTTTCTACCTTTGCATGATCTCTCTTAAATCCAATTTGACCAAGTAACCATAAAACACGCCCGCTAACATCAACTGTTGGTGGGTCTAGCATGGCCCCATGGTCTGCAAATGGAACCTCATTGAGTATTTTTTTCTCATTGTTTATATCAAATGCAGCCCAACCACCTGATTGACATTGCATACTGAGTAGCCATGAGACAGCCCTTTCCGATTCTTTTAACTTATGATAAGAGTTCGGTAGCCTTACTCGATTAAGAAAAATAAGGATCTCTGCGGTATCATCGCAATCTGGGTAAAGCTCGTTATAAAACTCAAACGCCCAACCACCAGGCATTGCCTGAGGATTCTTAACAAACCAGTCCCCCTCTTTAACTACCTGCTTGCTCAGGATCCATTCAGCTGCCTTCAATAAAGCCGGATGATCCAAAGATATTCCAGAATCACATAAAGCATTAGCTGCTATGGCAGTATCCCATAATGGTGAAACACACGCCTGCAAAAGTGTGCCCTCTTCTTTATCGATGAGAAATCTTTCTACAGCCTCCAAGCCCTTGATCCATTTTGGATCATTCTTAGAAATTCCCTCATAATGATAGGCTAACAAAGAATTAAGCATCGCCGGCTGGATTCCAGCAAAATCCCCCTGATCTTCTTGATGCTTAATGACCCACCGAAGAGCCTTTTTAAGAGCCGCTTTACGAAAAGGTTTCCATGGGAACTTGCCAAAAAACTTGATAACTTTGTCCAGATAGATAAAAAAATTCCTCCACGAACTAAAAATTGATCCGTCTGGCTCAAAACCTAATGCATTGTCACCACTAGTAAACAACTCCTTAACACCACGCCCTTCTGGTAAATCAAAAACTGGTTTATGACTAACGACGATTGAAAGAGGAACCACAGTACCGCGAGACCAACTAGACATTTCATAAATATTTAAAGGAAACCATTTTTTTAACAGTATAATCTCCACTGGAATCGCTGGACAAACTTCCCAAGGAATTTGTCCAAACATCGCAAGAAAGATTTTGGTAAATACACGCGTACCTTTAATACCCCCATTTGCAAAAATAGCCTCGCGCGCTCGAATCATTTCTGGCAAATCCTCAGGAACTCCCGACAATTTTAAAGCCATATAAGACTCTACTGTGGAATTAATATCACAAGGTCCTCCAAAATATAATGGCCAACTTCCATCCTTTCTTTGCTTATGGAGAAGATAATTTATGAGTTTTTTCTGTTTTACCAAATCGACCGTTTTGGTAAAGTGCATGAAAAAAATAAGTTCTGCCGTGATAGTAGCGTTTGACTCTAGCTCGTCTACCCAGTAACCATCTTCTGTTTGCCTAGACAATAAAAAGTCACGCGACTTGTTAATTGCAAAATCTAACCTCTCATCAAAGTCCATATAGGTATTTCCTTGATTTTTAATCTCTGTCGGGGAAGAAGCTGCTACATCTTTCATGAAAATTTAAAAATATCCAGAACACTATTGATATTAAATGCTTAAGTACATTAAAAATACTCGTCGGATAGACTAAAATTTATAAATCATGGCTAAAAATATCTAAAGTAGCTTATTCAAAGTAAAAAATAAAGTTTTTATGGTTTGGAGCTTTTTCTTAAAAATAGTTCAAATAAGGGGCCTTAAGTTTTTTAAAATTTTATGAAACAAGTTGACATCGGGGCATAATTTATCTAATATATCTGTTTCCCATTTCGACTTTAAAACCTTTGTTAAATCAGTCTATTTAAACATGAAAACGATTTCTTTAAATGTAAACACTGTTGATAAAAAGTGGGTTGTTGTAGACGCTGCCAATCAGTCTTTGGGTCGAATAGCAGCTAAGGTTGCCTCCATACTTCGTGGCAAAACTAAACCTACATTTACTCCACATGTTGATTGTGGCGACAATGTGATCATAATTAATGCTTCTAAGGTTAAACTGACCGGCGCAAAATGGGATCAAAAAATTTATTACCACCACACCGGGTTTCCTGGTGGAATCAAGTCAGCCACTGCCAAAGAAATGCGAGAAAAAAAACCATCTGGGTTACTACAAAAAGCAATTCAGGGTATGTTGCCCAAAAACCGTTTAGGTAGAGTACTGGCTGGTAATTTTCGTGTTTACGACGATAGTAAGCATCCCCACACTGCGCAAAATCCGGAGATAATCTCCATATAACACAGTGTCGGCTGTATTTAATAATTTAATGTAACCAACAAAAATAAACGGAAATTCATATTATGGGAAGCAACGGTGAGAAGTTTTACGCAACGGGAAAACGGAAACGATCTATAGCCAAGGTATGGATTCAGTCAGGCTCTGGCAAGATTACTGTCAACTCTAAAGAAGTTAATGACTATTTTATGCGTGATTCACTAGTAATGAATATTAAGCAACCCCTCACTTGTACGAACACATCAGAGTCTTACGATATAAACGCTACCGTTCTTGGTGGTGGTCTATCGGGACAAGCTGGGGCATTCCGCTTGGGTGTCTCCCGCGCGCTCTTAGAAGCTGATTCTGCACATCGAATAGCTCTCAAAAGAGGGGGCTTCCTCACACGAGACGCCCGTGTAGTTGAGCGAAAAAAGCCCGGCAGGCCAGGTGCCCGCAAACGTTTCCAGTTCTCTAAACGTTAATAAGTCAGACCCACCCACTTTTTTTAATTCTAGACATGCAAACGCTTCTGGAAATTATACAAGCCCAAGACTAATTTCAACTATTATCTTAAACCATTCAATATTACAATATCGTTGGTCTTCGTTAGCTTATTTTAATATTTTCGTAATCATTGAAGAAACTACTATTTACAGGATAAAGCTATGGCAAAAATTGGTATCGCAGGTGCCAGTGGCTATACAGGGTTAGAGCTACTTCGCCTACTCGTAAATCATCCAGAAGCTGAAATTGGTTTTCTCACCTCTGAAACTTATCCAGGAGAAAGTATCTCAAAGGTATTTCCTTCTCTCAGCGGATTTATTGACACAAAATTATCATCTATCAAATCTGTATCCAGCAATATTTGTGACATTTTGTTCCTTGCTCTTCCTCATACGACCTCTATGGAAAAGGTCCCTTATTTCCTTAAAGGACACACCAAGGTCATAGACCTGAGCGCGGATTATCGACTAAAAGATCCTGCTATTTTTAAGAAATGGTATTCACTCCCTCATAAACAAACCGCGATCTTGAAGGAGGCAGTATATGGTTTACCCGAAATACATCGAGAGAAAATCAAATCAGCCCGTCTGGTAGCTAATCCTGGATGCTACCCAACAAGTATAACTCTCGCTTTAGCCCCGATAGTAACGGAAAAGTGGGTGGACCTATCTAGTATTATAATTGATTCCAAATCTGGGATCTCTGGTGCTGGTCGCAAGGGGTCTCTTGCAACACAGTTTTCCGAAGTTAATGAGGGAATTTCTGCTTATAATATAGCTGCCCATAGGCATACACCAGAAATCGAACAAGAATTGTCGGCGTTAGCAAAAACTAATGTGCAGGTATCTTTTTCACCGCACCTTGTCCCAATTACTCGAGGAATGCTTAGTACAGTTTATATTAATTTAAAGCACAACCTATCCACTGTAAAGCTAGTTGAACATTTTAAAAATTTTTATAAAGGCGAACCATTTATTCGAATACTGCCATTAGGTGAATATGCCAATTCGCATTTTACAGTATCATCTAATTTTTGTGATATCGGTGTGCAGGTTGATGAACGGAATCAAAGAGCCATCATCACCAGTGCAATTGATAATTTGATAAAGGGTGCCTCTGGGCAAGCGATACAAAATATGAACCTCATGCTAGGTATTTCTGAAACAACAGGACTTAATTTTCCTGGTATTTTCCCTTAGATATATTCATTATGAAAAAAGAAACTAGAAGCCGAGGATTTCGAATCCCAGGATTTACCACGGCCGGTATTTTCTGTGGAATAAAAACTAATAAACAAAAAGATCTCGCCCTAATTTTTTCTGAAGAGCCTTCTGTTGCTGCTGGTGTATTCACATCAAATAAAGTGGTTTCCCCCACCATAACGTGGTGTCAAAAAAGTCTAAAAAGCTCTAAAACATTCCGAGCTATCCTGGTTAATAGTGGCAATGCCAACGCTTGCACAGGTCCAAAAGGAATAGAAGACTGCAAATCTTTAGCATCCAACTTTTCAAAAAAACTTTCGATCGACCCAAAAGAAATTTTAATCGCATCAACAGGAGTTATAGGGATACCTTTACCAAAAAATAAAATTATAAAAGCTATTCCCGCTTTAACTGAAAAATTATCTCCTGCTGGATGGGTACAATCAGCAGAAGCAATTATGACTACCGACTTATCTCCAAAGCTTAAATCATCTAGTTTCTACATTGGGAAACATAAAATTACTATGGGAGGTATTGCCAAAGGATCTGGGATGATACACCCTAATATGGCTACAATGCTTGCTTTCATTGTCACAGATGCAGTAATTGACAAAAAAACGCTTAGCCTCGCTCTCAAAGAAGCTAATCATAGAACTTTCAACCGCATCACGGTAGATGGTGATACTAGTACTAATGATATGGCTCTACTTCTAGCTAATGGCAAAGCTGAAAATACAAACATTCGAGTTGGTAGCTCCGCCTATAATAAATTTGTCGAAAAATTAACCGCGCTATGTCTATATCTTGCGCATAAAATTGTCTTAGATGGAGAAGGAGCAACTAAATTTGTCACAATTAAAGTACAAGGCGCAAAAGTAAAAACACATGCCTATCGGATTGCCCAATCTGTAGCAACCTCGACATTAGTTAAAACTGCTTTATTTGGACAAGATCCAAACTGGGGAAGAATTTTTGCTGCAGTTGGTAATGCAGAAGCACCCTTCAATCCAGATAAAGTTAGAATTTCACTCAATAGCTCCGTTCTATTTGATAATGGAGTCCCTGCAAAAGGTGCTTCCCAGCCGGTGCTTCGTAAAAAGATGAAGAGTAAAAATATTTCTATTATAATCGACCTCAAGTCAGGTATTCACTCAGACGAGGTTTATACCTGTGATTTGTCTTATGATTATGTTCGTATTAATGCTGAATACACAACTTAAGAGTAGTTTAATCTCAAACCTGATCTTGGCTAATCGATTTGGTATGAAAAAAAATTAATGGCAATTAAACACTTTGAGAAAAGCCTCCACATTATTAAAAAGACAAAATCTTACTTTCTTTTATGGTCGCATCAAATTTAATTTTATTCTACCGTTTAAAATAGGTCACTTAAAACAGTATTTTTTATACTTTTTAAAAAATTACTGGATAGGCAAAGTCCTTATTGTAAAAACAATAAACTTATAGTCTCTGATATTTATTCGGCAGTATGTATATAATCTTTTAGCTTATTCAAAAAATGCCCCTTTTAAAAATTGTCAACTGTATGGATCCGGTCCTCCGCAAAAAATGTCTAAAGGTTAAAAATATTGATGAAACATTGATCAACTTAACAGATAATATGATTGAAACTATGTATAACGCTTCTGGTTTAGGATTGGCTGCAAACCAAGTGGGAGTATCATCAGATTTTTTTGTAATCGATGTGGGTATTGAAAAAGAAAAGCGTGACCCTGTCATTATCATCAATCCCGTGATTTCAGCTTCCGAGGAAAAGGTTATAGCTGAAGAAGGTTGCCTAAGTATTCCCGAACTTTTTGCAAACGTTAAACGCTCTCAACGAGTTGAAGTTAAGGGGTATGATCTTAAGGGAAATGAATTGCGTTATGAGGCGGAAGGTTTTCTTGCTCGGGCCTTTCAACATGAGATGGACCACTTAAACGGTGTTCTTTTCTGGGATAATATAAGTAAAGTCAAACGCGATATGCTTCAACGCAAGTTCAAGAAAAAACTTAAAGAACTCGAAGTATGAATATTATCTTTATGGGAACTCCTGAATTTGCTCTTCCCACTCTGCACAAGCTTTATAATTCGAATCACAATATTCAATTAATAGTTACTCAACCTGACCGACCCAAAGGGCGAGGTCGCGAATCAACTCCACCTCCAGTAAAACAGTTTGCTTTAGAAAAAAAAATTCCCTTACTCCAACCAAAAAGTTGTAAAAACCTTGAGGTTATAAAAACTCTAGAAGAACTCAACTCAGATGTTTTTGTTGTAGTTGCTTTTGGCCAAATTTTAGATAATAACTTGCTCGCTCTTCCCCACCATTTTTGTATAAATTTACACTCCTCTCTTTTACCTAAATACCGTGGTGCCGCGCCAATCAATTGGGCTATCATCAATGGAGAAAATGAAACAGGAGTTACCACCATGAAAATGGATGCTGGACTGGACACAGGTGATATATTGCTCTCTAGAAAAGTTCAAATTAGTGATGAAGACGATGCACAGTCGCTTCACGATACCTTAGCTCATAAGGGCTCTTCTCTTATCTTGGAAACACTAAGCCAGTTGCATTCTGGGTCATTAAAAAAAATTCGTCAAAACTCAAGCCTATCTTCCTATGCTCCAAAACTTAAAAAAGAAGATGGTTTGATACAATGGAACCAACCCGCTTTTAAAATTCACAATCTAGTCCGTGGCCTTACACCTTGGCCAGGCGCATTTTCATTTTGCGATTCCAAGCGTTTTAAAATCTGTAAAACTGAAATAAAAGATTGTGATTCAATTGACCTGCCTGGGCTTGTCCTACGTATTTCTGGGAATGGCATTGAAGTTGGAACTCAAAATAAAAGAATTATTATTACAGAACTACAACCTGAAGGGAAAAAAAGAATGCACGTAAAGAGTTTTTTAGCTGGGCATAGCTTATCTATTGGAAGTACATTCACGGAATAGTTACCATTTTTAAATAAATCTTTAATTAATAAGAGAAAAAATATGCCTAGAACTTTGATTACAGGAGGAGCTGGATTTCTTGGTTCTCATTTATGTGATTATCTATTGAATAAAGGCCATGAAGTTATTTGCATGGACAACCTAATTACCGGGTCTCTCGCAAATATAGAGCACATCAAAAGTAAGCAATTTATTTTTATTAAGCACAATGTCACTAATTTTATTGATATCGATGGCCCTTTAGACTTTATCTTACACTTTGCTTCCCCTGCAAGCCCGATCGATTATCTGGAGTTTCCTATTCCAACCTTAAAAGTCGGTTCATTGGGCACGCATAATGCGCTTGGTTTGGCTAAAAAAAAGAAGTCCGTTTTTTTAATTGCCTCTACTTCAGAAGTATATGGAGACCCTCTTGTTCACCCACAAACGGAAGATTACTGGGGTAATGTTAACCCGGTTGGTCCAAGAGGTGTTTATGATGAAGCAAAACGCTTTTCCGAAGCGATCACAATGGCCTATCATCGCTATCACAAGATGAATACCAAAATTGTTAGAATATTTAATACGTATGGTCCTCGTATGCGGATTAACGATGGAAGAGCGATCCCAAATTTTCTCAAGCAAGCTCTCACAGGAAAAGAACTCACAGCATATGGCGATGGCTCCCAAACACGAAGTTTTTGCTATGTCTCCGATCTAATAGAAGGAATTTACAGGTTATTAATATCCAACATTAATGACCCAGTTAATATTGGAAACCCTGTTGAAATGACAATTCAACAAATGGCCGAGAAAATTTTGCAAGCCACGAAAAGCCATAGTAAGATCTCATATAAACCCTTGCCAGAGGACGATCCAAAAGTACGGCAGCCAAATATAGATAAAGCTGTAAAGTTTTTAGATTGGAGACCCCAAGTAAAATTAGAGGAAGGACTTAAAGCAACCATGGAATATTTTAAATGCCAGTTGGGTATTAAGAGTTTATAAACAGTGTAAACCTATTTTTTAGACAATTTGGCGTTATAAATTTTTTAAATATATTTTCAATTTAATGGAACGAATAAAGAGTTTTTTAAAAATTAGCGGTAACTTAAAATACCAAGTTGCTGAAGCTTTGTCCGGAGAAATTTTGATGGCTGCGAATACTGTGCGAGGTAGTTTATCCAGTGGAGGTAAATTACTTTTAATGGGTAATGGCGGCAGCGCTGCTGACTGCCAACATATTGCAGCCGAACTAGTTGGGCGTTTTAAGAAAGAACGTAAAGCGATTCCTGCGCTTGCTTTAACTGTTGATTCCTCCACATTGACTGCTCTTGGTAATGATTATGGATTTGATACTATTTTTTCTCGTCAAGTTGAAGCCTTTGCAACTCCCAAAGATTCAATTATAGGGATCAGCACCAGCGGTAATTCAAAAAATGTTATTTCCGCTCTCAGGCTTGCCCAAAAGATAGGAGCAAAAACGATTGGCTTTATGGGTAATGATGGAGGAGAGATGAAAAATTTTGTTGACGTTGGAATTATAGTTCCATCCAATGATACGGCACGTATTCAAGAAGTCCATATCACTATTGGGCATATTATTTGTGAAATCGTTGAACAAGACCTTATCCATGAAAACAAAATTTAAAGCGTTTCTTGAAAGTGATCATAGACCTAGAATCATGGTCATAGGTGATCTTATACTCGATGAATATATATGGGGTTCTGTTAGCCGTATTTCGCCTGAAGCACCTGTACCTATTCTTGAAACTAAATCTGAAAACCTAACTCTAGGAGGTGCTGCTAATGTTGCCAATAATTTAGTTGCTCTTGGATGTGAAGTTTATCTTGTAGGTGCAATTGGGAACGATGAAAAAGGTGATAAACTACTCTCCCTTGTAGATGATAAAAAAATATTATCTAATGGCATCTTCCGTTTTGTACACAGACCCACCACGTCAAAAATTCGTGTTATTGGCCACAATCAACAAATTCTTCGTATCGATAAAGAAGATAATCGCCCTATCACAGAAGAAACTGAAAATAAGATTATTAAGTTTATCAATTCAAACCTTCCCGATATGGATATTGTGGTTTGCTCAGACTACCGCAAAGGGATACTGACTGAAAAGGTTTTTAGCGCTATCACGCATAGAGCTACTAATTCAAAAAAACGAGTCCTTGTTGACCCTAAAAGCTCTTCTTTTGAATCATATAGAGGAGCAACTATTATAACTCCTAACCAATTTGAAGTAGAAAAAGCTGTCCCCATAAAAATTCAGGATAAAATTGACTTAGATCGTGCGGCCGAATATCTTTTAAACCTTACTCATGCAGAAGCAATTCTGATAACTCGGGGTAAAGATGGCATGACTCTCTATCCAAATAAGGAAAATCCAATTGATATTCCTACCCAAGCAAAAGAAGTTTTTGATGTCACGGGGGCAGGAGATACTGTCGTTTCGATTCTTGCAATGTCCCTAGCTATAGGATTCAATTATCAAGATTCAGCTTGGCTATCTAATATGGCTGCAAGTATTGTTGTTGGGAAAATAGGAACTGCTATTGTAACTTTAGCCGAAATTGACGAATTTCTTCATGAGGAAATGCTTCGTACGTCAAAAGCAGTGCTTAACATAGAAGAGCTTACCAAAACCGTCAGCCTTGCGAAAAGTATCGGCAAAACAGTTGTTTTCACTAACGGCTGTTTTGATCTTATACATGGAGGGCATATTGAGTTTTTACAGAAGGCTCGAGCAAAAGGCGATCTTCTAGTTGTTGGACTCAATAGCGACAAATCTGTCAAATCGATCAAAGGAAATGGTCGCCCCATCAAGACAGAAAAAGAACGTGCCAATATTATTTCTGCATTAAAGTCCGTAGACTACATTACGATTTTTGATGATAATACTCCTGAGGAAGTAATTCGTGAAGTACGCCCAGATATCCTTGTTAAAGGGGACGACTATAGCATAGACGAAATTGCCGGCCGGGAAATTGTCGAAGGTTATGGAGCAAAAGTAGAACTCATTCCGATCGTTAAAGGACTTTCTACAACTAATATAGTTACAAAAATTCTTGAAAACCATAAACCTAATTAAATAGCTGCAATACAAGCATAACAAACATTTATAGATAAACTATTCAAACTTAACAACCAAACAAATTAAGGCTAAATTAATTTGGTGTTATAAAAAATTTTTTTTAAAATTCTTGTCCTTACTTTGAACTAACTTCCTAACCGCTTATTGCCTACAAGGTAATTTCTGACATAATCTGTAATACCTTCCTCTAGTGATTTTATTGGCTTGATATAGCCAGTATCGAAAATTTTTTGTATATCTGCGCAAGTGTGGTACTGGTATTGCTGAATAATTTTTTCTGGCATCGAAATATATTGAATTTGAGGTTCTCTATTCATTGCCTTAAAAATATATTTTGCAAGATCATTCCAACTTCTAGCCTGTCCCGAACCAATATTGAAAATCCCGCCAATGTTTGGGTTGGCCATAAAAAATAATGTCATACTAACCGCATCTTTTACATAAAGAAAGTCTCGTTCTTGTTCACCATCTTTGTATTCTTTACGATATGACTTAAATAGCTGAATCTTATTTTTTTCCTGCGCCTGAGTGAATCCTTTCCGCACCATACTTTGCATATTCTCTTTATGATACTCATTTGGCCCATAAATATTAAAATATTTTAGCCCTACAATACGATCAAGAACACCTTGACTTTCTGCCCATAAGTCAAATTTATGTTTACTTTCACCATAAAGGTTAAGGGGTTTTAATTTATTCAGCTTAGATTCATCATCGCTATACCCATTTTCTCCGTTGCCATAAGTAGCAGCGCTAGAGGCATAAATAAAACGGATATTTTTTTCTAAAGCATACGTTGCAAGGTGCCGAGTATAGTCATAGTTGTTTTCGTTAAGAAAATTTTCATCCGTCTCAGTTGTTGAAGAACAGGCACCCATATGAATTATAAGCTCAATTGACGTAATATCTCGATTAAGGATTTTTCTTAAAAAGTAATTTTTACCTATTAGTTCTTGAAATTTAATTGATGTCATATTTTTTTCTTTGTCAGAATGGTCTATATCATCAACTATAATTAGGTCAATTCTTCCTCTTTTATTTAATTCTTGGGCGATAGCGCTACCAATAAAACCTGCCCCACCTGTTAACACAATCATAATTTCTCTCCATTAACTCTCAGCGTATCTCTCGATAGAACCAAAAGGTAAATTGTAATACCACGCAATCGAACAAATTCCCCTTGCTTGATTTTTAGTGTTCTAATAATTTCCACAAGATGTGTGCCCCCGTTCGTTATAAATATTTTTACATGCCACAGCTTGTTTAGAATTCCCACACCATAAAGGTCCTATAATACTGGCTCATTCACCATTCATGAATTCTTGAACACATATTATTCAATCTCTTCCTGTATGAAGAAGAAGATACGATACCTATTTAAAAAATTATAGATTTATTGTTCCTAGAAGAATTAGTTAAATGAAGCTATAGCGGACCTATTTTGAGGTGGGTGAGAAAAATATTGAAGACAAAACAAATCATATTAAAAAGTGACTAATATAGTAAGTGTCTGTTGCCTGATTTTAATAATTGAACTGACTACTAAACACTCAAATTATTTAAAATCGTAAGCCACCTGCTGAGCTGCCCAACCTAGAAAACCGTCTTTGATGGGATCACCTGTGAAGTCATCTGAATCTTCAATCCAAGTTTTTGGATCATCCCAATTATCATTATAATGATATAAATATATTTTAGAACGTATCTTGTCGGGAAGCGTCATCAGTTCGCGATAGGAAGCGTGAACACCTCCTTGAAACATTTGACAATCGTGGAACATTACCTCTGATAGCTGTGAAAACTGAGTTGAATAATTCTTATCAAACATTGTATCTCCTGAAATCCACACTTTCCTATTTATCAAGATACCGCAGCACCATTGAGCGTCGTCCATTCTAATTGCAGAATCTGGGATATGAAGTGTGCGCATGAGAATCAATTCCATTGGGCCATACTGGTAAGACCATAGTTGCCTTCCAAGTAATTCCATTTTTTTTGGACAAAGAATATCAAAAAAATCTTTTAATTGGAGTGGCTGCCCCTCTTTGGTCTCACAAAATTCAATTCCCCCTGCAAGACTCTTATTCCAAAGCAAATCTTGATACTCTTTTGGGACAATCATTTTAGGTTTCTTTGATGAGCTTGAAATATAGCGGTTAACTAATGCAACTTCCTCAAAACCACCAATATGGTCGGCATGACTGTGGGTAGGTAAGTAACACTGAACTTTACTGACGCTTAAGCCTACATCATCAAGGGCTAATGGCCCAAGAGTGCCACAATCTACTAAAACATGATAATCCCCCTGTATGATTAAAAAATTCGATTGACGGTTACGCTTGGTAAAAGCCGAACCAACCCCCAAAAAGACAACTCTTAAGTTTCCTTTTGTACTTAAGGGCAAAGACCCACCATCCTTACAGATATCATTTATATTATGCATGTTAGAATTTTTTAATGCTCATATCGAGGAGGTTATGTGTCAATGTACTATAAAGTATCATAGCCGCGTTCCTTGGTCTATTGAATTTCCCCTTATGTTCCAATGAATTAGCTCTAGTGATTGGGGCTGTATTAAAAAATTTTGGATATCCTATAAACAAGACTTCTTTTATTGTACGTCTGAAAAACTGGTTTCATCTATCCCTCGTACATCTAATTTAAGAATATTTTCTTTTTCATTGTTTTCTAAGCGTTTATGTGTGAAATTTTTATAAAGATAAGATATAATTTAGAAGACTCCTCAAGCCACTAACTACCCATCTAAATTTGGTTTAAAAATGAAATATTTGGTTTTAATTGCCAATGGCCTTACAGATAGGCCTATTGCAGAAAAAGAAAATAAGACTCCATTGCAGCTTGCTGATACACCCAACCTAGATAGAATGGTTCAGGAAGGCATTTCTGGGTCGGTACAAACTATTCCTGAAAACTGTCAAACTGGGAACGAGATATCCTATCTTTCTCTTTTGGGTTACGATCCCGAAAAAAATGATATTGGCCCAGCATATTTTGATGCACTGGCAATAGGACTAAACCTTAAAGATGGAGAAATTCCGTTATGCTGTGATTTTGTGACCCTCCAAGCTAGCCATAACGATATGGTAATGAAAGATTATACCGCGGGTCACTTGTCCTGCAAAGAATCTAAAAATTACTTAAACGCCCTTCAGAATCAAATATCAGATTGCGCAGTTAATTTTTATCCTGGTTTGGGTCCTCATAATATAATGGTTATGCATAGCAAACCGTTTACAAAACGCTTGACACCACCTAACGAATTAATCGGTGAAGGTATTCGGAAATTTATGCCTGTTGATGATCAATTTAAAGAGCTAATTTATATTATTAATCAAGCTCAAATCATATTACATAACCATCCGGTAAACAAAAAACGTAAACTGGAAAACTTAGATTCAGCTAATAGTATTTGGTTATGGGGAAATGGTAAAAAAGGAACTCTTCACCCATTTGAAAAAAAATTTGGGAAACCCGGTTCACTTATTTCTGCATCATTACTTTTTCAAGGAATAGGTAAAGCAGCCAATATGAACGTGATTTCAGTCGAAGGTGCAACCGGCTTTGCTGAAACTAACTTCAATAATAAAGTAAAGGCAACCATTCATGAGTTGCAAAGGCAGGATATTGTTTATCTTAATATTGCAGGAATAGAAGAAGTCTCGCTAAAAGGGAACATTGATGACAAAATCCTTACTATTGAAGATATCGACTCAAAGGTAATTAATCCCCTTTTGAAAGAATTTTCAAAAAATAACGATGTCAAAATGATGGTCGTTGTTAATCATATGAACTCTGCTGTCGATGTAAAGTATGGTACAGACCGAGTCCCATTTGTAATAAGTGGAAAAAATGAGACAAACTCAGTAAATAAATTTGATGAAAATCTTCTTGATAAAAGAAACAATCATTTTAAATCTGGCCCCGATTTAATGAATATGTTTTTTGATATAAATTAAAACTATGAGTAAATTAGTAGTTCAAAAATATGGCGGTACTTCTGTTGGTACTATTGAGCGAATCAAAAAAGTTGCAAAACGTATTGCCCGTATGCGAAAGGAAGGGCTTGATCTTGTGGTTGTCGTTTCAGCAATGGCAGGTGAAACTGATAAACTATTAGATATGGCCAATCAGATCAGCTCTAGCAAAAAAGATAGGGAAATGGCTCTTTTATTATCGTCTGGAGAACGTATTTCGAGCGCCTTGTTAAGTATAGCACTTAATAGTATCGGCTGCTCAGCCGTTTCCATGACGGGTAGGCAAATAGGATTGCTAACTGATAACTCACACACAAAAGCACGTATTAAAGAAGTTGATGCAAACCGTGCTATAAAGGCTTTAAAAAATGGTAACGTCGTAGTTGCTGCGGGCTTTCAGGGAATAAGTGAACATGGAGAGGTTACTACTCTAGGACGCGGTGGTTCAGATACTTCCGCAGCAGCTATAGCTGTGGCTTTAAACGCAGAGAGATGTGAAATTTATACCGATGTGAATGGGGTTTATACTGCCGACCCTAACGTTGTGCCTAATGCTCATAAAATGGACCGTATTTCTTATGACGAAATGTTAGAAATGTCTAGTTTGGGAGCAAAAGTACTGCAATTTCGCTGCGTTGAATTTTGTAAAAAATACGATATGCCACTCATTGTAAAATCATCTTTAGTGGAAGACTCGAAAGGGACCTTGATCTGTGAGGAGGATTTAAGTATGGAACAACCAATTGTATCTGGAATAATGAACGACAAAAACCAAGCCAAAATCACGATCAAAGGTGTTCCTGATCAACCAGGAATCGCTAGCAAATTTTTTATAGGACTTGCGGAAGAAAACCTTTCAGTAGACATGATTATACAGAACGTAAGTGATGAAGGGCATACCGATATATCGTTTACTGTCACAAAAGAAGATATAAATAAAGCTACCAAAATAGTTCAAGAGCTAGGTAAGCTTATAGAAGCACGAAATATTAGTGCTGATCCTAATATCTGTAAAGTTTCGATTGTAGGCGCGGGTATGCGAAGCCATCCGGGAGTTGCCGCAAAAATGTTTAGCGCCCTATCTAAAGAAAATATTAACATTATAATGATAAGCACCTCCGAAATAAGAGTATCTTGCATTATTGAAGAACAATATGGTGAGCTTGCCGTCCGCGTTTTACACAAAATATTTAACATGACTAATGCTGAAAAAAATAGCTGATCTGAGAAAGATGCCAACTAGATCTAATATATAAATATTTATTTTATGAAAATAATTAGCCTTTATGACACAACATTAAGAGACGGCTCTCAATCTGAAGATGTTTCCTTTACTGTTGAAGATAAGATTCGGATTGCTCATAAGCTCGATGAAATTGGAATAAATTACATCGAGGGAGGCTGGCCCGGCTCAAACCCAAAAGATATGGATTTTTTTAGTCGAATCCAAAGTATTAACTTTAAACAAGCGAAAATCACTGCTTTTGGAAGCACGCGCCACCCAAAAAATGATGTAAAGAATGATAAAAATATTAAAAATCTGATTGAAGCAAAAACAGATGTTGTCACTATTTTTGGGAAAAGTTGGGATATGCATGTTAAAGAAGCACTTTCCACAACTTTGGAAGAAAACCTCCGAATGGTTAAGGATAGCGTAAGATATCTTAAAGATAATTGTTCTGAAGTTTTGTTTGATGCAGAACATTTTTTTGATGGCTTTAAGAACAATCCTGAATATGCCATGAAAGTGCTTAAGGAAGCAGAATCTGCTGGAGCCGACTGGATTGTACTTTGCGATACTAATGGAGGGTCTCTACCGTCTGAGGTCGAACAAGCATGTTCCTTGGTAAAAAATTCTATTAACACAAAAATCGGAATTCATACCCATAATGACTCAGAGCTTGCAGTAGCTAATGCGCTAGCAGCAATCCAGGCTGGCGTTGAACAGGTGCAAGGGACAATAAATGGATTCGGTGAACGGTGCGGCAACGCGAACCTCATTTCCGTAATCCCAAATCTAAAACTTAAATTGGGTTTGAACTGTATTTCAGATAAACAAATGCAATCGTTAACGGATTTATCATCATTTGTTTATGAGCTTGCTAATCAAGCACACTGGAATCATCAACCTTATGTCGGCAAAAGTGCATTTGCTCATAAAGGTGGAATTCATGTTAGTGCTGTAAAAAAGAATAGTGCCACATATGAGCATATTACTCCTGAATCGGTCGGTAATGTTCAACGAATTTTAATTTCTGACCTATCTGGTAAAAGCAATATTCTATCAAAGGCTCAAGAGTATGGCATTGATATTGACGATCATGACCAAAAATTAAAAAGTATACTGGATAAGCTTAAATCACTTGAGCAACTTGGATATCAATACGAAGGGGCAGAGGCTTCCTTTGAGCTACTAATGCGTGATGCCCTTGGCGAAAAAGAGTACTTTTTTGATTTTATTGGTTTTCGTGTAATTGTAGAGCAAAGAGGCGAAGATGAAAAACCTATATCAGAAGCCACAGTAAGAATTCGGGTCAACGGGATACAAGAAGTTACCGCTGCTGAAGGCATAGGACCAGTTAATGCCTTAGATAAGGCTATTAAAAAAGCGTTAGGTAAATTTTATCCTGAAATGAAAAATGTGTCACTTTTTGATTACAAAGTAAGAATTCTAGACCAGAATAAAGGCACCCAGGCTAAAACACGTGTACTGATTGAATCAGGAGATCATAATTCGAAATGGGGAACTGTCGGTGTATCGGACAACATTATTGAGGCTAGTTGGCAAGCTTTAATAGATAGTGTCGAATATAAACTTAATTCATTCTCCAAGCACTCCTCAAGGAAGTAACTTTTCTCTATTTTAAAGTGCCGTGCGTAATAGTGTATCTATAGTTTTACTATAAAATGCTCTTATTTCATTTGTAGTTTGGGTATAGTCGCTCATAAATTTTTCTACAATTTCAATTGAGCTTTCCCCAAAATAATTTAAAAATTTTGCAAGCATTAAAAGCTTCTCTTGCTCCTTTGGCAAATGACTCATTAATGCAAGATTTTGAATTCTTAATGCACACTCTAGGTTTCTTAAGAAAAGGTAGTGCTTTTTAATATTTTCAGAGTCTTTATTGTCAATGATCCCTAAAGCATCCAACTGAGCTACAGCGGAAAGTGTATTAGTTTCCCTTAAACGATTGTTTTTCCCTCCATGCTTCATCTGTAGAATCTGAACGGCGAATTCAATATCTGCTAATCCCCCATAACCCAACTTTACATTTTTCCCCTGTAAACTTTCTCTCGCTAAGTCTTTTTCGATTGCCTCTCTTGATCTTGAAATTTCTATAATAGACTCGTATTTCAACTTAGGACAATAAGTAAACTTCTTTATCATATTTAAAAAATTTTTACCCGTTTGTGCATTACCGGCTACAAACCTTGCCCTTACCATGGCCTGCTGCTCCCAAGTTCGCGCTCTTCGTTTATAGTAGTCTTCGTAACTCTTAATTGAATTTACCATTAGGCCACTCTTACCTTCAGGTCGCAAGTCAGAATCAATTTTGTAAGAGTAACCAAAGGAAGTTACTTGAGATGTCAATTCATGCAATAACTGAGAAATTTTTGTATAAAATAAAACTATATTTCCTGAAAACAACGAATCATTTTTTGAATTTTCATAAATAAAAATTAAATCCAAATCCGATTTAAAATTTATTTCACCTCCACCCAGTTTGCCCATTCCAATGATGGCAAAGCTATCGGGAATTATTTTTTCTTCACCATACTGGATCTTTAGTTCTGTTAAAGCGATTTGATAAGCATTCTCTATGTGTGTTTCTGCCAAACTAGAAAGGTCTTCTAAGGTACCTTCTATGTCAGTTTCTCCAATAATATAGCGAACTCCTATTCTTAACTCTTCCCCTTGTTTAAACCACCTTAAGATATTTTTTTTTTCCTGAAAATCGTTACAATTTTTAAGAATTTGACTTATTTCTTTATATAGGTTTATTTTATTTTTAAAACGATAAATTGATTCTGCATCCTTAATCACATCTATTAAACTTGGTTGTTTGATTAAAATATCGGATATCAAGTCACTACTTCCAAAAATTTTAAGAAGCAACTTTAAAAATTTTTCATTTTCAGAAAATAGACCCAAGAATGATTCTCTTGCTTTACTTGATTCAATAAATTTTACTAGGTTTTCTAATGCGGAGTTTGGCATTGGCACTTCACTACACCCATCAAGAATTTTAGGAAGAACCGTATAAAAGTCGTTAATACTTTTTTCACTTGGATGGGAAAACTTTGGACCATCTCTGAGAATTTTCAAAAAACGTAATGCATTTTTATTACTTTGAAAACATACTCTCTCCAACACATCTTCATTCAATAATCTTATTTCACTTACCTTATTTGTATTGTTAAAAGATTCGTTTTCACCTTTTTCTTTTTTAAATAGTTCCAAAAAAATATCACTCACAAAACCAGTGTGGCGTTTAAACACACTGTTTAATTTTTTATTTAGTTCTTCAATTGACTCTCCATCTATATTCATTTTAAGAGCTAAAACTGATAGCAAGAACTTATCTTCAGGTAATGTATGAGTCTGAAGGCCAAATGAAATCTGCACCCGATTTTCTATATTTCTTAAAAAAACATATGCTTTCTTTAGCCGTTGATATTCTGTTCTTGCAATGTATTTTAGCGCATAAAGCTCCTTTAAAGCTTCTAGTGTATTAGCTTCTCTTATTTTTTTTTGTCTACCCCCGTATAGCAATTGATACGTTTGAACTGTGAACTCTACTTCACGTATTCCTCCTTTACCAAGTTTTATATTTCGATTAGTTATATTTTTTTTCTGAATACTTCGATTAATTTTTTCTTTCATATCAGTTATTTCTTTTACTACCGAAAAATCTATGCTTTTTCTATAAATAAAAGGTTCCATTATTGTAAAAAACTTTTGCCCTAAAGATTCGCTTCCGGCGGATACTCTTGCTTTCATTAAAGCTTGCCGTTCCCATAGCCGGCCCCAAGACTCATAATATATTTCACAACTCATGAGTGAGTTTACTATTTGCCCGCTTGTTCCTTCTGGTCGAAGATCAAGGTCTACACGAAAAACACTTCCATGCGATGTAATTTCATCAATTGTTTTCGTTAACAACACGGCAAGTTTTGTAAAGTATTCATGATTGCTGATACTAGTTATATTTTTAAAATCTACCGTTGACCGTGTTTCTCCCTTGCTTGAAGTGTATATATACATAAGATCAATATCTGAACTATAGTTTAATTCAAGCCCTCCAAGTTTCCCCATACCAAATATTGTAAACTCAGCCTCTTTCATTTTTTCATTTGTTTCTTTGTAGTATGGTACCCCGTATTTTTCTTTCATTTTTTTATCTGCGTATTCATACGCAACCTGCAAGCTTAAATCTGCTAAATATGATAAGTCTCTTCCTGTTTCCTCAAAGTCTGTTTTTCCTAGCAAGTCCCGCAACCCAATGCGTATATATTCTCTTTTTTTAAATTTTCGGAGCAATCGAGGAGTATTTTTATCCAAATACTGTTCCCCTACTAAATCAAAGTATGCCCGCATAAACTCATCCTTTGACCTCGAATTATTTATTATTTCTGAATCATTAATCCATTCAAAGAATGATGGATCGCTTAGCAAACTATCAGTCAAAATTTGGCTTCCTGAAAATAAAACAATTAAAGATTTAAAAATTTCCGGAGAAGTAGATAAAATTGTATATAGATAGTTTTTATCTTTTATGGTTTGAGTAAATCTCTCAAAGTTATGCAAAGCTAAATCTGGATTGCATGACGAACTCGTTAACTCTATAAGAGATTTAAAAAATTTAGGGAACAATTTCTTGAAGTTTACATGGCTTGATAATATTAAAAAGTTTCCCCAAGCTTTTTTAGTTTCTAAAAACTTACACGCTTCAAGAGGCTCTTGAAAACTATTTCCCCATGGAGCACAAGTATGTATCGAGTTCAATAGTTTTGGGTTATCCATGTTGTTTTTATTTTTACTAGCTATTTTATTAAAATAGTAGTTATATGAATTTATCCATCAAAAAAAAAACCCTCGGCAAACGCCGAGGGCTATATCCATTTTTTCTTTACCTTTTAAACGTCATAATACATATATAGCTCATAAGGATGTGGGCGTAATCTTAATTGATCGACTTCATTCTCACGCTTGTAATCGATCCATGTATCAATGAGATCTTGAGTAAAAACATCTCCTTTAAGCATAAAGTCATGATCTGCCTCAAGCGCACACAATGATTCATCAAGTGAACCAGGAAGAGTAGGTATATTGGCTAACTCTTCTCGACCCATTGCATACAAATCCTTATCCATTGGTTCGCCAGGATCAATTTTATTTTCAATCCCATCCAACCCAGCCATAAGCATAACGGCGAAAGCTAGATAACCGTTTGCAGAAGGGTCAGGAAAGCGGGCTTCCATTCGTTTCGCTTTGGGACTCTGAGAATACATTGGGATTCTCACAGCAGCACTTCGATTTCGACTTGAATAAGCAAGGTTAACTGGCGCTTCAAAGCCTGGAACAAGTCGTTTGTATGAGTTGGTAGTTGGTCCCGTAAAAGCACAAATTGCTCGAGCATGTTTCAAAATACCACCGATATAATGTAAGCCCATTTCACTAAAACCTGAGTAACCGTCCCCAGCAAAAAGCGGTTTTCCGCCTTTCCAGATACTCTGGTGCACATGCATCCCGGTTCCGTTATCCCCATATAGTGGCTTTGGCATAAAAGTAGCTGTTTTACCATGGCGTTTAGCTACATTTTTAACAATGTACTTATACCACATTAGGTTATCTGCACACTTTACCAAAGGAGCAAAACGCATATCGATTTCACATTGCCCAGCAGTGGCCACTTCATGGTGATGACATTCCATTTCAATACCAACTTCTTCCATGATAAGCAGCATTTCGCTTCGAATATCCTGCAAACTATCAGTTGGAGATGTAGGAAAATATCCTTCTTTATGGCGAGGTTTATAGCCTAAGTTTGGTTCCTCATCTCTGCTAGAATTTCCGCTGTTCCATATTCCTTCCTCAGAGTCCACTGCATAAAAACACTGATTGGAATCATTTTGGTATCTAACATCATCGAAAATGAAAAACTCAGCTTCTGGTCCAAAGTACCCCGTATCCCCGAGTCCTGTTGACTTAAGATAGGATTCTGCTTTTTGAGCAACATTTCGAGGATCCTTTGAATATTTTTCTTTTGTGATAGGATCTGAAATATTACATATTAAGCTTAGTGTTGGAACATTCATAAAAGGGTCCATCATCGCTGTTGAAGGGTCCGGTATTACAATCATATCGCTGTTATTTATTGCTTGCCATCCTCTAATGCTTGATCCATCAAAGCCAAGACCATCTTCAAACATACTTTCTTCCAGTTCACTTGTGGGTACGGAGAAGTGTTGCCATGTACCCAGCAAATCCGTGAATTTAATATCTACTATTTTAACTTCCTTTTTTTTTGCTAAGTCCAACACCTCTTTGGGAGTCATTCTAATTACCTCCTACATTTTTATGAATTAATGAAAAATAAGACCTCTAAGTCTAGATTTACAGACAACTATCTCTTATTACTGTGATTTATACTCATTAAAAACTTTAAACTCTTAACCTTTTAATTTTTTTAAAATCGCTGGATGAACTAAATTGCCTCTTCACCTCGTTCTCCAGTTCGAATGCGAACAGTATCTTCTAGAGTAGTAACAAATATTTTACCGTCACCAATTCGTCCCGTTCGTGCTAATTTCGTGATTGAATTGACCACATCATCAACCAGCCCTTCAGAAATAACTATTTCCAGCTTTATCTTGGGTAAAAAATCCACAATATATTCCGCTCCTCTATAAAGCTCTGCTTGTCCTTTTTGCCTACCAAATCCTTTTACTTCACTTACAGTGATTCCCTTAACCCCAATCTCGTTTAATTTGTCCTTAACCGCATCTAGTTTAAATGGTTTTATAATCGCTTCCACTTTCTTCATAAATTTCGTAGTTATCCCTATAGATCAGGTTTAATATGGCTGGTTTGGTTTACGCTATACTACTAAAGTTATAAGCACATAGAAATTTTCTAAAAGTTTCAATTAGGTACTTTTAGAAAAAATAAAATTTAGTTCCCTTAAGCTCTCAGGATCACAAAATAGGTCCTTCGACTTATAACCAATTCAACTTTCTGGAATTACTTCCTTACTTATACGCGGAGAAACAGGAAATTTAGCATATGTCGACTTTTTTTTCAAACAAGACTTTTCTTACCTCAAAGCCAGCAAACAACGAACTCTAAAGTAATTGATTTTATTAATTTTAAATGTAAAGTTACTCGCTAGCTTTTGTAAGAAGGTTGAGGGATTCTTCCAATTCTTTCTGTTTTTCCTGGATAATTTGCTCATTTGCACGATGAGGAACAATGATTCTACTACCAAAGTTTACAGTACAATCAGTAAAAGGAAGTGGCAGGACAAAGCGATCCCAAGTATTTAGTTCAATTTTACGCGTAACACTATAAGCCATAGGTATCAGTGGAGATTTAGTTATACCAGCAATCTGAATGGAGCCTGTCTGGGCTTTTAATCTTGGACCGCGTGACCCATCAGCAATGATAATAACTCTTTCTCCACGCTTTAGTACTTTGATTAATGAGCGCGCTGACGATACTGGTTTTTTATAGGTTGATCCGCGAATAATTGAATAACCCATCAATTGAGCCAGTCTAGCAAGTAAATCACCATCCACGCTGGGACTTATCAATAAATGAAAGTCAGGTCTTCGTCGCAAGTGATAAAATAAATAAAAAATACGCCCATGCCATAGAGTTAAAATATAACTTCCTGAACTATTACAGAGGTAATCTTCTGCCTCCGTTTTTTTTTGAAAGCCACGAATAGTCCAGCACCATATTAATATTAGTGCATACATGATATATGGCAGAATAAAATTAAATAGAAATTTTTTCATTCCGCCTTCGCTCCCTAAGAAACTCTATCATGCGAACCGCGACTCTATCTAATACGCCTGGATCTCCAAGAGATTTACGAACTTGTAGGAGTCGAGAACGAAGACTCTCACGCTCTTCTGAATTACTCATAACTCTTAACACTTCTTTGGTAATATTTTTGACAGTGGCTTTATTCTGAATAAGTTCAGTTACCACTTCCTCTCCAGCAACGATATTGACTAGTCCATATAGTTTAATTTTAACAAGAACTCGCGCTAACCAATAGGTGAACCAGTTTAGTTTATATACAATAACCATAGGACATCCAAGAAGTCCTGCTTCAAGGGTCGCCGAACCAGAAGCTATAATTATAAAATCACAGCAGTTCATCACATCATATGATTTTCCTTCTATGACTCTTATCTCAAGTGGATTGGTTTTTAATCGATCTAGGATAATCTTTGGATTTAAAGTATTTGCAACTGGTAAAATAAATTGGCAGTCCTTAAGGTGCTTTTTAATTTCTTCCGCTGAGTTGATCATTAGGTCGAGGAGAAAATCAAGCTCACTATTTCTGCTTCCTGGCATTAGGCCAATAGTTTTTCTTTTTAAGTCTAATGAAAATTTCTTCATTGCTTCATCTCGTGTCATAGAAGTTTTCACCGTTTCAATAAAAGGATGACCAACAAACTCTGCATCAACCCCTTCCTTTTTTAGCAAAAATTCCTCAAAGGGAAAGATAACAAACATTTTACTGACTGTACGTTTAATTTCTTTTATTCTACCTTGACGCCAAGCCCATACCTGAGGACTAATAAAAAAAAGTGCTGGACAGGAATACTTTTTGCAAAGTTTTGCAAGTCGAAGGTTAAGAGTAGGGTAATCAATTAGAATAACTGCATCGTAACGACCGCTTTTGATTTCATAAGAAAGTTTACGATATACCTTTAAATAGTGTGGCAAGTCACCAAGTATTTCCACGACGCCTATCGCTCCCATGCGATCAATGTCGTAAAATGTTTTCACTCCTTCTCGGCGCATGTGATCGCCACCTAAGCCGGTAAACTCACAATTAGGGTGATAGTTTTTTAAGGCACGAACTAATCCGCCTCCATGAATATCCCCAGAAGCTTCTCCAGCAATAATCAGAAATCGAATTGATTCGTCCACCATTAATATTAGTTATGAAGTTAAATTTAGGAGGTGATCGTAAAGATTACCTTTTATATACATACTAAGGATATTTTAGCGCGGTCTGCTATTTCCACTACTTTTTCCTGATCAACAATCATTACTCTTCCTGCTTCTATTGCTAAAACCGACGCTCTACCATTTATCAATTTCTCCATTGTTAGTAGGCCAATACCTGGAACATCATAACGGTAGTCCTGATTAGTCCGACTAACTTTTATAGCAACACATTTTCCACGTGACAATTCGCAACCTCTCTCTATTGCTTTATCTGTTCCTTCGATTGCCTCGACAGAAACCACCGTTTTATTTTTTACTACAATAGTTTGGCCAATTTCCATATCTGCAAGTTTTTTTGCGATTGGAATCCCAAATTTTATATTCTCCATTTCTTCGATTGATGGTTTTCTTTCCGTAAGAACCCCTTTTCCTGGAAAAATTTCTCCCAGAAGTTCCTTTTGGTCAAGAACGTTGAACCCCTCTTTTTCTATTTCTTTGATCACTCCAAGGAGGAGTGATTTATCTTCCTGACTAATAAGGCTTTTAAAAAATTTAATTGCACGCAAATCGAAAAAACTTGGTCGGAAAATTATTTCTTTATCAACCTTTCCCAACATCAAAAGATCAGTTATCTTTTCATCTTTAAATGTTTTGAAAATTTTACCGGGTTTTCCTATTCCGATAGAATAGGCTTTTTCTACGAGAGGTTCCAGTTTTGTGTGTATCTCATCAGAAAAAGATACTGCAACAATTCGTATTCCCCGTCGACAAGCTTGCTTGGCAAAATGCGCGGGAACTTCTCCCGCTCCAGCTAGTAATCCTATTTTTTTTTCTGAATCCGACATTTATTGAGAGACACTGTTGGAAGAATACCATTCAAGAACTTTTAATCCCTAAAAAATTTATTTCCTTCCTGATTTGAATTGACTGAGTATTTGTAATGCAATATTAAGAGAGTTTAATTCTTTCTTTACGGCTATGTTTCTCTGGCCGCCTGCTGCGCAATCTATAAAGTGTTTGAGCTCCAACTTAAGAGGATTATCCTTATGGACAAAAATTCGTTCAACTAAAGATTCCTGTTTATATCTTAACGAGCCTGGACTCAATTGACTTTCGGAGGAAGACTGACGATGCACAAAAATTTCCTGTTCAGTATAATCAAGCAGTATGGACGACTCCTTTTGTGTTACTTCAAGCGTCCTTACCTTATTTTGAGATACCCGGCTTGCTAAAAAATTCGCAATACACCCGTTCTCAAATTTTATCTGAGCATTGACCAAATCATCTCGTTTAGAAAAAACTGAACCTCCAACTACGTTGATACTGGACACATTCGACTCAACAAGATTAAGGACAATATCGATATCATGAATCATAATATCTAGCACTACCCCATCATCCTTGATTCGAGAAGAAAATGGACTCATACGTTTACACTCAATATATATCGGATCTTTAACTATTTTAAACAATTCCTGAACTGCGCCATTAAACCTCTCTACATGACCTATCTGAAGGGTTACGTTATTTTTTGCCGCAAGTTCAAATAGTTCCTCTGCTTGGCCTAGGTCGTTTGTACAGGGTTTTTCCAATAAAGTATGAATTCCAGCTTCTATAAACTCCTTGGCAATCGAATAATGTAATGCAGTTGGAACAGAAATAACAACAGCATCAACCTTAGAAAAAAGGTCTTTATGACTTCTATACGTATAAGTTTTATATTTTTCAGCTATTTTTTTAGCTCGTTCTTGGTCGCTATCTACAAGACCTGATAATTGGGCTTCACGCATATCAGACAAAACGCCAACATGATATTCACCCATTCTTCCAACTCCAACAACTCCTATTTTACATTCTGCCATTATCTAATAATTCCTCGATCTGATTGGTTCACAAAGTTGATAAGATAGCGAATCTCATCTGATATTTCAATTTCCTCCTCTATTTTTTTGATAGCCTGAGTAGTATTTAGCTCCCTGTGCATAATAAAACCAATCGCTTTTTTTAAACCGCTTCTTATAGCAGGTGCCACTCCTGCCCTTTTTAGTCCTATTGCATTTGTCCCAATTAGGCGAGCAGGGCTTCCCTCGACCGTCGAGAATGGAATTATATCTTTTACAATTCGACTCATACCTCCGGTCATGGAAAGCTTACCAAATCGAACAAATTGATGAACCCCTATCATCCCTGAAATAAAAGCACGCTCTTCAACAATGATATGGCCAGAAAGTGAAGTTGCATTGACAATAACCACATCATTACCTATGACGCAATCATGTGCAATATGCGCATAAGCCATCAAAAGGCAGCCATTACCTATTATTGTTTTTTCACCCTCATTAGCTGAGCGGTGAATTGTAACAAATTCTCGCACTGTAGTTTTATCGCCAATTTCTACAGAAGATGTAATATCACGGACACCCGTTATCTGTGGATCTCCACCAATAGATGCCCCATGAAAAATTCGACAATCTTCCCCTACTACTGTACCTGATTCAATATGGACGTTAGGGCCAATTTCTGTTCGATCCCCAATTTTTACTCCGGATCCAATAGTAGAAAATGGTCCTACTCTAATGTCTTTTCCAAGGTCAACGCTGGAATCAATTTCGGAGTTACTATGAATAGTCACTTTGATACTTTAATCTGTATTATAGAGTTAAAAAAAATTCTTTTGGCTGAAAACCATTAGGGCGGGTCGTCTATCGCTGCCTATCTTTTTTATGGACTACTTTACCGAATCGTCCGTATCTTTCCCCAACATTGCCTGAAGCGTACATTCTGCAGCAAGAGTACTATCAACATAAGCACTACCTTGAAAACGAAACAACGTTCCTCTTTGTTTTATCTTATTAAGTTCCAAGCGCAACTGATCACCTGGACGGACGGGTTGTCGAAATTTTGCCCCATCAATACCCGTAAAAAATACAGAACCATGTCCCTCTTTTTTTAGCGTTTTTAAGGCAAGAATGCAGGCAACCTGTGCAAGGGCTTCAATAATAAGAACTCCCGGCATAATCGGATATTTTGGAAAATGCCCTTGAAAGAATGGTTCATTAGTTGTGACGTTTTTTATGCCCACAATCCGGGATTCCATATCGCACTCAATTATACGATCCACTAACAAAAATGGATAGCGGTGAGGAATAATACTTTTAATTTCATCTATATCCATCATTGGTTTTTTTTATACTGTAAAATCGTACACTCAATCTTTTTGAAAAAGAAATTACATCAGAAGTGTTTTAACCTATTTCATTTTGTCGTAGGTTTTTGTTGCGAGTGTCGTGAGGTCAACTGATTGGTCAAAATAAAGACCAACTTTTTTTTCCAGTATCATTGTAAATTTTTTTGTTTCACCTAAACGTTTAATAACTTCAGCCATTTTTTTTAAAATTTTACCTGTGATTAACTTTTCTTTTTTGGCAAATATTTCGTTTTGATCCTGCACATAACGCTCAAAATCTTTCTTTTTTTTAAGTAGCGTTTCTTCTTTTTTTTTCTTTAATTCGGGGTTAAGTACCATTCCCTGCTTGGTCAAATCTTCGAGCATTTTTTTTAGCTGCTTTTCTTTAACCGAAATTGACATTTTTTCTTTATTAAATTTAGTTTTGAATGCACTAAACTCCCTTTTCCACTCCTTGGTACCAGAAACGGCTGCTTGAACATTAATAACACCAACTCTTACATCTTTTGAATAACCGGGTGTAGCTTGAGTAAATATAAAAAATATAATTAAAAAACAACCCAACTTAATAAACTTGGATAACCGCATAAAACCAAAAAACATGAAATTCCCCTATCTAAAGATTAAAATGAGTTGCCAGCCGAGAAGTGAAATTCACCCGACTCCTCACCTGTTGCCTGATCAAGTTTGAGACCATATGCAAAACCTATCGGACCAAAAGGACTCATAAAACGAAGGCCCACTCCAACACTATCTCTCATATCTAGCAAATCCCATGTTTCTGAGGTTGAGCTTATATTATCTCCTGCCCCGTATAATTGGCCACGGTCATAAAATGCAAATCCTCTAAATCCCTTTGTAAAAGGGTATTGCAGTTCTAAGTTTAATAACAGTGACTGGTTACCACCTAAGGGGTTTCCTTCACTATCTTTAGGCCCAACATCTCTGATGGTGTAACCCCTCAAGCTCTTCGGTCCTCCCATATAGTAACGCTCAAAGGCTGGCAGATCTTCATCAGCATATCCATCTGCCCAAGCAATCATACCATGCACCATTCCTACAAGTTTTCCAACAATGGGCCAGTAACGAGAACCCTCATAGCTCATCTTGTGAAATTTGGCTCCCCCAAGTCCCGCCAGACCAAATCGTACCACATGGCGTGACCCCGTGGAAGGATTCAAAAAATTATCTCTGGTATCTCTGATAAAAGTAGGACTAATTCGACTGGTGTTGCGCGTTTCATTTTTTAAATAGGAAGTAATCTTCACAACATCTGTAATCTTAGTATGACTAAAATTATAATTTAAACCTGCCCAGTCATGCTCGGATAAGGATTTCCCAAAACGAATCCCAGCACCAGTATTTCTAGCCTTATAACTATAATAATCTGTTTTACGGTTAAATGCGTCTATTCCAGCTGACAACTCTGTATCGAATATCCTTGGGTCCGTTAAAGATAGATTAAAGTCTGTCCTTCTAGAAGAAAGATTAGTAGAAAAAACGACTCTTTGCCCGCGACCAAGAAAATTATTTTGTGAAATACCCGCATTAAAAATTAGATTTTCGGTAGAACTAAACCCAGCACCAACATTAACACTTCCTGTTGGCTTTTCTGTGACTGTAGTTGTAATATCAATCAAATCAGGTTCTTTACCTCGGCTGGTATCGATCTTTACATCTTCAAAGAACTGAAGGTTGTTAATACGCTGTTTGGTTCGTCTTAGTTTTACGCTATCGAAAAGCTCACCTTCTTTAAGGCGAAATTCTCTCCTAATAACATTATCCTGTGTTCTTGTGTTACCTACCATGGAAATTTCACCAACATAAGTTTTTCGTCCTCTTTCTACCTCGATACTTACATCAACCGTTCGGGTATTTTCATTTATTTTTGTTAACGGACTAACATCTGCGAAGGCAAAACCTCGCTCCGAGTAGAGGTCACTGACATTCAGAATTCCTTGCCTTACTTTTGCCAAGCTATATATGTCCCCATTCTTAATTTGAATAGCCTTTAAAATATCCTCTTCTGATACCCTATCATCCGATTTACTGGTTAATTTACCGACTCTATATTTGGAACCTTCATTAATCGGAATCAAAATATTGATTTCTTTATTTTTCTTATCAATATCAATTTTTGGCTCCTGGGCTGTGGCGCGGAGATACCCGTGATCCTGGTAGTATGCTTCTAATCTCAATAGATCTATTTTTAAAATATCCTTTTTATAAATCCCAGATTCATCAAGAAACGAAAACCATGATTCTTGATTAGTTTCCATTTGATCTCTAAGTTTGTCTGCAGAAATCTTCTTGTTGCCTGAAAAACGTAAACTCTTAATCCTGATTTTTTCTCCTTCAATAACTCTGATGTGAATGTTTATCAAGTTTCTGTTTGATATTTTTGAGACAACATCAACTTTAGCGAGAAAAAAACCTCTTTCATGATACAACGACTTAATTTTTTCCTTAGCTTGGGACGGCATATATTCCTGAAACGCTTCACCTCTTTTAAACAACAGCGCATCATATATATCGTTATCATCAATTTCTTTATTCCCATAAAGCTGAATATCGCCGATAGAAGGAATCTCTTCAACTATGAAAACTACCTCAAGCCCCTTGAGGCCTCGCCGTGTTTCAACGCGTATATCCTTAAACTGCCCAAGACCATATATCTCTTCAATGTCTTTGCTGATTTGATTTCGAGAAAGGGGCTCTCCCTCACGTGTTTTAATGTAGTAAAGAAGAGTGGAGGTTTCCACTCGCTTGTTACCTTTAATTTTAATCTTACCTACAAGGCCTTCGCTTTGGGCATGAACATGCGAAGCTAAGACAGACATGAGAAGAAATACAAGGACAAACATAAAAATTTGGAGCGTTTTGGTCACAAGCAAAGAAGTCTTTGTTTTTTAAAAAGTTATACCTTCTGGAAATGAAGCACGAGATTTTAGCAAAAAAAAAGTATCGGCATCTAGGGTCTCTACGGACCTTAAACTCCAATACTTTACAATAATTTACACTGATTTGGAAGTTACTTTACCCCAATTTTTGGGGATTACTTTACCCCATTCTCAGGAATATTTTTTTTCACGCGCTAACTGCACTCGATTTTTCAGTAAAAACCAAAGCATCCTCATGGAGACTAACCTCAATCACTCCACCATTTTTGAATCTTCCCTTTAGCATCTCATCAGACAAAATATCCTCAAGGTGTTTTTGCAGAGCACGCTTGAGAGGTCTAGCTCCAAAACTCTTGTCATATCCCTTTTCTGCTAACCACCTTTTAGCCTCCATAGTAACATCCAAAGTTAACCCCTGTTGGATCAACTGTTCATTAATCTGGAGAAGTTGGACATCCAAAATACTAACAATATGATCAATATCCAACGGCCTGAAAACTACAGTCTCGCTAAGCCTATTGAGAAACTCAGGGTTGAACATTCGTTTAAGGTCTTGTTTCAAATCTTTTTGCATACGATCATGGCTCATCTCAAGATCATCTTTATGAAACCCTAGCGATGTACCTTTATCTAAAGATCTTGAACTGATATTGGAAGTCATAATTATGACCGTATTCTTGAAATCAATCACCCTACCATAACTGTCGGTCAAGCGACCATCATCCATTATTTGCAACAACAGGTGGAAAACATCTGGGTTAGCTTTTTCAATTTCATCAAACAAAACCACAGAATAAGGCTTTCGTCTAACTTTCTCTGTAAGCTGGCCTCCTTCTTCATAACCCACATAGCCAGGAGGTGCTCCCGTCAAGCGGGACACATTGAATTTTTCCATATACTCAGACATATCGAGCCTAATTAAGGCATCCCGATTACCAAACATAAATTCGGCAAGCACGCCTGCTAACTCTGTTTTACCAACACCGGTCGGTCCAAGAAATAAAAAGCAACCAATTGGACGTCGCATATCTTTAAGTCCAGAGCGGGACCTCCTAATAGCTTTAGTCAGAACCTGAATGGCCTCAGCCTGGCCGACAACCTTAGAAGCAAGTTCCGATTCCATGTTGAGGAGACGTGCACTTTCACCCTCTTCGATTTTAGAAAGAGGAATTCCGGTCATACTCGATACAACCGCAGCAATATCTTGGTCCGTGATCTTAGGCTCAACAGTATCGTTATCGGATTCCCAGTTATCTTTTTCTTTCTCCAGATTAGCTCTCAACTCTTCCTCTTTATCCCTAAATTCAACTGCTTTTTCAAATTCTTGATTTTCAATAGATGATTTCTTTTCACGAACAATTGTATCTATTTCACGTTGAATCTTACGCATTTCAGGCGACTGTGTAACTCTTCTTAACCGAACACGGGAACCAGCCTCATCAATTACGTCGATGGCTTTATCGGGAAGAAACCGATCGCTGATATACCTGTCCGAGAACCTAACTGCTGTAACAATAGCCTCATCTGTAATTTTAGCCTTATGGTGTAGTTCATAAGGTACTTTAAGCCCCTTAATAATCTCAACCGTCTCTTCCACAGAAGGTGGGTTTACAATAACCTGCTGAAACCTTCGCTCCAAGGCACCATTTTTTTCAATATATTTACGATATTCTTCAAGCGTAGTTGCTCCGATGCACTGAATTTCACCACGTGATAACGCTGGTTTAAGCATATTCGAAGCATCGACTGAACCTTCGGCTGCTCCAGCTCCAACCAAAGTGTGAAGTTCATCGATAAATAATATGATGCTCTCATTTTGAGTAATTTCTTTCATGATGCCCTTGAGACGTGCCTCAAACTGACCGCGGTATTTGGTGCCTGCGATCAATGAACCAAGATCTAAAGACACGACGCGTTTATCATGCAAAGTATCAGGTACCTCGCGTTCTATAACGAGTTGGGCTAGACCTTCCACAATTGCTGTTTTACCAACACCGGGTTCACCAATCAAAACGGGATTATTTTTGGTTCGACGACTAAGAATCTGTACTAATCTTTCTATCTCCTTAGCGCGACCAATAACTGGGTCGAGCTTGCCATCGACTGCCATCTTTGTCAGATCGCGGCTAAACTCATCAAGGGTAGGTGTTTTGCCATTATCTCCTGCACGTGCTGTTTCCAGAGGTTCCTTAAACATCTCAATAATTTTCTCTTTGACATCATCAAAGTATACTCCAAAACCATTGAGAATCCTGCAAGCTACTCCCTCTTTCTCTTTGAGCAAACCCAGTAGCAAGTGTTCTGTGCCAATGTAATTATGATTCAAGGAACGTGCTTCCTCCACTGCAAACTCCAGAATTTTTTTTGCACGAGAGGTAAATGGAATATCACCAATAATTAACGAGCTGGAACTGCGAGGCAAGTTTTTTTCAAGTTCTTTTTTTAGTTGAGTCAGGTCTGTACCGGTTTTTTGAATTATAGCAACCGCAATACCCCCGCCATCTTTTATTACACCTTGCAAAATATGCTCAGTACCGAGGTACTCATGGCGATACAACTCCGCTTCTTCTCGCGCAAGTATTATTACCCTACGAGCTCTCTCTGTAAATCGCTTAAACATATTATCGGTGTCCTTTTTTTTAAGAAAAACGTCTGCGTAACCCTATCAGAATAATAACTACACTCTAAAAAAACCGAGTTGTGTCTGTTAACTTTATTTTATCAAACAGCATTTATAAAACAAGCCTTTATTTAGCCAAGCTAGGAACTAAAATATACTAGGAAACCTTTATATTTAAGTGAGTTGGTATTTTTATTTGATCATCAGCCACTCGCTATAGTTTCGGAATAAATTAGCGGAACCTTGATACAGAGTTTACTTCCACAGGTATAAAAGTATTCATTTTTAAACTAAGAAAGGTCAACTGTAACTTGCCTCACTGTGAAAACAAATGACGGCAGCGGTTGTGCTGGGTGGATTGAATTCATTTGCATCTGTAAGCTCAATACCTAGATCCGCCGCTTTTAATACATCCCAAATAACCTTGTTATTAGATAAATCGGTAAGTGCCGCGTAACCAGGGCTGTATCGTTCACCTTGCGAATTTTTTTTGTACCCCGCCCTCAATCGTATCAAATTATGGATATATTCAGCTAAGTCCTCTGCAACTCTGTCACACAATCCTTGCAGGTATAACGCCGACTCCGAATCATGTTCATTCTTAAGTTTGGCTATGGCCTTCTCAGACTCAGTGCCGGCAGTTGTGATTTGCAATCCCATTGCATCCATTTGCCCTGATGATTTTGGGAGAACGTATTGAGCAACCGAAAACACGTCTTTTTGTCCCTTACCCAAGCAAACCGAAAAACAAATACGAGCCAATTCTTTTTCAGTATCTTCTGGATCATAAAGTATTACTTCATCTCCATCTGACTGGGCCGGTAAAAGAATAAAACGTGCCTTCGGCGTGATCCAACTATTCGACTCTGCTTTTTCAATCCACTCTTTTTTTAACTTTTTTAGTTGATCCAGGGTAACTGACTTATCTTTCCATGATGACTGTTTCCCAAATTTCCAGTTAAGAGAAAATAAACTTTTACTGTCAAGGTTAGACTCCAACTGCTGTAATTTAAACTCAACTTTATGCAGTCCGTACCCCTCCCTTGGGACTTCGTGTTTTTTGAATCCAATTGCTCGTCTCGGCAAAGTGGACAATAACTCGTCCTGCTTTTCCTTCATTCCTTTGGCGCGCTTAAACTCACTCAGAAGACTTTCCTTGTTGTCGCTAAAAAAACTGTCGAGATTATCTTTATCCTTTAGTCGGTTCATTATGTTCACGCCATCCATTCCACTTTGGCAATAAAAAATATTGTCTAAAATATTTTTTGTATCGCTTTGTCCATGCATAGCAACATATCCGGCATGTCTCGAGTTAACGGGAGCACCACCAATCAAAATTGGAATATCATAAGATTTCTCCTTCAACATATTTGCAATAGTGATCATGTGGTTAGAAGTTTGCACCAGCAGAGCACTCGTTCCAATTGCATCAGCATTTTCTTTTTTTGCAGTTTCAATAAATTTCTCTAAGGGTACCTGAACACCAAGGTCAATCACTCGGTAACCATAATTTTCCAATAAAGTCTTGGCTAGGTCTTTTCCAATACTATGTACATCCTGATAAACAGTCCCAATGACAACCGTGCCTTTATACTGAATTTCATCTTCTGGGCTCAAACCACTCTCCAAGCGCATAAACCATTCTAAAAACTCCATACAGTTACGCATTACATCTGCACTTTTTAGTAAATGCGGAAGACTAACTTCACCTCGACCAAACGCATCCCCTAACTCACGCATGCTCTTCATGAGATAACCACTCACAAAGTCCAATGGTTTATGCCTTGTGGTAACTTCCGCAACTTCCACTACGATATGATCACGGTAAGAAAAATCAACACCATTTTTTTTAATTACTCCTTCTTCTTTTTGCTTATATCCATCCTTGATCTTAGAACACACACTTTCTTCGGTAGACAAATCCGCATAGTCTACTTTTTTTTGCTTTATACCGGTTTTTTTAGTGAGAGCGATTTCTTCGAGTTGGTCAAAGGCGTTCATATCTCGCTTAAGAATTACCTTAAGCGCAAGCTCAACATCTGCAACAGGTAAACTCTCAGGAGGTACATAGTGATTTGGATTCAAAATCGCACAATCGAGCCCTGCCTTACGAGCTTCATCTAAAAACACACTGGTGAGAACCTTCCTCATATAAGGCTTCTTTGCCAAACCATTAGTCAGATTTCCGACACCAATAGTTGTTTTTAGATCCGGATGAATCTTTTTTATACGCGGCAAACTTTTAAGGGTCTCAACACAAAAGTTTAGCCCCTCAACCGATTCACTACCGATAGGGTAAGCATTCACGTCTATCAAAATTTGATCGGGTCCCACTCTATACTTTTCATTAGCCTGTTTAACAATTTCCACGGCCAAATTATATTTTTCGTCGGAAGTTTGCGCTGGGCCATCAGGACCATTAACCAGTGCAATATATATCGGGCCGTGACTGCTTGTCGATGAAAGCACGGCATCGAGTTTACTTACCCCGTCCTTATACTCTTCTAAACTTATAGAGTTAATAATAGGTCGACCGGGGTAACTTTCTATAGATTTTTCTAATGCTTCCACGGAAAAAGAGTCGATGCACATCACTCCTTTAAAGTCGCTAGTAAGACCATGGATAATTCTTGGCAGGACCTCTTCCGTATCCACAATATTACTATCCATGCATACATCTATGATCTCAATCCCCAAATCTTTGACCTGATCGTTGACCACTTCCTCTAAAATCTCCATAGAGATTTCCTCGCCTTCTTTTTCCACTGCATCTCGGACCAACTGACTGCCACGAACATTGAGGCGTTCACCGATACGCAACAATCCCTCAGATGCATCAATGGAAGCCACTTCCTGCGGACCCGAAACATAAACTTTTTTATCCGGCTGTCTTGGTACTGGAGCAACGCCATTTAGTTTTTTACGTAGAGCTTTAATGTGAGCAGGTGTTGTACCACAACAACCACCAACAATTGATACGCCATGCTCACGGACAAAAGGCTCCATAGTATTGGCCATATCTTCAGGTGAAAGCTTGTAACAGGTTTGGCCATCCTCTGAAATCGGTTGCCCCGCATTAGGAACGACTGAAATAGGATGCTTACAAAACTTACTTAGCTTTTCGACAGTCGCCACCATCTCCACGGGACCGACATTACAATTGATACCAAATACATCGATCCCCATTTTCGATACTGCAGTGTAAGCAGCATGGATATCCGTGTTGAATATCTGCATCTTTGAAAACATGTCAACCGTTGCCTGAACGATCATAGGAAGCTTTATTTCCTTCTCGGCAAAAGCTTTGTTGGCTCCCTCAATAATCGCCTTGGTTTCTAAAATATCTTGCTGGGTTTCTATTAAAAGAATATCCGCACCACCCTCAATAAGACCTAGAACTTGATGGTAAAAATTTTCAACAATCTGACCAAACGTACCTTTATTTAAATTGGCATCAGTACTTGAAACGACATAGTTCGAAGGGCCAATTGAACCTGCCACAAAAAGTGGTCTGCCATCATAGTCCGACTGAGTTTGGTATTTTTCAATAGCTCTTTTTGCGATACGACATCCTTCAATATTAAGTTTAAGTGTAAGTAATTCCATCGAGCAGGTTTTTAAATCAAGCTTTTCGGGAATTGCTTTTAAATCAGAAGAATCAAATTTTAAAAAATCAAATTCCTTTAATCGTAAAGGCGAGGCACCAAAAGTGTCCGTTTCAATCAAGTTCGCACCCGCCTGAAGATATTCAAGATGTATTCCTTCCAGATCATCAGGGCGAGAAAAAACCAATAGGTCCGTCAGCATTTTAAATTCAGGACCACCAAACGCAGCATCACTCAGCTGCAGGTTCTGGACCATGGTGCCCATAGCCCCGTCAAGGATAAGAACTTGATTGCCTAACACACTTTTAAAACTCATATTTCTCCAAAAAAACGATTTAAACTTAGCAATTGTTGTTGGGTTTACAACAGGCGATGGTGACTCTCTACCAAACTTATCATATACCGCTGAAAATTTGTGCTTGAACCTTATAGAAGAAAAGCACGGAAAGATCCAACATTTTTTTTCACGGGAGAGATTGATATAAACCCAGAACAAATTCCTTTAACTACTAAGCTAAAAACATCGGATACCTTATTATAATTAATAAACATGACCATAGGACACCGATTTGTCTAACAAGGTCATGTTATGAAGCTTTAAAAAACTGAACACTATACTTACCTTAAATTAGACTCTTCTCTAGATTTGTAGTAAAAATTTCCACCCCTACGCGTCAAAACCCTAGCTTTTTTATCCATTTCCACGCCGATAAGTCAAATAGAACAATCTCCCTAAACCTTTTTTTAAAATGGTTTAGAGCCTACCAGCTCCTCCAACCAGTAACTTGGGCAAAAGGGCACAGTGATTGCACTACCAATTAAGACACTGCCTAACAAAAATAAAGGACAATCTTCTTGAACAAGCCGCCTTCGACCCAAAAAATAATTCTGCTGGTTATTATTTTAATACAAATTAGCTGCATTGGGCTTCACCAAGCTAATTCCCCTCTTAATCGTAATAATAAATGCAATGCTCCTCTTTCCCATGAATGTTCTCATGCTACGGATCTTTGGCAAAATACAATTAACTCGGTGATTAAGGCTAATTATCCATCTGAAATTGGTTATTACCGATCAGTTATCTGGGAAGATAATTTTAATAACGCTTGGGTCGTTAAAGGACATGAAATAAATATTACTAAACAATTTGTTCTAAAGCTTGACCACCCTCAAAGACTTTGTGTCGCTGCTCATGAATTGGCTCATCTGAAGTTGGGACATTATTATTCAAAAATTGGACTCATAGTGGCTACCAATACTCTTCCGAGAAGCAAAAAAATTATAAGAGCAGAAGGACTGGGTTTGAATGAAGAAGAAGCTAACGAACTAGCGTTGGTATTTGTTAAAAATATCAAACTAGGAAATAATATGGTTAAACTATGCAAAAATGCATTTACAAAATGGCAAACCTAATACGGGTAATAACCTACTTCTTTTCATTGTGTCAAAAATCCCCATCCTCGACCTGGTAAGCATCCGGTTTCCCTGGTTTTTCTATATAGGACAAGCTAAGGGTCATTTTTAGACTCTCATCATTCTTATTATTTGGCTGCGGATTGGACAAATGCAAAAGCACCATACGTCCTTTTTGATCTTTGCCACGAAATATTAAAATTGACCCATCATTGAGTCTGGCGTGCGCGACCAAACCGTCCTCCTGATAGCGTTTTTTAAAAAAATGGTTTCCCAAAATATTTCCAGAATCAATAATTCGTTGTGCTGTTGCATTGCTATCCACCGGATGCCCAAGAAATATATTTACCTGAATCAGTTTTTTGGTTTTATAGCCAAAAACGTACACAACTCGCGACTTAACAGCATTTGGAAGAAGTTTTTCGACAATAACCGCCAAGCTCTCTGTCCGTTCGGTCGGATGATTCACAGTAATAATTTCCCCATCAGAGATCCTAAAATCTTGATAGATGGCTTTTTTCACCTCCTTCATTTTCATCCCAAACTTTGCCGAGCGAAACCCACCAATATTCGCCCACGGCTTTGTATTTTTTATTTTTGCTTCTTCTGGTCCAGGGTCTGGCTTAGGGTTCGTACGAAAACGAGAAAGGAAACCTTCAATAAAACCTTTTTCCCCAACTTGGGAGGAATCGGCACGAACTTCGGTAGCAGACTCTTTAAGCGAATTATCTGATTGCAGAGAATTTTCGAGGTCTTCCGCTTGCATTTTCGCGATTGGTTTTACGTCCTGAGCTGCTGTTTGGTTACCACTCTCTATATTGGCAGCTTGTACTTTCGTAGTATTTTTAGATCCTTTGATTTTTTTTGAGAAGTTGCTGGAGACCCAACCAAATTCTCCTTTGGCATACTCAACCTGAAACCAATTTCCATTACCGCTTTCAGCACCGCTAGGTTCAACAAAAGGAACTTTTGAGTTATTTGGTAAGGTAGCGACCACTGGGCTCGAAACGAGGGGTTCTTCGCGAACGTTTAAAGAATTACCTTTAGTAGCAATTAAAACAAAATACTCTGGAACTTGGGCAAAGACCAAACTACCAAATATAAAAACAGCTAGTAGATTGATCAAAATTAATTTTTGAGTAAGTGTAACTAAAAAAAAATTTAATCGAGTTCGCATAACTCTTTATCCTCAATTGATTCGTATGATGAAATCCGTCAGAATTATAGTGCGGAGAGGGTGTGATTTAATTTTTAAAGCGCTGCCGTTTAACATGCCTCTATTCTTATTGATACTAGATTGTCTCAAAAATCGTTATCCTTAAGCTGGTAGGCATCGGGTTTTCCCGGTTTTTCTATATACGACAAGCTAAGGGAAACTTTTAGGTCTTTAGCATCTTGATCTTTTGGCTGTGGATTGGATAAACGCAGAAGCGCCATGCTCCCTTTTTGATCCTTACCACGAAATATTAAGATCGATCCATCATTAAGCCTGGCATGCGCGACCAAACCATCCTCCTGGTAGCGTTTTTTAAAAAAATGGTTTCCCAATATGTTCCCAGAATCAACGATTTGCTGGGGTGTCACGCTGGTATCTACCGGATGACCAAGAAGTATATTTACCTGTATCAACTTATTAGTTTTATAGCCAAACACGTAAACAATACGGCTTTTACCAGAATTTGGAAGCAGCTGCTTGACAGTAATCCCTAAACTTTGAGTCTGCTCAGTCGGGTGCTTGATGGTACTTATTTTGCTGTCACGTAAATTAAAATCCTTATAGATGGCGTTTTTAACATTCTTCATACTCATTCCAAATTTGGCCGAACGAAACCCATCAATATTCGCCCACGGTTTTGTGTTTTTGACATTTTTATCAGTTGCTAGTCCATTGCTTCCCTGAGCAAAAACTAAAGTGCTCGATAAAAAAACCGCCAGGAAATTAACCAAAATTAATTTAATGATTGACCTTGTCGCAAAAAAATACATTCAATGCTCCTTTCTAAATTAGAAACCAAGAACCATTGTTTCAAAAAAAACCAATAAAATCCATTAACTGATGCTTCCTGATCCTTGGGACGAATCAGCGCTTTATCCCGCCTTCCCTTTAAGATTCGTCGGCTGATTCGCCAGCTGATTCTTCTTCTGAACCTTCCTCCGAAGATTCCTCGGTTAAGGCGGATGCCTCTGACACGGACCCCTCGCCCATATCAAGCGAGTCGCTGCTCGGTATGCCTTCCGCATTATCACGGACAGCCGCCATCCGTGCAAGCCACGCTGCCATTCTGAGGGATGCTCGATCGATTATAGTTATGGAGTTAGCCTCATTAACGAGAAGGGTAGAAGGATCATCAGCCGTCCCCACTGTAATATCGTTAATACCATCATCTAATACATCTTCCCGTGTCACCCATCCGTCTGCATCAATATAAATATCTCCGTTTTCTGTACTGATAGTGGCCAAAGTCAAACCACGCGATGTTTGACTACTGTCCCTAATGTATATACCAGACCCCGAATTGCTACTTGTAGTACTAGAGTTTAATGTCTCCGCATCAACCTTAAGCAGGTTTGTCTCAGTACCTATAGTGTTTGCGGCCGTTAGTGTAATTGTCTCGCCTTCAAGGAACAACCACTTTTTCGCCCCAACAAAACCGTCGCTAATGCTACCTGCCTTAATTTTCAAATTATTATTTAGTATAGATCCACCTGTTGCCTCTAAATCAATATCCCCGCTTGTTGTATTCGTCTTTTCATCGTCGACCCTGGAGTAGTTTCCATCATCGTCCTGAGTCATGCCAGCGATAACAGAACCTCCAAATAGCAGGTCTCCAGTTGTCGCTGTTGCACTTAATTTACCGCCAACGATAGAATCTGCCAGCGTAAAGTCGGCATCATTAACAACTGTCGCGTTTCCTGACCCGTTCGTTGTCAAAGCAACCGTCCCGTCAACCGCCAGAGTACCCATATCAATTACACCGGAATTTGCATCTGTCGTTGCCACAAGGTTACCGCCCACCGTTACCGTTCCACTGTCGGTGATACCCGATGCGTTACCACTTCTCACCGTCAGATCACCATCAATAGTAGAAGCTGCAAGAACAAGTGCGGTGGTACCGCCATCGATTGTCACATCCGCATCCATTCCGGAGTTATCATTCGTCGTAATCGTTATCGCACCCGTGAACGCATTCGTTGTTGTATCGAGTGCGATCGTTGCATTATTAGCACTCGTTGTGAACGAGGAAGTACCGGTAATTGCGAGTGCAATACCTTGTGTAATGTTATCTGTTGTTGCTGTTATATTCAGGTTTCCGCCCACAGCGCCATCAGTACTTGCATTAATGTATAAATCCCCATCCGCGCTCGCCGATGAATTTAGTTTTACTGCCGCACTGTCCACGAATGTAATATTTCCAAAAACCTCATTGCCTGTATCTGCCTCAAGAGTTACCGCATTTGAAAATGCATTGCCCGATGAATCAAGAGCAATATCTGATCCTGATTCACTTGTTCTGAAAGTAGCTGCTCCCGTAATCGTTAACGCACCACTGTCAGTCATATTACCCGTGGTTGCCGTTGCAGCAAAATTTCCACCCACCGTGGATGCCGCGAGGTTCAATCCGGCATCATTAACTACCGTCGCGTTACCTGTCCCGTTCGTTGTAAGTGCAACCGTTCCGTCAACTGCGAGTGTGCCAAGATTAATCACACCTGAGTTTGCATCG
>JABHTG010000042.1 GCA_018697205.1 Nitrospina sp. | reverse complement strand
GATTTCAATCGCGACGTTTGGGGCTATATTTCGCAAGGATATTTCGAGCAGAAGGTAGTTGCTGGAGAAGTAGGCTCTTCTACCATGCCGCACAAAGTAAACCCAATAGATTTTGAAAATTCTGAAGGCAACCTAGGTCTTTCAAATGCAGTATTAAATCATTTAGCTGAAAAGCTTCCACTTTCAAGATGGCAAAGAGACTTAACTGATTCGACCGTTCTAAGAAATATTGGTGTAGGTTTTTCTTATGGCCTAATTGCCTATAACTCGTGCATCAAGGGTCTTAACAAATTAGAGGTAAACAAATCTATTATTAATGAAGAACTTAATCAATCATGGGAAGTACTTGCAGAACCTATTCAAACCGTGATGAGAAAAAATGGAATTGAAAATTCTTATGAAAAACTAAAAGATATCACCCGAGGTAAGGGTAAAATTTCTGCAGATCAAATTCACCATTTCATTAGAAATTTAAAAATTTCTAAAAAAGACAAAGCCTATCTACTGGAGCTAACGCCACAAAGCTATATTGGTGTTGCCCAACAGCTAGCCAAAAAAAATTAAATGGTTGAAGTATTAGTTCTTTATTATTCTAAGACAGGTGCTGTTAAAGAATTGGCATCATACATTGCGCGAGGCATAAATTCGATCGATGGTGCTGAAGCAAAATTAAGAACAGTCCCTGAGGTCAGTCCAGATAACGAAAAATCAGAAGAAGAGATTCCAGACTCAGGTGCTTTATTTGCAACACTAAATGATCTAAAAAACTCTGATGGCTTGTTCCTTGGAAGCCCAACTCGATTTGGCAACATGGCTTCACCAATTAAGTAGTTTCTTGAGACGGCAACCTCTTTGTGGGTTGAGGGTGCTTTAGAGGGAAAGCTAGCAGGCGTATTTACTTCAAGTGCCTCAATGCATGGTGGAAATGAATCAACCTTATTGTCTATGCAACTCCCCCTTCAGCATATGGGGATGATTCTTGTGGGAATTCCTTATTCAGTCACTGAATTATCAAAAACAGTTTCTGGTGGGACACCTTATGGATCATCACATGTTAGAGGACATGAAGAAAAAAAAGGAGTCAGTGGAGATGAAAAGAAAATTTGTATTGCCCACGGAAAGCGACTAGCCAAACTTTGTCTACAAATAACAAAATAACATGTCTTTACTTACTCTCTGTTATCAGCCTAATTGGCCTGATCTTTTTAAACTTATTTTGGGAAATTTTTTATAACCCTCTAGATAGTGATGGTTCTTGGATGGTAGTTAAGTCATTAATTCTACTCATTCCGCTACCAGGTATTTTAAAAAAAAATAGATATACCTACCAATGGTCAAGCATGTTTATATGGCTTTTTATCATGGAGGGTATAGTAAGATTTTATAGTGAATTAGGGGTATCAAGAGATATGGCTTCATATCAAACTTTTTTAGGTTTCTTATTCTTCTTCAGCAGCATATTTTTTTGCAGAATAAAAAAAAGTTAATGAGAATTTTGATTTCAAATGATGATGGTTACAAAGCTAAAGGGATACAGGTTCTTATTAAAGAACTAGAAAAGATTGCTCAAATAACAGTCGTTGCACCAAGCAGAAATAGAAGTGGTGCTAGCAGTTCCCTCTCCCTTGATAAGCCTATTAAGGTGACAAAAAAAGAAAATTCATTTTATTTCCTTAGTGGAACTCCAACAGATTGTGTCCATATTGCCTTAACTGGATTAATGCAAACATTGCCAGATATGGTCATCTCTGGAATCAATCATGGTCCGAATTTAGGTGATGACACTATTTACTCTGGAACCGTTGCTGCTGCAATAGAGGGCTATCTTCTTAATATTCCTTCTTTTGCAATCTCAATGGGAAGTATGAATCCAAAAAATTTTATAACTGCGGCTAAAGTTACGACAGACCGTGTAAAGTTATATAATGAATCTGATCATCAAAATGCGAGTCTTTTAAATATAAATGTACCTGATATTCCTTATAATGAATTAAAAGGGCTTGAAATTACGAGATTAGGCAAAAGGCATGCGGCCGAGAAAGCAACGGAAAAAAAACATAATAGTAAGGAGTCTTTATACTGGATAGGTGAGGTTGGTCAACCTTATGATGGTGGACCAGGAACAGACTTTCATGCATTAAAAAAT
>JABHTG010000147.1 GCA_018697205.1 Nitrospina sp. | reverse complement strand
TTCTCCATTGGGAAATTTGAGAACTGATGGTTATGACCCGGTAAAAATAATAAGAAAAAGAGGCCATTCTCAATTCCAGGGAATAAAAGACCACGCCTGTGACTGCGCGCATTATGTTTATGCCAAGGATATGTTAGAACATAATTTCCCAAGAGCTCTTGCCAGTTATCTTACTAAAAAACCAACTCGTAAAAACTAGGTATGTTTTAGTCATGGTGAATTATTTATCATCAAACTGGAGAAATTAGGTATTACCATTCATTCAATAGAACGAGTAGGTATTTTTTCCTTCTCTACTTAAAATAAAATTTAGACCTCAATTCAACAGACATGCTCGTTAATATAGCAATTCGTTTTTCGATAGGTTAATGGGTGCTGAACAAACTAGCTAAATATTTTCCAGCTAGCGAACTAACTACAAACATATGGGCTGTAGGGGATTTGCCTATCATGGAATCCTTTTCCCGTACAGGTTATAAAATTCTCTAGATTAACAATTCCTGTTCCGAGTTCTCCCTACAATTTAAAAAACTCTTTCCTTCTCCAAGTTTCATAAAGCCTATCATGTGCTAAATTGGCAAAGAGGTGTTTTCGAAAATAGTCAATATAACAAAAAGAACATTGCCTTTATAATCAAATTGCGGTAATTCTAACAGATCAATGCAAGCATCTTTTTTGTCGAGTGTTTGAACTTCAATAGTTCCTCCCTGATTTGCAAGTTTATTACGTATCTAATGAATCATAATATACTCGGAGTAAACGACCCCGACATCCAAAAACAAACGGAAGTTTGGTATCGATTTTTCGGTGTTTTTTAGAAAGAGGTTAGTGGAGGCATTTATTACAAAAACCTCTCCTGGTTTCTGGAATCTATTTGCTAAGGGTTTTGACAGGGCTTATTTTTGTGCGAAGAAATTTATTATGAATAGAAATAAAATGGGTGTGTTAATCTTAACACCCTTTTTCAGCCCTAATATTGGTGGGGTTGAAACTCACCTTGATAATTTGGTGTCAATCCTTGACGAAAAGGGATATAGGGTTTTTGTGCAAACTTACTCACCCATCACAACAGAAAATACTCCATGGGAAAAACGTGAACTCATTGGAAATAATATCAAAATTAACCGCTATAGGTGGTTTGGGAAAAACTTGTTTCACAAGTTGGAGAATTATCCGATTCTGGATTTTTTATACCTCACGCCATACCTTTTTTTCAGGTCTCTTTTATTCATGGCTACCAACTCACAAAAAATAGACATAATCCACGCCCAAGGCCTTAATGCCGGAGCAATTGGTGTCGTCTTAAAAGCAATTTTTCAAAAACGTCTTCTAATAAGTTTGCATGCTATATACAGTAATATAGGGAAGCATAGGTTAACCGCCCTTACAATGCGGACGATTCTTAACGGCGCCGACGTAGCGCTTGGTATGTCAAAAGCTGTAAATGAGCAATTCAACCAAACTGGAATGAAAGGAAACAACTTAAAAGAATATAGGTATTGGGTTGACCTAAAACACTTCAAACCAATGAACCTAAAAGAATCCAGAAAAAAAATTGGAGTTGATGACCGTTTTACAGTTCTTTTCGTTGGTAGGCTAATTCCGATTAAAGGAATAAAGTTATTAGTAGAAATCGCTCGAGAATTAAAGAAAATTCAATTCTTATTCATTGGGGCCGGACCTTTGGAAACTTTTTTAAAGAGCGCATCTGAAAAAAATCACAACATACAATTTCTTGGGCAGGTTCACAATACTGATTTACCAGCCTACTATAACAGTGCTGACCTTTTTTGCATCCCTTCTCAGTATGAAGAAGGACTTGGACGTGTAGTAATGGAATCGGTTGCCTGTGGAATCCCTGTAGTAGGATCCAACCGTGGTGGAATCTCAGAAGCTTTAAACAAAACTATTTCTATTCTAGTTACACCTACGCACGAAAACTTAAAAAATGTCATCAAAATGCTGCACATAGATAACGAACAACTTAAGGCCTTAAAAATTGGTTGTAGGGACTATGCACTAATGAATTACTCCAAACAAAACCTAGACTTGATTACAAGACACTATGTTTAGCCGAGTTTTTTGTTCTACTCTAATAATTTTTATTTGGATACAGTTCTGCGGACCAGCGCGATTAGTTAGAGCTCAAGAACCACCATCTTATATGCAAACATTAGTATCTCTTGCAAAACTGGACGAATTCTACGTAGACAGTGGTGTCTATTTCATGAAACAAAACCACGGTAAGAATAAAATTATACACGAAATACTATTTAAATATGGCCTTACCGAAGGAATCTTCGGGGATCAATCAAATCAAACCCACATTAATTTATTATCTACAAAAAAAATAATTTCTATCCCCGATATCGAAGTACGAAAAATTCATGCCGCCAAATATCGTATTCGAATCCATAATGCACGTGGAGACTTCCCTCTAAACTTCAGTGAATCTTTCCATCAGGATTGGCACCTCTACCTAGTCCCATGGACTTTCAAGGAAGTTAAATTTGACTCT
>JABHTG010000111.1 GCA_018697205.1 Nitrospina sp. | reverse complement strand
TTTAATTTTGTCACATTCAGATTGAAAACATGTTTTAGCAACATAAGGAAATTGATCAAGAATGGTCTGGTAAAAATCTCTCCATATAAGTTCTGACAGCCAGGTTTTAACCCCAATGTTATTTTTATTTTGTGTATTTCGTACAAGTTGTCTGATGGAAATAGTTCCGAACCTTAAATGAACAGAGAGCCCGGATGTTCCATCTTGGATATAAGGGAAATTACGGTTATCAAAATAATTATTTTCCAGTTTTTCGAATTGCTTAAGTCGCTTTTGTGCTGCTGACTCACCTGCTTCCAACCATAGGGAGTTTTCTTTAAACCCTAAAGTCAAAAAATTCCATTTCTTAATATACTTATCAATACTTACTAAAGGAGCAAGAGCTTTGAAGTTTACAACTTGATTGGATATGTGTTCGGGTTCTAGGTTCTTTAACCAGTTATTTTTATACGGGGTATAAACACGGTAAGGCCTTCCTTGACCTGAAATGATTTCAGGATATTCAAAGATAACCTGATCTTTGTAGGAATTAAAATCAACACCATTAACTAAAAGATTTTTTAAAACTTCCAAGTCTCTTTTTTTTGCATAAGGCTCGTAATCTTTATTTGCAAAAACCGCATTCACTTGAAGTTGGTTAGCAAGCTTTGTAATTTCTTCGACCGGGTTTCCTACACGTACTAATAAATCAGATTTTTTTGCTTGAAGTTTAGATGATAGTTCTTTCAAAGAATGCACAATAAAAGTGACCCTTCGATCGTCTTTATCTTTTAGTTTTTGGAGTATACAAACATCAAAAACAAAAACTACAAATACTTTCCTTGAATCATGAGTGGCGGCAGACAAGGCAGTATTATCGTGTAATCGCAAGTCCCTTCTAAGCCAATAAATCGATCGATCATAAAGCATTAGAACACAACAAGAATATTAGACATGATTCCTAAGCATAAGTTCTTTAGGGTGTGGGTTTAAATATACTTGATCAAGTAAATATTCAATATGATATTTTTTTACCTGATGGCGTATCAATGTCACAGGAACAATGAGTGGGAGCAATCCTATACGATAGTCTTCAATCGTACTTAAAATATCTTCCTTTTCCTCACGGGTAAGAATCTTCTTCAAAAAGCCCATCATATGCAGCAGCACATCTGTATTTTTCTTAGGAGTCGACTTATAAGTTAATGCCTCCATGAATAAACTACTATAGCTAGCTTTAAGCTCTGTTCGGTTCAATGATTTTCCAGTAGCAACTAATTTTCCCATAGCGTCATATTGTTTTTTACTATGAGATAAAATTAAAAATTTATGCTTCGTATGAAAACTCACCAACTTCCTCATAGAAAAAGACTCTCTTAGGAGAGTTTGAAGTCTATTAAAACAAAACACTCGAACAATAAAATTTTCTCTAATCACAGGATCATGCAGTCTTCCTTCATCTTCAACCGGAATCAACGGCAAGGCCTTGATAAATGAATTGGCAAACATACCAGGGCCATGCCTAACTTTATGACTCCCAAACTCAGAATAAACAGGAACTCGGCCAATACCGCATGAAGGCGACTTACTTTTAAAAATATAGCCACATAGATTAGATTTACCCAATTCGCTGATACGACCCTCCGTATAATCGATCATCTTTTTCGTCCAATCCGTTTGGCTTTTTTTACTTATCATTTTTGGGTTTTCCAGAGTTCCATAAAGAGCAACTGTTTCCCGAGGAATGCCCATTCCCACATCAACTTCTGGACAAGTAGGTACATAGTGAAAATATTTATCTAAAATTCCTTGAACATAACGATCTTGTTTATGACCTCCGTTCCAGCGAACTTCTTCACCTAGCAAACAGCTACTTACTCCGATTTTTATTTTATCTGTCATAATATCGTAGACTTCTAAGTTTGTTTAAATAGTTAAAGTAATTTTTAAACAGACTCGACAAAGATGCAATAAAAAAATACCCCGATTTTAAGCTTAAACAAGCTTAAAGCCAGGGTAAATTTTAAAATTACAACTTATTTATTTCACTAAAGTTAATAGTGGAGTGTATTCCACTGCGTAACTGCTTTCTGTCCATTTCTTTCTTTATTACCACCATTCCAGATAGCAATTGCCATAGGCGTTTTACTACCTTTGAACTGAGTATCATTTTGATCACTTGTGGTTAAGGTACGTTTATACACAACTGACCATCGGTTGTTTCTCCAGTTACCTTCACCTTGAACATCCTGATGAGCTTGGGTGGTCAATGTACTAAAACCCTCAGCGTTCAAGTCTTCTACTGCTGATACTCGCATACTGGCATCAGAAAGAATGTTGCCGGTAGCGCGACCATCATTAAAAACACCTTCATCCTTACCCATTCCAAAGTCGATATTGGTAGAGCGTTTACTGATATCACCCGCTCCACGTTCTTTGTAAGAACCTGTTTTAGTACCAGGCTTTCCGTGAATCGTATCAATACCGGACAACTTCCCATCTGGCTCATACATATAAAAAGAACCAGACCCCATTGCCATATACTTATACTGATCTTCTACATCCTGCATAGCGTTGTTGCCATCTTTTCCTGCACCCTCTTTATCCCAGGTAGCTTTCCACTGCCATATGTTAACGCGCTCTCCATCACCACCCATGGTAAAAGGAGGCTCGTCACCAGTCTGATTAACCGGAAACATAATTGCGGCTTGATCTTTGTATTGCTGAGACTGAACCATAATGTCGTTTCGAGTAGCATCGTTGTATTCTAAATGAATAGCGATTTCCTTACCGTTCGTGGCAGCCTTAACGAACACATATTTAGTTGATGGATTTGGCCACATTGGATTTGTGATCATCTGAGGATCCATATCAATTATCACGTGCTTTAATGCTGTTGGACCATAACGCTCCGACCAAAATGGATCATCAGGTTGCGTTGGGATAGCACCATTAACTTTTACTGCTTTTATATCTGCAGCATTAGCATATGAGGTTAATAAGAAAGTAATCAGTAATATTATTAAAGAAACTATTTTTCTATTCACAATGCCTCCTTCGTATCGGTAAAGGTTACTCCTAATTAATAAAATTAATTAATTTATTTAATTATCCATGAGCAATCTAGTAAAACGCATGAATCTCATACATCAATTATGAAACTCCCGAATTAAGTTTGTATTAACCCACCATTAATTTTTTTTTATTATATCTAGTAGATATATGCTTCTATAAGAATCAAAATATTTTCAGGGTTTTAAATTACGTTTCTTTTGGTATAAAGGGAAAGTCTGCAAAGCAGTAATTTAAAAATAAACTCCCTCTGTGCCCCCTCCCCACATCCATAAAAAAATTAACTTTTGGTCTAAGATCTTGGCTTTCAGTTTTTTTTCTTCATTTTTTAATTAGCCTTAATCACAGGTAAAATGCTTGAAAATAAGGCATAAAAATGGCCCAGCGTTCAATATAAAAGCAAAAATCGCTTAACTAAAATTGCTACACGATTCTAACAAACTCAATATTTTATTTAAATTCAAATACTTATAAGAATATATTTACGGTTTTAGTTTGGCATGGTTCTTGGATTAATTAACAATAAATTTAATCTTTATTAGAGATTATAGTTTCATGAAAATCAACATTTCTGACCAAAGATACATAATCAAAAGACTTTTAAAGGATTAGGTTTCGACACGCTTAGTGGTTCAATACCTGAAACGGTATTTATGACTTTCCTGATGACATTTGCCCTCATTAAATGGCAGTATTCATAAACAACACAGAAGTTGTAGATATTTTTTGGGGAGCAGAGAAATGACTTTACATAGTTTTTTTAAAAGGATGATTTGTGTATCTATTATTAGTGGGTTTTTAATTGGTGGTTATACAATTCCATACGCTGCCGCGGGTATCGGTAATTTATCAGCCAATATTAGCATCTTCAACCAGTATAGTTTTCGTGGGATAGATCAAAGTGGTGAAGAAGCTGCAATTCAGGGAGGTTTTGATTGGGCTCATGGTTTAGGTTTTTATATTGGTACTTGGGCTTCCAATGTTGACTTTAACGACAATGACTCTGTTACAGAGTTTGACTTTTATGGTGGCTATAACAGGGAACTCCAAAATGGCATAAATATCGACCTCTCTATGGTTGGCTATACCTACCCTGGGGCATATGACAGTAGTAACTATGATTATTATGAGTATTCTTTTGGATTAGAAAAAAGTATTGAAGCTGTATCCTTTTCAACCGCAATTAATTACTCCCCTGAGTTTTTTGGCAAGTCAGGAGATGCAACTTATTTACAAGGTGGGTTGGACTATGAATTTCAAGAAATTACGGTTAGTGCCCACATTGGAAAGCAGTGGATAGAGTTAGAAACAACTTACGGGGCCCCCGATTATGTTGATTATAGTATTGGAGCATCCTATGTTTTGCATGGGTTTGATATTAGCGTAGTTTATGTAGACACAGATGTCGATGCTGGATGGAACTCAACAGACCAATCAGGAAAAGAAGGGAGGGCAATATTTGGTGTTTCAAAAAGCTTTTAAACTTTTACGTTTCACCAATTAATTATGTTTTGTATAGGAATAATCGTTAACATTGAAATAATCTCCATTAAGACTTAAATAGTCTATTTACTCTCGTTGGAAAGGGACACTAACAATTATGAAGAAAATAGAAGCAATCATTAAACCATTTAAACTTGATGAGGTTAAAGACAAGTTGAACGAATTAGGGGTGCAGGGAATAACGGTTACCGAGGTCAAAGGGTTTGGTCGTCAAAAAGGCCATACGGAACTCTATCGCGGTGCCGAATATGTCGTAGATTTTCTTCCCAAAATTAAAATGGAAATTATTCTCGCTGACTCTCAAACAGAAGAAGTGGTTAATGCAATAACAAAGGCTGCTCAAACGGGTCGAATCGGTGACGGAAAAATATTTATCACCAAACTTGAAGAGGCGGTCCGTATTCGTACAGGTGAGAAGGGTGAAGATGCAATTTAGCAACCACCCAAAATATTTTTATATAGACAAGTGTTAATTATCAAATTTTCTCTTTAGTGTTTAAGGTGAAAGTAGCGCTAAGGCAAAGGATACTCAGTCTAAACACATTACTGGTATTTCCATAGCCTGAGGGTTTGTCATTTTTGCAAAACTTTCACTCCACCCACAAAGAGTAATATTAATTTATAGTTCATATGGGGGGGTAGGCATGGAGCAAGACATTCTTTCGTTGACAAGCAGTGGAGATGTTCTATTCATGATGCTTGGGGCCGTTATGGTTTTTGCTATGCATGGTGGCTTTGCATTTTTGGAAGTAGGGACTGTTCGCAAGAAAAATCAGGTAAACGCATTAGTTAAAATCCTTGTAGATTTTTCTATTTCTACCATTGTCTATTTTTTAATCGGTTATGCCATTGCCTATGGGATGTACTTTTTCCAGCCTGCAAAAATACTCGTAGGCGAAAACCAGGGCTACGAACTAGTTCATTTTTTCTTTTTGCTCACTTTCGCTGCGGCAATTCCAGCTATTATTTCTGGAGGAATTGCTGAACGCTCAAAATTTTGGACCCAAGCATTGGCTGCCGCTGTTTTCGTGGCAATCGTATATCCCCTGTTTGAAGGCATGGTGTGGGGACAAATTACTTTTCTAGGACAAGATGATTCCTGGCTTTCTGGAATTACTGGTGGAATACCCTTCCATGACTATGCAGGATCAGTAGTCGTCCATTCCATGGGGGGTTGGATTGCTCTAGCAGGTGTATATATTCTTGGTCCTAGAATAGGGCGCTGGGACTCGCAAGGAAGAAGTCGACCTATACCCATTAGCAATGTTCCTTTTCTGGCACTGGGAAGTTGGATGCTTTGCGTTGGTTGGTTCGGATTCAACGTAATGTCAGCTGCCACAATGAGCGGTATTTCAGGATTAGTTGCTGTTAATTCGCTCATGGCAATGATTGGAGGTGTCATTGTAGCTTTATTGGTTTCCAAGAATGACCCAGGTTTTATCCACAATGGAGCCTTAGCTGGGTTGGTCGCTATTTGTGCTGGATCAGATAAAGTTCATCCACTAGGTGCGCTCATCATCGGGGGACTAGCAGGTCTGATATTTGTTAAAGGTTTTACCTGGGAGCAGGAAAAACTAAAGATAGATGATGTCCTTGGTGTATGGCCTCTTCACGGAATTTGTGGTTCTTGGGGTGGAGTTGCATGCGGTATTTTTGGGCAAGAAGCTTTAGGTGGTATGGGAGGTGTCAGCATTCTAGGCCAGATTATTGGATCAGTTGTGGCAATTGTCATCGCCCTTTTCTCAGGATTTATCGTATATAAAACACTAGATACCCTATTTGGAATTCGATTAGATGCCGAAGAGGAACTCAAGGGGTCTGATCTCGCGATTCATAGCTTGGAGGCATACCCTGAGGATATTAGTTCTCGATTTGGCTAGTTCTAGGGAGTATTTAATGATGCAATTGAAACAATTTGTTATTTTTGTGATGTTCTTCTGGTTTTTAGGGCTCTCACCAACGGTGGAAGCTGGTGTCACTCAGATTGATAAATATAAGAAAGCAATTGAAAAAAATCCAAAAGACTTCTTAGCTCATTTGGAACTGGGAAGAGCTTATCAAAAATTGGGCCTATATGAGAACGCCATAGCTAACTATAAGGAAGCAATCCGGTGGGAACCAATTTACTCCGCAGCATACCAGGGGTTAGGCGGCAGTTATGGTGAAATGCGTCAATATGATAAGTCTTTAGAAGCTTACCAAAAAGCTGTTGATCTGGATGCAAACTATGCAGAAGCTCAGTACGGCTTGGGCTGGTCTTTATATCACCTGGAACGATTTGAAGATGCAATTGAACCTCTACTTGATGCCATCAATCTAAAACCTGATCTTGGAGCGGCACACTTCACATTAGGCCAAACATACGCAGCTTATAAGAGCTTTCCAGAGGCAATTGAAGAATTCAAGGAAACTTTACGCCTCATCCCAATATACCCCGAGGCGTATATAGAACTTGGAAATGCGTATTTGAAGAACAGAAACTATAATTTGGCAATAGAATCTTACCAAAAAGCAATTGAGCTCAATCCAGGTTTTTTTGAAGCCTTCACCGCTATCGGCGTTGCTTACACTGAATCTAATCGCGACAAACAGGCAATCGAACCTTTAAAAAATGCTCTCAAAATAAATCCTGATGATGACGTAGCATACCTTAATCTAGGAATTGCCTATAAAAATATAGGGCAGCACGAAGAAGCAATTGATGCTTTTTTGGAACTAATTCGCATCCGCTTTAAAGATCCAGATGCCTATTTTTTGCTCGCATCTCAATATTTTGAAGAAGATCTTTACGATGATGCCATACAGAGGTTCAAAGATGCTATTCGTTTATATCCTGACCATATTGATGCCCATTTTCAATTGAGCCAAGTATACGATGAAACAGGTGATTTGAAAAAATCGCTCAGCGAATTTGAAAAGGTTACCCAAATTCAGCCCAGCAACCTGGAAGGGCACTATAGAAAGGGTGACATATTCCAACGACTTGGAGATGAAAAGGCCGCAGCACAATCCTTTGAACAAGCATTAAAGATTAACTCAGACCATACATTGTCTAACTACCAACTTGGTTTAAGCTACATAAAGATGGACCGGCATAGGGATGCATTGGAAAAGTTTGAAAAGGCTATTGAGTCTGATTCAAGGTTTCCAGAAGCCTATTTCCGAAAGGGCTCCGTTCTAGCTTACCTAAAGCGGTTCAAAAAAGCCATCGACCCGCTCAAAAAAGCTATTAACTTAAACCCAAAATTTGTAAAAGCTTATTATGAATTAGGAAATGCCTATAATCATCTTAATCAGTATGAAAAAGCAATAGATTCACTAATGGAGGTTGTAAGAATTAACAAATTTCACGCCAATGCCTACCTAGCGCTAGGCTTAGCTCACTCCAAACTGGAGCAATACGATCCAACTATAATTCACCTGCAAAAAGCTCTTGATTTGAACCCCAAACTAGAAGAGGCTTTTTATCCGCTAGGATTAAGCCTTATGAAAGTAGGTCGGTTTGAGGATGCATCTGTCCTACTTAGCAAAACGAAAACCGAGAACCCAGATTATCCTAAAATCCAAAACCAACTCGGCATGGGTTTTTTGAAATTAAAAAAATATGCTAAGGCCATTAGTTTTTTTAAAAAAGCAATTAAGTCAGATCCTAGCTTCACAACGCCCTATTTTAACCTGGGATCAACCTATACAAGCCTTAGTAGGCATTCACAAGCCATTCAATATCTTAAAGAAGGTATCAACCTGGAACCTAATAATATCAAAGGTCATTATAACCTAGCCCTGGTCTATGACATTCTGGGTCGCAATCAGGATGCCGTTGGTGAATACCGGAAGGTGGCACAATTAAACCCTGATGATCCAAGTGTTTACTATAACCTTGGTTGGGCTCTCATCGAGTTGAAAAAATATATTGAGGCATTAGTTCCTCTCAAAAAATCTATTCGCCTTAACCCAAAAAGCAAAGATTCTTACTATAGCCTAGGGTGGGCTTATAGCGAGCTAAAGCGCTATGAAGAGGCCATGGTCACACTGGAAGAAACACTTCAAATCGATCCTAATCATTTGGAAGCAATAGCCCTTTTAAATACAACAAAAAACTACCTTCAGAAGGTTCCTTCACAAAGGCAAGAACAGAGCCTAGCTAAAACTTCAATATTGCACGATAAACCTGAGATAATTGTCACTCCTTAAAAAGTTCATTGATTTAATGCTATACAATTCTCTATAAAATAACATCAGAATATACCAACCTATTGGATAAAAACTAAGGGCATATTAAATAGGCTTCCTAAAATATTGGTCCAATATTATTCCCGAGCAATTACAATCATACTCAACTTTTTTAACATCAAAATACCTCAAAACAAATGCATACTACATTCTTATTTTACAATTAGTTATATAAACTATTGATAAGAACCACTATCCCAAAATAAATCTATTGACAGTAAAACAATCGAGCTTATATACTTCGACCTCCAATTATTCCCAAAGTAGCGCCGAGGGTTTATAATTTCAATATTTATTAGATCCAAGAGTTTTTAGTCTCACCTCCCGCAAGGGTAAAATTTGAAAGATTCTTTTAACTAAGGGGTCTCATGCAGTATGGAAACTAAAGAAAAAAAAGTGGAAGATCAAGAATCTGCCGAGGAAGAAGAAATAGATTTGGAGCCGGTCCATAAAATATTGGACAGCTTTCCTAGCAGAGATCGACGCTACTTAATCCCTATTTTGCAGAAGGTACAGGCAGTTTATAGATACCTTCCTGACAAAGCGATACAGGTTCTAATGGAAGTACTCAAGATCACCCGAGCAGAAGTATTTGGTGTGATTTCATTTTACCCAGGATTGCTCATTACCGAGCCTGGGAAATATATAATTAAGCTATGCTATGGAACTGCTTGTTTCGTTAAAGGGGCTAATATAATTGCAAATAAAATTCACGAGACTTATGGCATTCACCCAGGGGATACTGACAAAACCAAGCTCTTTACTTTACAAACCGCTTCTTGCCTTGGAAACTGCGGTGCAGCTCCTATGGCACTCGTTGGCGATGATACTCACGGAACCATTGATCCAGAAAAGTCCATTGAATTGCTTGGTAACTATAAATTAGAAGATGCGCCTGAGCAACAGACGGAGGAGGTTACAAGCGAATGAGCACGGTCGTTAAGAAAATTGTTAACTTTAAAATAAATGGTAATGAAGCTTCTGCACCTGAAGGTACTGTAATCATCGAAGTTGCCAAACAGCACGGTGTTGAAATAACAAATCTCTGCTATAACCGAAAGCTCAAACCCTTCGCTGCCTGCCGAACTTGCATGGTAGACATACGCACTCCTGAAGGAAAAAAAGAACTCGTATACTCCTGCACCCAACCTGTAGCAGAGGGTATAGAAATTTTCACTTCCACTGAGGAAACTGATCGCTATAACGGTGCCTGTTTAGAAATGCTTCTAGTTGAGCACCCTTTGGATTGCCCCATTTGCGATAAATCAGGGGTCTGTCCACTTCAAGACAACACTGAAGCTTTGCAATTAGCTAATGGGCGATTTGAAATTCAACGCCGCAACGAACCAAGTGATAAATCAAACCCACTTATAGAGTTCTATCTGAACCGTTGTATTATGTGTGGGCTGTGTGTGCGAGCTTGTGATGAAATCCAAGGTGTACAGGCGTTGGACTTCCATCAAAGAGGTATGAAAACGACGATTGGCACAGCAAACCAAGAGCCTTTGGACTGTGAGTTCTGTGGTCAGTGCATAACCATATGCCCTACTGGGGCGCTAATGGATATGTCATCTCAAGAACGTGGATTAGCTGCCCTCTTCTCAAAAAATCACAGTACCTGCGGTTATTGTTCGTGGGGTTGTACAATTCAAGTGGAAACAAAGAAAAATAGAGTAGCCCGATTTGTTGGTGATGAAACAAATGATTTGGGAATCAATGAAGGAAACCTTTGTGCTAAGGGGCGTTTTGGGCATGGCATCATACATAATGAAAACCGTATCAAATCTCCCCTTATGAATGTTGGGGGAAATTTTAAGGAAGTAGGTTGGGATGAAGCTATTAAAACTATAGTCGAACGCGTTCAAGCGACTATTAATCGAAGTGGATCTCAGACTGTAGCTGGTATAGGTGGAGAAAAACTAACCAACGAAGAAAGTTATCTTTTTCAGAAACTATTCCGTGGTCTTTACGGTTCTAACCAAATTACTAATCTAGCTCATATGAGGGCTCCTTATGTTAATCAGTTTATGATTCGATGCTTTGAAAATGGCATCAACTCAAAACCTGTAACAGAAATGGAAAAATCTGACGTTATTTTTATATTTAACTCTGACCTACCATCGGAATATCCTGTTGGAGGTAACTCGGCTCGCAAAGGAGCGATATTTAATGACACGGACCTTATCATCGCAAACCCGCGTAAAGTTATTTTAAAAAATGAGGCAAATATTGATATTCGCCTTAATTATACTTTAGGATCCGATGTGACAGTTGTTAACCGAATTGCTCGGATATTGATAGACCGAGGGATAGTAGATTCAAATAAAATTAAATCTGCCGTGCAAAATTACGATGAAATGGTTAATTCTCTATCCTCATATACAGCTGAAGCTACTCAAAAAATAACTGGGATTCCTGATGAAGTTCTAACACGTGCAGCAAATAGGTTTGGGCGCTCAGCAGACAGATACCTTCTTATTGGAAATGATATTTTCGATACGGGTCGAGGTGAAGAAACTTTAAACGCTCTTCTTAATTTATCTATCCTAGTTCATCATGGTGCAGAAGGCAGTATCAGTATTTTCCCCCCTAGGGAACATTGCAATTCGCAAGGAGTTAATGACATGGGTTGCACGCCGGACTTTCTACCTGGCTACCAACCAATCACAGATTCAAGTGCCCTGTCGTCATTAGCAATTGAATGGGATGCCGAGTCTCTCAAGTTTGGAAGTGACAATCCTGCAAATGATCTTATAAAAAACTGCGCTAATGGAACAATTAAGTTTTTACACATTGCAGGAGAAGACCCAGTTCATTCTTATTATAAAGGTGCGGAATTAAAAAATGCTCTGCAGGTAGTACCATTTCTTGTAGTACAAGACATCTATATGACAGAAACTGCAAAGTTAGCTGATATCGTCCTTCCCACAACAACATCTGTCGAAAAAGAAGGGTCATTTACCAACATGACTCGCCATGTACAAAAAGTGTTGCCGTCAACACCACCTCAATACCAATCGCTTACAGACCATGATATTTTTGTTCGTTTAGCAAGTGTTTTTGGGAAAAATCTTAAGAATTCCTCTGTGCCAGAAATTCAACAGGAAATTTTAAAAGTAGTTCCCATATACAAGGGTACCCTTCTAGGAACAAGTTCCAAGCAATGGAGTCCAGAAGGTTTTAAAAGTAATCCTTGTTTTCATATTTCAGAGCCACTACAAGCAATTGAGCCAAAGGAAGGGTTTCCCTTCCAATTAGTTTCCAATAATCATATGTTTCATATTGGAAGCTATACACAATACGCCAAAGCACTAACAGACATTGGGCCAGAATGTGTTGCAGAGCTCCACCCAGAAGATGCAAAAACCTTGGGTGTTAATGATGGAGACCGAATTGTGATTGAATCGAGTACACATAAAATTGAAGCCCCCATAATGATTAATACTGTTACAGCCAAGGGCATGGTATATATCCCTAAAAACTGGATAGAGATGCCAGTCAATATGCTTAGAAATGGTGAAGAAGGGCCTGTTTCAATTAGGATATCAAAAGCTGATTAAACTTTACTTTATTACCAGCAAACAATGTCTGACTTAAAAGAAAATTTACACACTGACCATATGGTCCTGAATATGGGGCCATCCCATCCGGCAACACATGGTACGGTAAAATTTCTCCTGACCCTTGATGGAGAAACCGTGGTTGATATGACCGTAGAAGTCGGCTATCTCCATCGCGGATTTGAAAAAATGTGTGAGAGTGTTACCTACTCTAACGTTTTTCCTTATACCGACCGTTTGAATTATTGTTCAGCTATTATGAATAATGTTGGTTACGCTCTAGCCGTTGAAAAGTTATGTGACATAGAAGTAACCGAGCGTTGTAAGTACATTCGCGTAGTGACAAACGAACTTGCACGTATTTCAGATCATTATACGAATATTGCTGCTGCTGCCTTGGAGCTCGGGGCTCTTACTGCATTCATATATTTTGTGGAAGCACGTGAAATTGTGTGGGATCTTCTAGAAAAAGTGTGTGGAGCGAGACTAACATCCAACTATATCCGCATCGGTGGTTTGATGTGTGATCTGCCACCTGGGTTCAACGATGATCTAGAGTCAACCTACCCAAAGCTTGAAAGCTTATTTGAGGATGTAGACAAACTGCTAACTAAAAATAGAATTTTTCTCGACCGTATGCGGGATACAGGGGCTATTTCTAAGGAAGATGCTATTTCTTGGGGTTTTACAGGTCCTTGCCTCAGAGCTTGTGGTGTCGACTATGACATAAGAAAAAAAGAACCTTACTTGGTTTATGACCGCCTAGATTTTGATATACCACTTGGAACAACTGGTGATAACTTTGACCGTTATTTAGTTAGAATGGAGGAAATTAAACAAAGCCTAAAAATCATCAAGCAAGCAATGAAGGACATGCCAGAAGGCCCAATCAATACAGACAACCCTTATCTTAGAATTCCATCCAAGCAAGATGTTTATTCTCAAATGGAAGAAATGATCGCCCACTTTAAAGTTGTTATAGATGGAGTTAAACCACCTGTAGGAGAAGTTTACTATCCTACCGAAGCTGCGAATGGAGAGCTTGGGTTTTATATTGTTAGTGATGGGTCAGGGAAACCTTGGAAATGTCGAGTAAGACCCCCTTGTTTTACTATGACTGGAGCTCTTGCAGACCTTTGTAAAGGAGGGATGCTAGCTGACATAGTCCCTACCTTTGACATGCTCAATATGATCGGTGGAGAATGCGATAGGTAGCTTAATACCAACTAACGTGTCCCCTCAAGCCCACGATATGTTGAGACCTATGTTAAGGTGTTTCAAACTTAAGTAATTTATTTTCAAACCTACCTGAAGCTAGCCTCGGAATTCCTGGCAAAATAATGAAATATTTAAAACTATTTTTTTTGTTAATTGGTTGCTTATTACTTGCCTGGGCGATTTCAACCGTCAACTTATTTGCTGTCGTTAATCTTCTCATTAAACTAGGTTATGGTTTTTTAATTGTTCTGATTCTTTATGGAATTGTAACTTGGGTTGACACCATTGCCTGGAAAAATAATTTCAAACGAGAAGAAACTAGGCAATTTAGTTTGTGGAGTTTGTGGTGTATTCGCCAAATCGGAGAAGCTTACAATACCATCACGCCATTAGGTACTCTAGGGGGAGAACCTATAAAAGCTCAACTGCTAAAAGAAAAACATGGTCTCTCTTTAAAACAAGGGATGGCATCTCAGGTTATTGCCCGGACAACATTTCTTATCGGCCTCATTTTATTTTTTATCCCAGGTATATTTTTCACACTACAATCCAATGTAATACCTAATGAAATTAAAGGGGCTTGCATTCTTTCAATGGCAATACTCTCCATACTAATATTTCTATTTCTTATATTTCAGATAACCGGAACTTTAGGCAAGTTAGCTCGATGGTCTTCTAAGCGTCCCTTTGGAAAGAAAATGAATGTGTTTTTAAAAAAGCTCGAAATTTTAGATGAGAGTATATCTTCTTACTACAGGCAGGATATTCGCCGGGCTATAATCTCGGTATCATACGCATTTATCGGTTGGGTAATTGGAATGGCAGAACTATATGTAACATTATATTTTCTCGGTTATAACCTGAGCCTAACTGACTTGTGGCTCATAGAAGCCCTTGCTCAATTAATTCGCAATGCGAGTTTCTTCATCCCTCTAAGTATTGGGGCGCAAGAAGGGGGCTTACTTCTAATATTTACAGCTTTGGGGTTGCCAGGAACATTAGGAATAACTGTATCCTTCGTAAGACGTATTAAAGAGCTTCTCTGGGTCTGCTTAGGTCTTGCTATAGGCTGGGGTATAGCATTTAATCAGAAAGAATTATAATGAAATTTAATTTCAACAATAATTTTTCTGACTTAGCATGTAAGAGGCTGGTTGAAAACGGCTATTCTAGAAAGAATATTTTTCGGTTAAAGCACGTCCCGACCGACCCCTCTTTCTCGCCCTCTTCCACCAGGTGTCGACCTCAATGAATTAGTAAAAACATCATTTTGTTGAACTAGTCCATCATGCGCTGTTCTAATAGGGTCTACCCTATTTTTTAAAAGTTCATCGGCAACCTCATCTATCATGTCAGCCTCTTTTTTCGCAGCCGCCTCTTCAGGCGTTAGTGCTTTATTAGCTCCATCGGTAGTCGTAGTAGATTCTGATAGCGGTAGTTCACTATCAGTAGATTCTGACTCTGCTTCTCCTACTTCAGCATATTTCATAGACTTTTTAAAATTCTTTATGCTATTGCCAAACGCGCTACCAATTTCTGGAAGCTTGCCGGCACCAAAAATTATCATAATGATTACTAAAATAATCATTAATTCTGGAAAACCAATGCCCATCATAAGAGAAGTCTCCTCAATAAATTTGGAAGTAGTAAAATATTAACAGATTAGGCTTAAATCAACAAACTTTTGTAGCCTACCGTAGCTTTGCGATGACCTCGGCAAAAAAAAGGGGCCAATTTCAAAATCGGCCCCCCATACATAGCAGCTTTAAATTTCCACAACAAAAAAACCCTCGAATATCGCCACCAATCAAAAAATTAAAATCACATCCCAAGATGGCCATTTAAAATTGGTGATTTTAAAATCTTTTGGTTACCACCTGCTTTCTTCTTGGCAACTCCAAAATGTTTAGTTGCAACCCCATGCTGTCCCAATTTATCATATGAGATTGCTTCATTAAAGTGGATTTCTCCCGAAGAACCATCGATCGCAGAAGCTTCCTTAAAATGCTTTAAAGCCTCATCGTAATGTCCCATCCCCCAATGCTTAATCCCTTCTTTGTTGTGCATGCTAGCCTCTGGGTTTGAACCTTCAGGTAATTGCATTGGACCCTCGCCGGCAAAGGCAGTTGCTGAAATCAAAATAAATGTTAAAACCACTAAAATCGAAAGAATATTTTTCATTATTTTACATCCTCACTTAGTCAGTTTGTTGATTCTCATTCTCTATTATACATATCGAATATATCACGACTGATATTATATTCAATCTTATCATAAAAATACTTCTCTATCTCGTAGTAATAATTGACCCTTTTACACAGAAGGTTTAATATAAAAAATCTTGGCAATTTATAAAAATATTTCTAAAAAGGCGTTGAAAACTTTTTTAATGAACAATGAACCATTAGCAGAAATTGAAAAACTAGTTCTTGAAAATTTAGATGGAAATGGTTTGCTTGATTTGGAGAACAAAAAATTATGTGATAGTGGTGCCACCCAACTTTCCAGCCTAGAAGCATTATCCCAAGCTAAAAGTCTAATTCTAGGAGATAACGAAATCAGCGATAAAGGTGTTGCCGCTTTATGCGAATCCCCCTATCTTTCAAAATTAAAAGTATTGAATTTAAAGTCAAACAAAATTACAGCTGAAGGAGCAAGACTGATATCTCAATCTTCAAATTGGTCTAATCTTGATCAACTTGTTTTAAAGTTTAATGAAATTGGGGAAGAAGGCGCTAAACATCTTGCAAATTCAGAATTTCTATCAAATATTACCACCCTTGATTTATTTAGAAATCACATTGGGTCGGAGGGTGCAAAAATAATAAAATCTTCACCAAACTTAAAAAAACTAAGTAGAGTTCGGTTAGACTAAACCTTATATGCTCATATAAGAACCATATCACTTGATTTTTCTATAGATTAAAAATTTAACTCTTAATGGACCTCGCCCTATTAATCCCCAGAAGCCCCAAAGCTAAAATGAAGGGCCTCATAATGGTGCCTCGTATGATTGATAAAGCAAGAGCCTACAGCTCAAATACTCTTGGCGAATATATATTTCCATGTCCCCTTGATAAATTAGTTTTGGAGTTTCTTGACACCAACCATAAAGAGTTTGCTTACCAAACTCAAAAGCTAAGTGATAAAGAAATGGTGGCCTGGCTTATTGAAAAATGTTTGCATAAATCAGAAAACGAAAAAGAGAATATCAACAATGAATTACTAGCCCAAAAACCCGATACTTTAGAAAGTTTTAATCGATTTAACGAAATCTTGAATAATATTAGCCCAATAGCTAAAAACATAACTACCTGGATCGAGCTTATCGAACTTGAAGAAAGTCAAATACCACCTCAAATTTTATAATGGCTAGAACTGAAAAAGAAAAAACAAAAAACAAAAAAAAGAAACCCTTTAAAAAAAGGAAACGAGGTTTTTTTAAAGGTCTGTTAATGGGAATTTTCTCTATTTCTATAGCAATCTTGTTCATTGGATTCACTAGTGCACTTATAATTTATTTAAAATTTAATAATGAATTACCTGATGTAAGAGAATTAAAAAACTTTGAGCCAAGTACTGTAACCTTAATGTATTCTGATCAAGATAAGTTGATCGCAGAACTTTATCTTGAAAAAAGGATAATGGTTCCACTAAGCAAAATTCCAGTCCAGCTAAAGCAAGCTGCTCTTGCGGTTGAAGATGCAAATTTTTATCGCCATATTGGAATCGACCCAAAGTCTATTTTCCGAGCTTTTCTTACCAATATGAAGGCTGGCCGTGTGGTAGAAGGTGGTAGCACGATAACTCAGCAGCTATCAAAAACACTTTTTCTTTCTCGTGAAAGATCTCTTATAAGAAAAATTAAGGAGGCTATTTTATCAATTCGATTGGAATTAGTCTTTACGAAGAATGAAATTTTAGAAATGTATTTGAATCAGATTTATTATGGACATGGTAGTTATGGCGTCGAGGCTGCAGCGCGAACATACTTTGGGAAAAATGTTCAGAACCTCACCTTAGATGAGGTTGCTCTAATCGCGGGACTCCCAAAATCCCCAAACAGCTACTCTCCTTATCGAAATCCAAAGCGCGCTCGCTCAAGAAGAAACCACGTCATACGTCGAATGGCTCAAGAAGGTTTTATTAAGCGTGACGAAGCCACGCTGGCAATAAAAAAGAACTTTAAGCTTGGTGAAATCACAAATATGCTAAACAGAGCTCCCTATTTTGTCGAATACATCCGCCAACAGTTAATGACTATGTATGGACGTAACAAAGTCTATAAAAGTGGGCTTAAAGTTTATACAACGCTTAATTTAAATAATCAGATTATTGCTCAAAATTCAACAAATAAACACTTACGTATTATTGATAAGCGATTCGGCTACCGTGGCCCATTAGGTAGAATGGATATGTCTTTGCCGGAAACTATATTGCAAGAAACCCTACTCGAGGCTAACAATATAGGAGACGGAGTACTTTCTAAGCCTGGAATGATAATCTATGGGTTAGTCAAGTCGGTAGAAAGAGAACATGCTATTGTTTTAATTGGTCAAGGTGAAGGAATCATAACGTTAAAAGATATGAACTGGGCAAGAGAGCCAAACATCAAGATTGATGGCCGGTGGGCTCGCATCAATCGAATTGATAAAACTCTCCACCCTGGGGATAGAATAATGGTTAAGGTTCTGGGCCCTGATGAATCAGGCTTGCTCTGGTCACTATCACTAGAGCAAGAACCAGAGGTGGAATCTTCTTTAATCAGCATAGAACCTGAAACTGGACATATTAAAGCAATGATAGGCGGGTATGATTTTTCTAGAAGTCAATTTAACAGAGCCGTTCAAGCGGTTCGCCAGCCTGGGTCTGTATTCAAACCTATTGTTTATGCCACTGCTATTGAAAAAGGATTTTCCCCTGCTAGTATTATTATAGACTCACCAATTATTTTTAAAGAGAAGGACCATTCTTTCG